>JARKOK010000254.1 GCA_029975765.1 Aggregatilineales bacterium
GGCTGTTGCTTCTGGTTTGACGGAAGATGTGGTGGTTGAGCTGAATCTTGATCTGGCGACCGGCCAGCTTTTTGCCGCGCTGCATACCGACGATACCAACGAGGGTGACTGGGATTTTGGCCTTGTTGCCGGAGCAGACGCGCCGGTGAAAGTAGACGACCAGTTTGTACACCAGTTGTTTACGGCTTATGTCATCGAAATGAGCAGTCAGCCGGTGGCCGAGGATAACACGGTGGTGGCGGATACAGTCGTGATGAACGCGCCCGGTTGGCTGGTGATCCACGCGGACAACAACGGCGCGCCGGGGCCGGTACTGGGTTATGCGCCGGTGCGGGCCGGGCGAAATGCCAACGTCGTGGTGGAACTGGCTGCCGAGGGCCGCACGGATGTGGTGTGGCCGATGCTGCATGTGGATACCGGCACGGTCGGTGAATACGAGTTTGGCACAGTTGAGGGCGCTGATGTGCCGGTCAGAGATGCGGCGGGCAACATCGCCATGTATGCCGTGAACACCGCTGCTGAAGAGACCGAACCGGCAGATACCGGCTCGACCAGCGGTGTCTGTACCATCGTGGCGGCGGCAGAGCAGGGGGCGAACATTCGCAGCGCGCCGAGTATGGACAGCGCGGTGGTCAGCACGCTGTTCGGCAGCACCAGCCGGTCGCCGGTGGGTCTGACGCTGGCGGATGCAACTGGTTTCCGGTGGTTCCGGCTGTCGGACGATACGTGGGTGCGCGCCGATGTTGTGACGACCAGCGGCGCGTGCGACCTGCTGCCCGTCGCCAGTAGCGACGCCGTGCCGGAAGCAACGCCGGCTGCCTGATCAGCCGGAGAACACAACGGCGGCCAGCTTACCTGGCCGCTCCAGCAGGGGCGGGTCGCAGACCCGCCCTTATGATTCTTACCGGAAGCTAGATGCCCGAATTATTGCGAGCGCGAGCCAGATGTCCCATAAATTCGGTGCGGACGGCCTGGTTATCCCGGAATGCGCCGAGCATGGCGCTGGTGGTCATGTTGGAGTCACACTTGTGAACGCCGCGCATCATCGAGCACATATGTTTGCCTTCAACCACAACGGCCACGCCGCGCGGGTCGAGTACTTCATTGATGAAATTGGCGATCTGCCGCGTCATACGTTCCTGCACCTGCAGGCGGCGCGAAAACATATCCACGATGCGCGGGATTTTCGACAGGCCGATGACCTTCCCGCGCGGAATATAGGCTACATGCGCGTGCCCCAGGAACGGCAGCATATGATGTTCGCACAACGATGAAAATTCGATGTCCCGCACGATCACCATGTCGTCATAATCCACGTCAAAGATGGCGTTGTTGATGAGTTTGGCGGGATCGGTGCGGTAGCCGCTGAGCAGTTCATCATACATTTTTGCAACCCGCTTGGGTGTGTTCAGCAAACCTTCGCGGTTCGGGTCTTCGCCAACGGCGGTCAGGATTTCGGTCGTGGCGGCTGCAATCCGGTCGTGGTCAACAGGCGGCAGACCGAGTTCGAAGATACGGAGAAAATCCTCCGACTGTAGTTTCGTATCCATATCTTCAATCGTATAGATGTTGTGCTGAGTGCCGTTAGTATACATATTTGTCTACCTTCTGTTTACCTATTGTTACGTTTAAGCACGAACCGCATTATACTGGACATTTCATTACAATGGACGTTAAATTTATGCAACTTTAAACGGATGGTTATCCTTTCTTTAATTTTCGGCTGAGCCTGCTGCTATAATGCAGCACGATGTGTAGTATTCAGGTATGAGGACAGCAATGGACGTGATAGAAATTGACAATTTGCGGCTGCGGTGCATGATTGGTTTCAGCCCGCATGAGCGTAAAGACAAACAGGATGTGGTGATCAGCCTTCGCCTGCGGGCTGACATGCGTCAGGCCGGGCGAAGCGATAATCCCGATGACGCTTTCAACTATCGCACCGTGACAAAAGCAATTATTGGACATGTTGAGGCCTCCACTTATTACCTCGTCGAAGCGTTAGCGACGGCGATTGCCCGCATCTGTGTGATGGATCACGGTGCCGAGTGGGTACAGGTGCGCGTCCATAAACCGGGCGCTTTACGGTTTGCTGACAGCGTGGGCGTGGTGATTGAAAGGACACCGGATGACTTCGCCTGATGTGTTTGTATCACTCGGCTCCAACATCGCTCCACAAACGAATCTCAGCCACGCTGTTCGACGGCTGCGCCAGCAGTGTGATGTGCTGGCGGTGTCGTCGGCTTACCGCACCGCGCCGCAGGGTTTTGCTGATCAGCCCGATTTCCTCAATTTGTCTGTCCAACTGCATACTTTGTTACAGCCTGATACGTTAAAAACTCAGGTGCTGGATGTGATCGAGCGGGAACTGGGCCGCGTGCGCGATCCAAACAACAAAAATGCGCCTCGGACGATTGACCTCGACATTTCGCTGTGGGGGGATGCGGTGCTGGAATACGGGGTCAAGCCCTGGCGTGTGCCTGACCCGGATATTCTGCGGTTTGCGCATGTCGCGGTGCCGCTGGCCGAACTCGCGCCGGATTTTATGCATCCGACCGAAGGGGTTACGCTGGCAGCGATTGCGGCGCGGTTCGGTGATGTGCCATTCGAAAAAGTGCGATTAGAAGCCTGATAGATCGGCATACAGAAAACGCCGGTTATGCGCCCTGTGGGAATAGCCGGGGGATGGTACAATAGCGCCGGATTGTTAGCTTTTAGTGTCTGGCAATTCAGGGCGCTGAAAGCTCTAACAGGAGTTCGTGTGCATGAATTTGATTGATTATGGGCGTATCCTGCTGCGGCGGGGCTGGATCATGCTGCTGCTGGCCGTGATTGCCGCCGGCGCGGCATACTTCCTCAGTACGCAGCAGACCAAAATCTACCAGTCTACCCAGCGCGTGCTGATTCAACCGGCGCGTAATGATCTGGGTCTGGCCGAAGCGACGCTGCGCGTTCTCAATCCCTATGTTGTTTTTCTGGACAGCCGGGTGATCGCGCGGCAGGTGATTGACCAGCTTCAGTTGGACATGACCCCCGACTACCTGAAAAGTAATGTATTTATCGCGGCTGACCAGCTGCGGATGACCGTGCAGATTGACGCGCGCCTGCCGGACTGCGACCTGTCTAACGATGTGGCGCGGGTGTGGGGCGAACAGTTGGTACAGTGGCGTAATGAACAGAATCAGCAGCAGCGCCGCGAAGACCGCGTGGACGCGCTGCTGCCGGATGCCCCCCAGTGCGAGCTGTACGCGCCGCGCCCATTTGTGAATGCGGCGGTTGGCGCGGTGCTGGGGCTGCTGCTGGGCGGTGTCATTGTATTCGTGCTGGAATATCTGGAGAGCAGCATTATCCGCCGCCGCGATGATCTGGAACGTGGTCTGGACTTACCGGTGCTGGCGACCATCCCCGATACCGAAGGATAGATAGTGATGGCGAAAACGAAACTCACAACCCTGAATGATCCGCGTTCGGCAGCAGCAGAAGCCTACCGCACGCTCCGCACGAACCTGATGTTCAGCAGTGTGGAAAAACCGCTTCACACCCTGCTGGTTACCTCGCCGGCGGACGGCGAGGGTAAAAGCGCGCTGCTGGCAAATCTGGCGGTGGCCTTCGCGCAGGGGGGTAACAAAACGATTCTGGTGGATGCCGACCTGCGGAAGCCGGCGCAGCATGAATTGTGGGGGCTGTCGAACGAGCGCGGTCTGACGACGATGGTGCTGGAAGATGGCGCGCTGGCGTCGCCGCCGCTGAACGCGACCGATGTGCCCAATCTGCAAGTGCTGACGGCCGGCCCGCTGCCGCCCAACGCCGCCGATGTGTTGAGCAGCCAGCGCATGACCGAGATCATCGGCCTGCTGAAAGCGCGGGCGAATTATGTTCTGTTTGATGGCCCGCCGGTGCTGGCCGCGACCGACGCGGCCCTGCTGGGATCGAAGCTGGATGGCGTGCTGCTGGTGGTGCGCGCCGGGCATACCCGGCGTGATCATGCGGCGCGGGCGCGGCAGACACTCGAACGGGTTCATGTGCGGCTGGTGGGGGCGGTCCTCAGCAACGCGCCCAAAGAAAGCGGCGGTGGTTATTACGGGTAGGCCCGGATGCTGACAACGCCGAACGATATTCGCGTAAACGACTGGAACGAACTGAACGACCGGATTTTCGAGGGGGCATGGAGTGAAACGTTACAGCGCCACCGCACTCCATTTGCGTTTCGCGGCGTATCGAGCGTCAATCATGATCTGAAAACCAGCCTGATGCGGTTGGGCGGTGACTACGCCATTCTGGAACAGGTGATTCTGCGAAATTTCCGTAAGTACGCGCACCGGGATGCCAGCCCGGGCGACTCGGTCTGGAACTGGATGGCACTGGCACAGCATCACGGCCTGCCCACACGCCTGCTGGACTGGACATTTTCGCCATATGTGGCGCTGCATTTTTTGACGGCGAACCTGGATGCCTATCACGAGGATGGCGCGCTCTGGTGTATCAATATCCGGCTGCTGCGGCATCGTTTGCCGGAGACACTCAAGAAAATACTGGTTGAAGAATATGCTACCGGCTTCAGTGTGGATATGCTCGACCGCGCCGCGCCAACGCTCCAGGAATTCGACCGGCTGGCTGACGAGCCGTTTGTCATCTTCCTCGATCCGCCGTCACTTGACCAGCGGTTGGTGAATCAACTGGCGGTGTTCTCGATGATGTCCACGCCAACGGCGGCGCTGGATGAATGGCTGGCGGATAAACCCGACCTTTACCGCCGTATCATCATCCCGGCGGAAATGAAGTGGACGGTGCGCGACCGGCTGGATGATCTGAACATCACGGAGCGTGTGTTGTTTCCGGGGTTGGACGGCCTCAGCAGTTGGCTGAAGCGGTACTACAGCCCGCGCCACCGGTAGCGCCGGTCGGTTTCCGGCGCGATGAATGTTAAGTGTGCGATAGGTGTTTCACCGTACAATAAAGGATGACTGCCATGCCGCGCGAGGAACTGCCACCTGATCCTGACGCGCTGGAACGCTGGCGACAACTGCCGCAGCATAAACCGTCCAAACAGGCGCTGCCGCCGGCTGCCGGCGGGCTGCGCTGGACGTGGTGGCTGCTGGCGCTGCTCGCCGCGCTGGTGGTGCTGGCACTGGTGTTTCAAAGTCGTATTGGCTAGGGGCGGGTAGATACCCGCCCCTGCAATGTGTCCGACTGGGATGAAAAAAGGGGAAATAACGGAATATGAAAGGGCTGATTCTAAGCGGCGGCAAAGGCACACGCCTCTACCCGCTGACCTATACGCTTGCCAAGCAGCTAATTCCGGTCGCGAACAAGCCCGTGCTCGTTCGTGTCATTGAGTCCATCCGTGATGCGGGCGTGCATGACATTGGCGTGGTGATCGCCCCGACCACCGGGCAGGACATCAAAACCGCGCTGGGTGATGGCAGCCGGTGGGGTGTGAACCTGACGTACATCATGCAGCCGAGTCCCGATGGGCTGGCGCACGCGGTCAAGATTTCCCGTGATTTCCTCGGTGATGACCGCTTCGTCATGTTTCTGGGCGATAATGTGATTCAGGGCGGCATCAACCGCCTGATCAGCGATTTTGCCGGCAGCGGTTGGAACAGCCAGATTGTGTTGAAAGAGGTTGAAAACCCCCGGCAGTATGGTGTCGCCAAACTGCGCGCCGACGGCACGATTGAGTGCCTGATCGAAAAACCTGCCGACCCGCCAAGCAATCTGGCGCTGGTGGGCATCTATATGTTTGACGCGACCATCTGGGAAGCGGTGAATACGATCCAGCCGTCGCGGCGTGGTGAACTGGAAATCACCGATGCGATTCAATGGCTGATTGACGCGGGACGCACCGTGTACCCCCATGTCCATCAGGGCTGGTGGATTGATACCGGCAAGCCGATGGATATGCTGGAAGCCAACGGGCTGGTGCTGGAAGAACTCACCCCCACAATCGCCGCTGATGCCGTCATCGAGAATTCGCAGGTTGACCGGCGTGTAACGGTCGAGAAGGGCGCGCGGATTATCAACAGCACGGTGCGCGGCCCGGCAATCATCGGCGAAAACACGGTGATCGAAAACAGCTACGTGGGGCCATTCACCAGCATCTATCATCATGTGACCATCCAGAACTGCGAAATCGAGCGCAGCATTGTGCTGGAACACAGCGCCGTGCGCGATCTGGATGTGCGCTTGCAGGACAGCCTGATTGGCCGCTATGCGACGGTGTGCCGCAACGACGAACGCCCCAAAGCAATGAAAATGAACCTGGGCGACCACAGCACCCTGTGGACAGTGTAAGCCGTTTGTAAGGCTAAAGTTGTTATATGAAAGGGCGTAGGGACACGGTAAGCCGTGTCCCTGCGATGTAAAACAAGGATACCATGACGACGCACGAACTGAATTCAACTCCTACCATCCGGCTCATCGTGAGCGACGTAGACCACACCCTGCTCAACAGTGAGCACCGGATCACCGAACGCACCGAGAAGACCCTGCGCGCGGCGCTGGACAAGGGCGTGCAGATGATGCTGGCGACCGGCAAAACCTTCACGTCGGCCTCCAATATTGTCCGCCAGTTAGGTTTATCCACGCCGACCATCTGCGCCCAGGGCACAGTGGTTTTTAACCCTGATGGCACGGTGCGCTACCAGCAGACGCTTGATCCGGTCATTACCCGGCAGATTATTACCTTTGCCGAAGACCGGGGTTTTTCGGTGGTGGCCTACAGCGGTGACCGCCTGCTGCTGCGCCGGTCGCACCCGGAATTTGAAGCCATGATGGCGCGGTATCATGAACCCGCGCCGGAGGTTGTCGGCCCACTGCAAAACCTCATGGACAGGCTGCCGATCAATAAACTGGTGGTCTTCTCGTTTGCGGACGATGCGCCGCGCGCGATCAAGGCGCTGCGCTGGCAGTTGAGTATGCAGGTCAACGGTTCGGTGCGGTTAATGCAGGCCGGCGTCAGCCGGATGATTGAAATTCTGCCGCCCGGCGCAGGCAAGGGCGCGCTGCTGAAGCAGGTGTTAAAAGAGCTGCAAGTGCTGCCGGAAGAAGTGTTAGCCATCGGCGATGCGGAAAACGACCTCGAAATGATACAGATGGCCGGTGTGGGGGTGGCGGTGGGTAATGCCGCGCAGCCGGTGAAGGACGCGGCGGATTATGTCGCGCCGAGTTTTGATGATGACGGCGTGGCCGACGCGGTGGAACGATTTATCCTGAAAACTCAGGCGGCAGAGACTGCCGTACCGGAAACGACGGCGAATTAACCAACAGGGGAGGCATATGCGAAATATACTGGTAACGGGTGGCGCGGGTTTTATCGGCAGCGCCTATGTGCGGCACGCGGTGGAAAAGTACCCGCACTATACCATCGTGGTGTTTGATAAACTGACCTATGCCGGCAACACGGATAATCTGCTGCCGGTGAGCGGTAAGGCCAATTACCGCTTCGTGCAGGGCGATATTGCCGACCGCGAGGCGGTGCGCGGCGCGATTGAGCAGTATGGTATTGATACCATTGTCAACTTTGCCGCCGAAACCCACGTAGACCGCAGTATCCTCGACCCGGATGCTTTCATCATGTCGAACGTCGTCGGCGTGCATATTCTGCTGGAAGCGGCGCACCAGCACAAAATGGAACGCTTCCTGCACGTGTCTACCGATGAAGTCTACGGTGATATTGAAGGCAGCTATTTCTCGAAGGAAGATGATCGCTTCGCGCCGAACAGCCCGTATGCAGCCAGTAAAGCCGGCGGCGATCTGATGGTGCGGGCTTATCATGTGACACACGGGCTGAACACGGTGGTCACGCGTGGCAGCAACACCTTCGGGCCGTACCAGTACCCGGAAAAACTGCTGCCGCTGTTCATTACCGAGGCAATGGACGACCGCCCGCTGCCGGTGTACGGCGATGGGATGCAGGTGCGCGACTGGCTGTATGTAGACGATCACGCGCTGGGCGTGGATGCGGTGCTGCACAACGGTGTGGCGGGTGAGGCTTACAACATCGCTGGCGAAAACTTGCAGCATAACATTGATGTAATCCGGCGGCTGCTGACGTTGCTGGGCAAGCCGGAGTCGCTGATTAAGTATGTGCCTGACCGTGAAGGCCACGACCGCCGCTATGCGATGGACTGTGCCAAGCTGCGGGCGCTGGGCTGGCGGCAGCAGTACACCTTTGATGATGCGCTGGCGCGCACCGTTGAATGGTATAAAGCCAATGACGGGTGGTGGCGTAAAATCAAAACCGGGGAATACCTGGAATATTATAAGCGCCAGTATGCCGCGCGGCTGGCAGCGGCAGGGGTTTCGTCGTAAATTCACAATAGAGGCGGGTTTAACACCCGCCTCTGTGTTTTTATCTGGGCGAACCTGACAAAGTTTGTCTAGATTCACCATCTGCCAGCATACTTTTTGGCGAGAGTCGCTAAACAGATTTCGGCAAATTTGTTAATATTCCACATGCGAAAATACCCCGGAAAAAGACTATACTCCCATCTGTAATTTCTGTAATCAAAGGCGGTGCGTATGTCTTCACTTCTGCGGGACTTTCTGGAAATTCCTTACGACCAACTGGAAGAACTGAACCTGGCGGCCAAGGCGCAGCGGCTGAACCGTACCCCCGCCGATCAGATACGCGAGGAACGCATTCGCTATCTGGCAGGTGAAAAGCGGATTAAGGCGGTGACGGTGTGCTTTGCTGATCTCGAAGGCCGCCTCCACATGCTGGATTATGACAAGAAGTTTCTGATCAAAGCGTCGGACAACCTGACCTTTGATGGTTCATCGGTGCGCGGCTTTTCGCAGCAGTCCGAGTCTGATCTGCGCCTGAAGATTGACTGGGCCGCCTTCTACTGGCTGCCGGCGGACATCTTTGGGCCGGGCAAGGTGCTGGTTTTTGGTGAGGTCTGCAACGCGGACGGTTCGCCTTACGGCGCCGATATGCGCGCGCTGCTGAAAGCCTACACCACCGGGCTGTACGAACGGGATGGGGCCACCTGCAACGCCGCGACGGAAATCGAAGGTTTCCTGTTTAAAGGGCAGTATGCCGAACAGCGGTTTATAGATACCCGTCTTCTCGAAGTCGCCAGCGTTGGCGGTTACTACCACACCCTGCCGGGTGACACGCTTCGCCTGTTCATTGACACGGCAGCGGAAGCCCAGCGCGCGTTGGGTTTCGAAAATGAGAAGGATCACCCGGAAGTCGCGCCGTCGCAGTTCGAGATGAACTTCTCCTACACGGAGGCGAGTATTGCCGCCGACCAGATCATGCTGTACAAGCTGACCTGCCGCCAGGTGGCCCGCCGGCTGGATATGACGGCCAGCTTCCTGCCAAAGCCGATTACCGGCGTTAACGGCAGCGGGATGCACACCAACCTGTCTGTTTCACACAATGGGACCAATGCCTTTTACGATCCGCAGGGGCGGGAAAAACTGTCGCCGCTGGCGTGGGATTTTGTCCATCGTATTCTCTACAGCGCGAAGGATTTGTGCCTGATCCTGAATTCCAGCGTCAATTCCTACCGCCGGCTTGACCCGCACTACGAAGCGCCGAATCAAATCCGGGCCTCGCCGATTGATCGTGGTTCGATGGTACGTATCCCACTGGGCAACTCGAAGTCGGCGCGGGTTGAAGTTCGCTCGATTGCGCCGGATGCGAATCCGTATCTGTCCATCTACGCCCTGCTGAAGACCGGCCTCGAAGGCCCGCTGCCCGCCGGGTTTGTCCCGCCGGATGATGAATTCCTGTTCGACAACATCTACGATGCCATCAACTGCTTCGAGAGCAGCAGCGTGGTTGAAGGGCTGCTGGGGGCTGAAGCGCAGAGCAAATTTGCCCAGTTGAAGCTGGCCTCGGCTGAACGCTGCCCGCGTCTGCTGGGCGGTGTCATCAAGCGGTCAGAAATCCAGTTCCATCACGAAGTGACGAATCAGCACCTCTGGAACCAGTTCTAACGAACAGGGTGAGGATCACCGCCTGGGTGTCCGCTGTGGTTCATCCGAAAAGGCTTGCAGGGATATGGCACCGCCATGTCCCTGCCTGTTTTATGTTAACGCGAGTTATGGATAAGGGGTTTGCGCCTCTTGCCCTCATCCCCCGGCCCCTTCCGCTCCGCGTCAGGGCGAAGGGGAGAATACGGATCAGGAGAGACCTTCAAGTCCCTCTCCATGAGGGAGAGGGATTTAGGGTGAGGGCTAAAAACGTTATCCCTAACTGACGTTATATTACCGGGTTGAGCGATGGCTGCCGTTGGTGACACGATACGGCGTGATGAACCTGGTGTGTAATTGGAGAGTTGCCAGGCGTGTGGTAGATCGGGAACGCAGCAACGAATAGGCTGCGTTCCCGTCGGTTAACTGAATGGCGATCAGCCGCCGGAAGGTGTGGGGAGGGTGGCACTTAATCCCAGTTCCGGCACATCCGGCACGATTTTTGCGTATAACCAGCCGTCAAAAAAGGTGTCCAGTTCCTCGCCGCTGATTTCTTCCGCGACGGCGATAAAATCAGGGGTGGCAGCATTGCCATACTGGAAACGGTCGTAATAGGCGCGCAGGATGTCAAAAAAGGCCTCGTCGCCCACCCGCAGCCGCAGCGCGTGCAGCACCCACGCGCCGCGAACGTACACCCCGTAATTGAACAGATCATCCTTCGGTGGGCTGCCCGGCGCGACAAACCGCCAGGCTGACAGCGGATTGGACAGCGCCAGATAGATGCCGCGCATGTAATTGTCCAGCGATTTCGCGCCGGAAGTATGTTCGAACCAGAGCGCGGCAGCGTAGGTCGCAAAACCTTCATTCAGCCATATGTCTTTCCATTCCGCCGGGCTGACGCTGTTGCCAAACCACTGATGCGCCAGTTCATGCGCGATGACCTCTTCGCTGCTGCGCCCACCCAGCGCCGCGTTGCGTCCGAACAGGGACAGCGTCTGGGTTTCCAGCGCGAAGCCCAGATTACGATCAGCGACCACCACGCCGTAAGCCTCGAACGGATACGGACCAAAGGTGTCGCTGAAAAACTCAATCATCTTCGGCGTGGGGCTGAAGGTTAGTACACTTTGCTGGAAGATGTCCACCGGGAAATAATTCCGAATCGGCACGCCGCTCGCCGTCGTGTTCTGCTCGACCATAAAATCGCCTACGTTTACTGTCACAAGATAACTGGCGACCGGGTGCGCTGTCTCCCAGATATAGGTGGTGGTTTCGTCGGTCTCTCTGGTATCCGTCAGCAGGCCGTTGGCGGCGACACGATAGGGCTGTGGCACGGTAATCTCGAACGTGTAGGTCGCTTTGTCCAGGGGATGATCGTTGACCGGATACCAGTAAGCCGAGCCGTTGGGTTCGCTGGCGACGTACACCCCCCCGTCATAGCGCGTCCAGCCGCGCGCGAACACATCGTAATAATTCGGCACACCTTCCCCCGGCACGCCGCTGTAAGTCACGGCGGTCGTAAAATCCGTGCCCGCCGCCAGCAGGTTGGCTGGCGCAATCGTCAGTTCGCGCCCATCGCGCTCGAAGGCCGCCGGTTCACCATTTACGGTCAGATCGCTGATGTCGAAACCCAGGAAATCGAGGTTGAAGGTGCTTAAGTCCTGTGTGGCGGTGGCATCCATCATGACCGTACCGGAAAGCGTGTTGGTATCCTCGTCCCACTCAAGGACGAGCGTATAATGCAGCGCGTCATAACCGCCGTTGCCAAGCAGGGGGAAATAATCGTCACCGATGCCGGCCGCGCCGGCTGCCGAATCGTTAGCGGTAACGCCGCCCACCGCCAGCAGCGCGATCAGAAGGCCAAAGACCAGTACTCGCATGGAAGACTCCCTGTGTATGGCTGTCCTGATTATAGTACCCCAAACGACATCGGAAGGTTGTAAACGCTCATCTGCTGCACAATTGAAATCTGATTATCGTCCGGTACAATGCGCCTGGATAAACATTGAGGATGTAACGATGCGGATTGAACGTGTTTCCCGCCGCAGCCCCTGGCCGCTTATTGGCTGCGGCTGCGCGGGGCTGGCTGTGGGTGTGATATTGATACTGGGAATCAGTGTGATTCTGCTGCTGCCGGCGCTGCCGGGGCTGGCCGCGCGGGTGGCCGGTTTTACGCCGAAAGGCGAAACGCAGGCCATATTTACCGGCGCGCCGGTGTCGCCGCCGGTCATTCAGGATGCTGTCGTACCATCCAGCGCGGTGCTGGAGATAAACCAGCCGAACATTGGCGCACTGCCCGCCGACCAGAACTTCTACAGCGTGACCACCGGCACGACCGATACCGGCATGGCCGTCGCTGCTGTCACCTTTACGGAAGCGAATTTGCTGGACATCTGCCGCCAGCGCACGACGCTGTGTTCCGAAGCCAACGACCAGTTCCGCAATGTGCGGCTGGATCTGCGTCCTGGCGGGGCGGTGGTGTACGCCGAGGTGTCGCTGCCTGATCTGCCGGTGCGGCAGACGGTAGGGGTCGTGCTGCGGCTGGATGCCACCGGACGGCAGTTCGAAATCGCGGGGGTGGACATCGGCGGGCAGTTGTTTGACGTGCCGCCGGGCACGTTAAGCGAGCAGGCCGCGCAGATCGCCGCCAACGGCAACGCGCTGCTGCGGCAGTTGGAACTGGAAGCCAGCGGCGGCGTATACCGGCTGAATCAGGTCTACATAGACGATGCGGCGGTGACGCTGATATTGCAGTAAAGGCCCACCGGTTTTATCATCAGGTAAGAATCTTAAGGGGGTGTGTGGATGCGAATTATTGTCACCGGTGCAGCGGGACGCCTCGGCAGTCATCTGGTGCGGCTGTTACGGTCGCGCGGCCATGATGTGAACGGCCTGGATATGATGGCGGTGGACGACATTACGCGGGTAGATATAACGGATTTTGACGCCGTACACCGTTTTATTTACGCGCACCGCCCGGAAGTTATCATCCATCCCGCCGCCTGGACGGATGTAGACGGCTGTGCCCGCGATCCTGAAAGAGCAATCATCGTTAATGGTCTGGGAACGCAGAATATGGCGCTGGCGGCAGCGGCGGTCAAAGCGGCGGTGGTCTATGTCAGCAGCAACGAAGTGTTTGATGGTAAGAGCACACGTCCGTATTACGAGTACGATGCGACCCATCCAATCAACCCGTATGGTTACAGCAAATGGGTGGGTGAACGCGCCGTGATGAGTCTTAACCCGCACCACTACATCGTGCGGACGGCCTGGTTGTTCGCGCACGGCGGGAAAAACTTCATTCAGGCGATTCTGGGCGCGGCGCAGGCCGGCAAGCCGCTGCGGGTCGTCACGAATGAGGTTGCGAACCCCACTTACAACGATGATCTGGCCGAGGCGCTGGCGCTGCTGATCGAAACGGGACGTTTTGGGATTTATCATTTTGTCAACGAGGGCGCTTGTTCGCGCTATCAGTTCGCGCGTTATTTTCTCGACAAAGCGGGTTACGCTGATCTGCCGGTCTCCCCGATTGCCGCGCAGGAGTGGCCGCGCGCGTCCACGCCGCCCGCCTATGCCGCGATGCGTAATCTGGCGGGTCAGCATATTGGCATCGTTTTGCGGCCCTGGCAGGACGCGGTAGATGCGTTTCTGGAAAAGGAAGGGCTGCTGCGCGTTGGTGAATAACGTCTTCCGCCTTTGGCATGTTAACTTATGACCAACGCACCCCTCATGACTCATCCTGCTTTACTCTCAATCGTCATTCCCAATTGGAACGGCGCGCGGTTTCTGCCAGTCTGTCTGGATGCACTGGCGCGGCAGACGTATACACCGCTGGAAATCATCGTGGTGGACAACGCCTCACAAGATGGTTCGCAGCAGCTTGTTCAGACGCAGTATCCTGCTGTCCGGCTGATCGAACTGCCGGAGAATCGCGGTTTTACCGGCGCGTGCAACGCCGGGATGCAGGCGGCGCGGGGCGCGTTTGTCGCACTGCTGAACAACGATACCGAAGCAGACCCCGGCTGGGCAGCGGCGGTCGTGGAGGCGTTTAATCGTCAGCCGGAAATCGGCATCGTCGCCAGCAAAATGCTGCTGTTCGAGCAGCGCGACCGGATTCACACCGCCGGAGACTATTTTACGGTAGATGGCCGGGCGGGTAATCGCGGTGTATGGCAGGCCGACGCGGGGCAGTTCGACCGGGAGGAGTACGTATTCAGCGCGTGCGGCGGCTCGTCAGTTTATCGCCGCGCCATGCTGGACAAAATCGGCCTGCTGGACGACGATTTCTTCTTTTCGCTGGAGGATATTGATCTGGCGTGGCGGGCGCAGCTCACCGGCTGGCGCTGTCTTTACACGCCGCGCGCGGTCGTGTACCATCATCTGTCGGCAACGGGCGGTGGGGTGACGGCCAGCTACTATGATGGCCGCAACCTGATTTTCGTTCTGGTGAAAAACGTTCCGGCGGCGCTGTGGCGCAAATATGGTGGGCGCATTCTGCGGGCGCAGTTCCGGCTGGCCTGGGAGGCGCTGCGTGCCTGGCGCGGCGCGGCGGCGCGGGCGCGCCTGCGTGGGATGCTGGCCGGGCTGCGCGGGATGCCGCGCATGTGGCGCAAACGCCGTGCGGTACAGGCGATGCGTACCGTCTCTGCCGCTGACATCGAGAGGATATTGTCTGCCCCTGGGGTACAATGATGCAGAATTGGATAATTGAGGAAACGACCGACGTGAACGACGACAAGCGTCCGCTGCTGTCCATCGTCATTCCGGCGCATAATGAGGAGCGCCGCCTGCCGCCCAGCCTGGAAAAGATAGACGCGTTTCTCAAAACGCAGCCATATGAAGCCGAAGTGCTGGTAGTTGAAAATGGCAGCACCGACCGTACCGTTCAGGTGGCGGAAGAATTCGCGCGGACGCATCCCTATGTGCGGGTGATCGAAGCGGCGGTGCGGGGTAAAGGGCTGGCGGTTAAAGTCGGAATGCTGGCAGCGCGCGGGGAGTACCGTTTCATCTGTGATGCTGATCTTTCGATGCCGATTGAGGAAATTGTGCAGTTTTTACCCCCGCACGCCAACGGCTACGATGTTATTATTGCCAGCCGTGAGGGCAAGGGGGCGCGGCGGATTGGCGAACCCGAATACCGCCACATCATCGGGCGGATCAATAACTGGATTATCAAGCTGACGGCGCTGCGCGGCTTTGAAGATACCCAGTGCGGTTTTAAGATGTTCAATCGGGCCGCCGCTGAAGACCTGTTTGGCGTGCAGCAGATGACCGGCATCGGCTTCGACATCGAACTGCTGTTCATCGCCCAGCGACGGGGGTACAAAATCAAACAGGTGCCGATTACGTGGTATTTTGACGCCGACAGCCGGATGCGGCTGATCGGTGACTCGGCGCATCTGCTGGTCGAAATCTGGCAGATTCGCCGGAACTGGCTCTGGGGGGTATATGCCAAAAAGCAGCCGCAGCCCGACCGCCAGTCTTAAACACGAACACGATTATCACGCGCACGGCTATCGTTACATCTTTGGCCTGGATGAAGCCGGGCGCGGCCCCTGGGCCGGGCCGGTGGCGGCGGGCGCGGTATGCCTGCCGTTTGACCAGCGTGATCTGAGCCGGACGCTGGCCGGGGTGCGTGACAGCAAACAGATGACACCGCGCCAGCGTGTGGCCCTGGTGGAACGAATTCAGTCGGCTGCGCTGACGTGGGGCGTGGGCAGCGCCAGCAGTGCCGAAATTGACGATCTGGGCATTGTCCCGGCGGTCAAACTGGCGATGCAGCGCGCGCTGGAAGCGGCATTGGCGAAAGTGGAATTCGCGCCGAGCTGCCTGTTTCTGGACGCGCTGCTGTGGCCGGAGATGGGACACCTTCCGCAGGTCAGCCTGATTGGTGGGGATGCCCGTTCGCTCAGTATTGCCGCTGCCAGCGTGCTGGCGAAAGTGTGGCGCGACGACTATATGATTGATCTGGATAAGGAACTGCCGCAGTATGGTTTTGCGGTTCATAAAGGGTACGGTACGGCGCGCCATCTGGCGGCGCTGGAAACCTACGGCCCGTCGCCCGTCCACCGGCTGACCTTCGCGCCGGTGCGGAAAATCGC
>JARKOK010000271.1 GCA_029975765.1 Aggregatilineales bacterium
CAACCACAAGGACGTGTGCTTCGCCCGGTTCGACCGGGACGCGGGTGGTCTGGTTCTGCGCCTCGCTCATCAACGACGGCTCCTCAGATAATACAGAATTTCGTCCGGCAGTTTATCCACATCAATCGGCTTGCGGATGTAACCATCGCAACCGGCCTGGAGGGTGCGTTCCTTATCGCCTTCCATCGCGTTGGCGGTCAGCGCGACGATCACCGTATCTTTGAGTTCCGGCATGGTGCGGATATGCCCTGTGGCCGTCAGGCCGTCCATATCCGGCATACTCACATCCATTAAAATGAGGTCAGGCCGGTTATGCCGGGCGATCTCAATCCCCTGGATGGCACTCTCCGCCTCGTCCAGCTCAAATTCATAATCTGAGGCCAGCAGGATACGGCGCACTAACATTCGATTGTCGCGGTTGTCTTCAATATATAAGATGCGTGGCATACTCACAATCCCTCCAACGCGACGGCTGGCACGTTCTCCAACGTGACGCGGTTCTTTCTGGATGCCACCTTAATTATAACCACGAAAACAAGTGTTCATTAATGAAGATTATCGGGGACACCCAGGATTTATGCCAGCAGCCCGCCTTAAAAACGAAAAATTCTAACCGAAAATTCGTAAAGTTCTTACCGAACCGCCTCTCCTATCTCCACCGGGATACATCTCTCTAAACGATCCAATATCCAAGGATACACCTAAACAGTCTAAAGAACCAAGTTACACAATCGCAACTGCCCGGCTTTTCTGTTATGCTTGACCAGCAAGGCACTTTAACCGAAAGGATGGATGATGGCCGCTAAAAGTTATAACAGCCCACCGGCAATGCAGATTGACCCTGACAAGAACTACACCGCCCACTTTAAAACCAGCCGGGGCGCGTTTGACATCCAGTTGTTTGCAAAAGAAGCGCCGGTGACGGTGAATAACTTTGTGTTCCTGGCGCGGGAAGGTTTCTACGACGGGCTGAAATTCCACCGCGTGATTAAAAGCCCGCCGTTTATGATCCAGGGTGGCGACCCGGAAGGCAGCGGGCGCGGTGGCCCCGGCTACCGCTGGGATGATGAAGCCTCCGCCCTCAAACTGAAACACGATGGCCCCGGTATCCTGAGCATGGCGAACGCCGGCGCGAATACCAACGGCTCGCAGTTCTTCGTCACCCATGTCGCTACCCCCTGGCTGGATGGCAAACATGCCGTCTTTGGCAAGGTGACCGGCGATGGCATGAAGGTGGTGAATGCCGTTGAACAGGGTGACACCATCGAATCCATCACCATCAGCGAAAGCTGACATCCCGGTTTCGCACCTGATTCTGGCGGGGACACGACCGGTCGTGTCCCGCCGTTTTTTCCAGCCTGTTCATATCCAACTAAAGACTGAAGACAACTGCTGCGACATTTTCCTATACTGGTGATGATGTGATTGTGAATTATGGAGCAAATGCTCCGGGAAGTGGTGGACATGAGCAGCGCAGTGGTGATTGGCGGCAGCATGGCCGGGCTGTTAACCGCGCAGGCTTTAACCGAGTTCTTCGACCGTGTGACCGTTATCGAACGTGACCTATACCCGGCTGGCGCGGAGCAGCGGGCCGGCGTGCCGCAGGCGCGGCACCTGCATGTGCTGCTGGCGCGCGGCCACCAGATCATCGAGTCGCTGCTGCCGGGGCTGGATGCGGAGCTGGATGGCGCGGGCGCGCCGCGTGTCGAACTGGGTTACGATACGACGATTTACGGGCGCGGCGGCTGGGTGCCGCGTTTTCACAGCGGTCTGTATTCCCGCTCCGTCAGCCGCGTGCTGCTGGATTACACCACGCGCTGCCGCCTGCTGGCGAACCCGCGTGTGACCTTTATGGAAGGCTGGCAGGTCAGCGGCCTGACCGCCAGCGCCGACCAGTCCCGCGTGACCGGCGTGCGGGCACAGATGCGCGGCGGCTCGCGCGAGGAACGCACGCTGGAGGCCGATTTTGTGGTGGACGCCAGCGGGCGCACCTCTCATGCGCCGGAATGGCTGACGGCCATTGGCTACGACGCGCCGGAAGAAACCGTCGTCAACGCTTTTCTCGGCTACGCGACGCGCTGGTACAAAAAGCAGCCGGAGTTTAAAGCCTTCTGGAAAGACCTGCTGATTGCCAGCCAGCCGCCGCATAACCCGCGCGGCGGCGCGCTGTGGGAGGTCGAAGGTGGGCGCTGGGTGGTCACGCTGGCCGGCGCCAACCGGGATTATCCACCGACCGACGAAGCCGGTTTTATGGAGTTCACCCGCAGCCTGCCGCACCCGGCCATCTATGAGGCCATCCAGGAGGCCGAACCGTTAGGCGACATTTACGGCTACCAGCGCACCGAAAACCGCCTGCGCCACTACGACCGCCTGACCCGCTGGCCGTCGGGTTTCGCCGTACTGGGTGATGCGGTCTGCGCGTTTAACCCGGTGTACGGGCAGGGCATCACTACCGGCGCGATGCAGGTCGAGGCGCTGCAGGCCGCCCTGCGCGCTGGCGACCCGGCCAGCCTCCGGCAGCGGATTGCCAGGGTCATCCAGACAACCTGGCTGATGGCGACCGGCGAGGACTATCGTTACCCGGCTACCGAAGGACCGCGCCCCGGTTTTTCCACCAAACTGATGCACCGCTACATTGACCGCGTACAGGTGCTGTTATGCCAGGATACGGCGCTGGCGCAAACCTTCACCGAGGTTTCCAGCCTGGTCACCCCGCCAGCGGCGCTGTTTAAACCGGCCTACGTCTGGAAGGCGCTGACCTTCCGCGAGTAACTGCTCCCCCAACTCAGGGCGGCTGTCCCCGGTCGCCCTGGCTGTTTTTTAAATTTGTCTTAAATGCCTGTTGCATCTCAAATTGTGCGTTATACTCCAGCCAAAGCTGGTGACATTTCCAGCATTATTAAGTTGAAAAAGGAGAAGGTATGCGTAAGTCAATGGCTCTTACCCTTTTCATGGTGTTATTGGCGGTCATGTCGTTCCAGAGCGTCCTGGCGCAGGGCGAACTGGGCAGCGAAGCCAATCCAATTCAGGTGTT
>JARKOK010000276.1 GCA_029975765.1 Aggregatilineales bacterium
CGAAATGTTATGCACCGCCAGGTAAGGCTGATCCTTCGGCCAGGATTCCAGCGTGGCTAAGGCGGCTTCGCTCCAGGCGGCCAGCGTTGCCATCTGGGGGGAATGAAGGGTGTAGACAACAACCCGGTTATCTAACACCCATTCACGTGAAATTCCAGGATAGAACATTTCCATCGGACACGCCTTTTCAGGACAGGTGCCACATGATCGCAAACACGGCGATCTATCTCAAATTGGCAAGAACTGCTGGTTAGATCAACGATTCAATTCTGCCATCGAACGGCAGACCGGTCAAACAAAATCATTCCCGGTCGGGCAAAAAGTTTGCAATACTGGCATCCCAGGGGCAGTTCCGAAGGCATGAAGCCCTGGCTGACCCAAGCTGTGAGCCGATGATTCCCACTGCCAGCAAAACCGCCATCAGGAAGACATAGAGTTTGCGCTTGTTCATGACGATTCAATCCTGTGCTGAGTTTGAAACTATTCTTAATATAGGGTTGTTTTGTAGTATTTGTCAATTTAGAAGCGCAATAAATTTACAATTTTCGGCAAAAATTTACAGTTATCATAAGACCTCAGCCGTCTTTAGCGATTTGCGCCACAATCTGATCGAGTTGCTGCGCGCGCCCGCGCTCCGTCGCTTCATGGATCAGATCAGGGGATAACCGCTGCCGCGCGGTTTCAAGGAGCGGCTGGAGGTGTCTGATCGTGGACTGGTCAATGTGGGGGAAATTCAGCAGGAAGGTGGCGTATTCGACGGCCTCCACGTCTTGGCGGGCGCGGGCTGCGGAATACACGACCCCGGACAGAATGCGAAGTTTCTCAATGGTCAGCCCCCAGTTCATGGCGATGGTCATGGCTTCAGACCAGCACCTGCGGGCCGCCTCAAAATCGCTTTCATCGGCCAGTGTCATGCCCATGTGGGTGAGGGCGCTCATCAGCAGTTCCCACAGTTCATGCTGGCGCGACAGTTCTGTTGATTCCCGCAGAACTTCTCGCGCTTCGGCGAACTTGCCCTGCCGCCGCAGCACGTCGCCCAGATTGGACAGGGCGTAGGCCGTACCAGCAATTTCCTGGGTCGAGCGAAAGATCGCCAGCGCCTCACGCGCATGAGCCTCGGCCTGCTCCTGCTCACCTAATTCGAACAAAGGCTGCGACAAATAGAGCAGCATATACGCGGAGTATGACTTGCTGCCGGCTTCGCGCACCAGCCGCAGGCCTTCTTCGGCAAAATCGCGGGCAGTGGTATACGAGCAGGACATCATATCCAGATTGACCAGATTCATCAGGATTTGGGCGTGCATCAGCCGGATGCTGTGCTTCTTAAATATTTCTCCGGCTCGCTCGTACAACTGCCGTCGTTCTGTCAGTTCGTGCGGTTCGAGTAAGGTCATCGCCATCCGAAAGATCGCATTGGCTTCACCTACCTCGTCCCCCAACGCGCGATAAATGTCCAGCGCCGCCTGCGCTATCGAGCGGGCTTCCCGCAGATCCCAGTCCATCAGCGGGTTAATCAACGCCAGTAAAGCCTCCGCTTCCTTCGCCCGGTTGCCCGTATCGCGGGCGATAGCCAGGCTTTGATTCAGGAACTGCTGGCCGGCCTGCGGGCTGTCAAGACGTTTGAGAATTCCACCCATAATCAGGTTCATATCCGTCAGCAGGTCCTTGCGGTCAAGCTGCTGTGCCAGCGCCAGCCCTTCCTCTAGCAGCGGCCTGGCCTGCTGGTATTCACTCAGCCGCCAGTAGGAACGAACCAGCCGGATAAGCGCATCCAGATAGATTTCCTTCGATGCCCCGTCTTTTGACAGACTGTAGGCACGCTCGGCGTAGCGGTGCGCGTCCTGGAACAGGTTGACTTTCAGATAGTAATCACAGGCCTGCATACTGTAATAACGTTCTTTTTCGGCATCACCGCCGAGCTTCCAGTAATAAGCGATCTGTCCGGCTCTGGATTGATCCGCACCGTAGGCGCTTTCCAGCGCCGCAGCGCCCTGATGATACAGCCCTCTTTTTTCGGTCTCGTCCAGGTTATGGATGATCGTTTCCCGGAACTTGTTATGAGCAAAACGCCACTGGTTATCCTGAACGTCAAAAATAGCGGCGGCGGAACATTCCATCAGCCACTTTTCGAAATCCACCTTCGGTCGAGCCAGCCTGAGAACCGGGACATCAATCGCGCGTCCAATGATGGCTGCCAGTTTCAGGAGTTCTCTGGCCGGTTCGGAAACACTCGTAATCCGGCGCTGGATGATGTTTTGTAAGCCGCTGGTCAGCACGCTGTCCGGCAGGATGTGCTTGCCAATTCCGGCCAGCGATCCGGCTTCCTCGGCCAGCGCGCGAACCACTTCGACCAGGAAAAATACATTCCCCTCGGTTTCACGCTGGAGGAGGGCGGTCACTTCCGGCTGCTGCCCGGAAGGTCCCAGCATCGAAAGGCAAAGTTCCGAGATTTCCTCTGCCTGTAAGCGGTGGAGCGTCAGAAGCGTCATATCGGGCAATTGCTGCGGCAGCGCCAGCGTTTCGTCGCTCCGGTAGCTGCCCACCACCATGACCGGGAGATTCGCCAGCGCGCGAACCACTTCGCCCAGTGGTATCAGGCTTTCGTCCGTTGCCCAGTGTAAATCCTCAAGAATCAGCAGCAGCGGGGCGGTCTGTCGCCGGAAGAGATCAACAATGGTACGGGTCAGGCGTTGGAAGCCAACGCGCCCAGGCAGTTCGGGCACATCAGCGATGCGACGGTCGAGCAGCGTTTCAATATCGGGTATCAGGGGTTTAAGGATGCCGGCTTCGAGATCGGTTAATTCAATGGTCAGGATAAGATGGCGCAGCGAGTCCCGCCAGAGCTGGAAGGGCAGATTTCCACCTTCAGCCGATTGACCGCGCAGGACGGACACGCCCTGCACCAACGCCCGGATGCGAAGTTCGTCCAGCAGCCGGGATTTGCCTACACCCGACTCCCCACCGACTAACCACGCGCTTCCCTGTCCTGCCAGCGAGTTTGACAGCGCCGCCGTCAACTGCGCCATCTCCGGCTCACGCCCGACGAAATTGGCAGCCTGCAGAAAACTTTCGCGGATGGCGACCGTTTCGATAGCCGGATTTCCCGCCAGCGCATTCAGATCCGCCAGCACTTCGCGCGCGTTCGCATATCGCTCATCCGGGTCGCGCGCGAGCAGGCGCGTGAGGATAGCTTCCAGTGGGTCTGGCAGATCGAATCCAGATAAGTCCAACGGGGCGGTGAGGATCATCTGGACAAGATCATCGAGCGAGTCGGCAGCAAATGGCTGCCTGCCGGTAAACAACTCGCAGGCGATAACACCTGCCGCATACAGATCGGCGCTGGTGCTGGAGTCTCCCCCCTGAAGCACTTCCGGCGCGATGTACCCCAGCGTGCCTTCCGCGCCGCCCTGTTCTCCATGTTGGATGGACAGGCCAAAGTCGAGTACTTTAACCTGATAATCGTTCTGGCGGATTGCGAGAACATTACTGGGTTTCAGATCGCGGTGAATGATGCCGCGACGATGAAGATAGTTGATCGCTTCAAACATCTGCTGCAACAGATGCACCCGGTCAGCCAGGGGCAGGCGCGCGCCGGCCAGCGGAATTTCCTGCGCGTCCTGCAATAGTTCCATTACCAGAAACGGCTGTCGCTGGTCATCGAAGCCATAATCATAAACACTGATAATATTGGGGTGGCGCAGCGATGCCAACGCCTGAAATTCCCGCGCCAGCCCGACATAAAACTCCTCGGTCTTGGAGCGCGTCAAAAATTCCAGCAGTTCCGGTGGAACCACCACCTGCTTTAACGCAACCGGCTGCCCGCTAAGACGGTCGGTGGCGCGGTAGACGACCCCCATGCCACCCGCGCCCAGTGTGCTTTCGATTTTGTATCGCTTACGGATAAGCTCCGTGCCCGCTTCGAACGGGTTGTAAAGAGCAGACAGCACAGGATGCCCCTATATTCAGCAGATGAACAACAATGATGCCTGTATTCTACCTGTTTTTCACGAATAATTGCGATCAAAGTACGAAAATAATGGTATGATAGTAATATAACGCTGAAATTTCGTCAGATTATATTCGGCAGAAAGTATAATTGGGGACACCCCTGGGTCTGGTTGCGGTTATCACAGGACTTACCTGAAAACTATGGATTGAATAAGCGAGTCTAAGGCAGGCCGCTGTTCAAATCATCACTGAAAGAAAGAACTGCGACGGTATGAGCCATATCCTCGAACACCGGCAGAAATCCTTGTTAGAGGCTGTCCCGGACACTATTCTACACCTGAATCGCAAAGGTATCCTCCTCGGTTTTAAGGCTTCTGCTGTAGCCTTGTCCGGCCTGTCCGAGTCCGGTGTTGGCAAAAACATTCGAGACAGCCTGCCCGAGTCGCTGGCGGAAGAACTTCTCCACTATGCTGCGCTGGCACTCAGGCAGGGCGCGCCTCAAACATGGTCGTATCCTGTCCAGGAGCATTATCAGGAAGCGCGGGTTGTTCCGGTTGGGCCTGATGAAGTTGCCGTATTCCTGCGTGACATCACCCCTCAGCTCCAGAGTGAAGAAACTCTGCGACAATCCGAACAATATTACCGGCATCTCATTCAGAACCTGCCGTGTGGGGTGTTAATCCAGTCACCATCAGGCAAAATCCTGTTAAGTAACCGCACGGCTGAAGAACTATTGGGGCTGGATGAAAGCCAACTGCGCGGTACGACTTTTACAGACCTGGGTCTTACGATTGCTGCTGAGGCTGACACCAGCACCGCCGAAACCTGGCAGGCGGTTCATCGCGCCGTGACGACCGGCCAGCCTTTGCAGAACCTGGTGCTGCGGGTACAACCTGCGAACAGTGACTTTCGTATCTGGCTGCTGGTGAACATTGTTCCCGAAAAAGATGTACAGGGGGTGACGCAGTACGTCGTCGTGACGTTGAGTGATGTGACCGACTTCAAGAATGCTGAAGCGGCCTTAAGCACCAGTGAGGAGCAGTATCAATCGCTGGTGGACAGCGTCCAGGAAGTGATCTTCTGGATAGACGTTGATGATTTGTGGGTGTTTCTGAATCCGGCCTGGCAGCAGATTACCGGATTTCTCCTCCACGAAAGCGTCGGTCATCGGTGGCTGGAATTCATATCGCCTCTGGATGAGGCGCGTATCTGTCGCTCCCTTGAGCACGCCCGTAACGAACGCCTCCATGAATATCGGGAAACCTTCCGCCTGCAAACCAGAGACAGCAGCGTGCGCTGGGTGGATCTCCACGCCCGGCTCATGTGGGCCGAGGATGGTGCGTTTATGGGCATGAGCGGTACTTTGAGTGATATTACCGAACGTAAACTGAATGAGGAAAACACGATTCGCCTGGCGGTGCAGGAACGCTCCATCGAGATACAGCGCCGGCTTTTAGCCAATCTGTCGCATGACATACGCACGCCGCTTGCTGTCATTGCGAACAGCGCCTATCTGGTGCGGCTGCGCCCCGACGATGCGGAAAAACGCCACACGTATCTGATAAAGATAGCCGAACAAATCCAACTGCTGACGAACATGGTCGAACGTATTTCGACAGTTGCCAGATTAGCCATCGGCGCTGTTCCGTTTCATGGGGTCACGACCCATCTGAATGACCTGATCCAGCAGGTTATCATCAAGCGCCGTGACGTTATACAGGTTAACCGCCTAGCTCTGCATCTTCAGCTGGACCCCTGCCTGCCGCCGATTCTGGCCGATCAGAGGTGGATTATGGAAATGCTCGACAACCTGTTGAGTAATTCCATTCAATACACACCTGCGAACGGCGCGATCCGAATTACCACCTCTGGCAGTTCAGGTGGAGTCATCATTCAGTTGAGTGATACCGGAACCGGCATCGCTCCTGAGATTTTGCCTAACATATTCGAACCGTTTTACAAAGCTGACCAGGCGCGTTCCGGCACGCCGGGTAATTCCGGCCTGGGACTTGCCATTGTCAAACAGGTGGTAGACATGCATCACGGGGAGATTGAAGTTGAGAGCGAAATCGGTAAAGGAACGACATTTCAGATAACGCTGCCGGCTCAGGCGGAACATGCTCCAGCTTATCCCCTTATGCTGCGGTGAGCGACCACAGCCCCAAAATCTGATGTAGGGGAGCGCACCCCGGCGCTCCCCTGCGACCCGTCCAGTTAATCTCGTTAAACGGCTGGCGTGTGTTAAGCGCTTCCTGACCTGAATTTGCCCTCATCCCCTTGTCCTTAAGTGAACGGCTAAAGGACAAACCTTGTGTCTTTCTCTCTTTCTGTCTTACAGAGAAGAGCAGTGGGATGAGGGCGAAAATAACAATCTTTACCGCGCGACAATGCACACCGTCGGACGGTCAGCCAGCGCGGCGGGGCAATTCAAACGCCGCCCGCCGCTGCGGCTGTCAACCTCAAAATCCGCCAACCAGAAAGCGGCATCCGGGTTAAGATCGCGCGCCGCAATGATCTGACAGGGCTGAAGAAATGCAGCAGCAGTCTCCCCGGGGGTACTGGTCAATACGATACACTGCCCCGGTGCCAGACGTTCAGGGTTGCCTGGGCTGTGGCGGAAGTCCTCGCTTAATAACTGCGGATCACCAAACCTGAATGCTGCACCGAGACCCGCGTGGGCCGGGTCGCTGCTGTAAATCGTATTAGCCGTCGTCAGCATCCAGCGGTCGTCGCTAATGTTGATAATAGCAATGGCGGCTGGTGTGTATTCGAAGTAGAGAAAATCTGTCACGTCATTGCCATTTCCTGCGCTGCCATAGTACAACTGGCACCGCAGCGGATTGGTTTCCGTGCCGACCTGCGCCGCCGGGCAGCGCATAATCTCCATATCATTTTCCAGTACAGCGAATTCCTGGATGCCATTCACGGCAGTCCAGAAATGGAATTCACGGTTATCGGCGATCAGCCAATCCTGGACAAACCGGCATTCACTGAGACCCTTTGGTCCATTCCGCCAGACGGACCAGACCTGGGCGCACAACTGCCCGCGCAGTTCAGATGTGAGACGTGAAGCTGGAAACCTCGCTGTATTGTTCACGTCGGCAAAACTTAACGAGCGAAAATCCATTGTCTGCTCACTCAGGTTAACCAGGGTGATGTCATTGTCGTCGTAAATCAATTCCATATTGGGCGCGCGCAGCACCGTCACATCAACGACTGTTCCACTGGCTACCTGCGTTCCCGCCGTGACCGATTGTCCAGCAATTGTATTGGCAGTAAGTCCACTCTCAGACGACCACTTCAGGGTTGTTTGCTCCCCAATCTGTAATGCTGTGGCGTTTAATAATGCGGCAGCCTGGGGTACAGACAAACCATTCAGATCAGGCACGACAACGGTCGCATCCTGCGACAGGGCAGGCACCTGGCTCGAAAAGATGATGACAAACAGCAGCAGACGATACATCACAATATTATCCCTCCAACCTAAATACTCCATCCGCCTGAAGTAACGAATGTCGGCGCCAAATGTTACAGATTTGCCGATGGGCTACGTGCTTAAAAAGCCACCTGTAACGTTTTGCTGGTTCTACCCGTTTTATAGGTACAGACCAGTTTTAGCTGAAGGGAAAACAGATGAACATTGGTAAAGCAGCATACCCAACAATTGTCAGTCTGATCGTTGCGGCTCTACTGCTTACAGGCCTGCTGGCGACACCGATTGACGCCCAGCGAGCAGAACCAGCCGCCAGTAGTGATGATACAATCCGTCCACGCATCGTCATTGTAGGCCCCGTAAGCGAGATTACAGCTACTTCGATCCGAATCTTCGATCTGGATATCACCGTTGACACCAGCGTAACCAACTTTAATAACCTGCGTGTGGGTGACAATGTGCGTATCGAAGGTGATTTTCGGGTGGTCGAAAACCGGTTCAACATCATCGCTATACGTATCACCGTCGTGAATGTGAATACGCGTAATAACCGTGACAGTCGTGACAGTCGTGATAGTCGTGACAGCCGCATTTCCCAGAATGATAATAACCGTGACAGCCGCAACAGCGTGCGCCAGGCGCCACCCCCACCGCCGCCCCCGCCCCCGCCACCCAACAATCGCAGTTCGCGTTCATCGCGTTCCAGCTAAGTTTCGCGCCTTGACCTAACTATCTGACCCGGCTGCCCGATTCCAAATGGATCGGGCGGCTCGGATGTCTTCTGAGAGTGTGTTATGCGACAGACGTTTAACCTAAATGCCCGTAAGATTGCCGTTGTGCTGGGCTGCATCGCTGTGCTGCTGGCATTGCAAAGCGTGTATGCTGAATATCTGCTGGTGAACTTTGTTGGGATAGATGCCAACACCGCTCCGGCCAGATTGTTGGATCTGTTCAGTGTTAATCTTGAAGAAAGCCTGCCGACGTGGTTCAGCACGATCAATCTATTTCTGGCTTCTGCCTTACTGGGCTGGATCGCCCTTGCCAAACGTGCCTTAAACGAGCCGTACAGGCGATACTGGGCTGGCCTGGCCCTGATTTTCCTGTACCTCTCGGTGGATGAAGGGGCGAGCATCCATGAAGCAACTTCAGGGCCGCTGCAGCGTGCCTTTGACACTACCGGCTATCTTGAGTTTGGCTGGTTGATTATCGGGATACCGCTGGTCATCTTTTTTGGAATCGTTTTTGTGCGCTTCTGGCTGAAACTGCCCTGGCCGACCAAACCCCTTTTCGCCTTAGCCGGCATTCTGTATGTTGGTGGCGCAGTTGTGGTGGAGAGCATCAGCGCCAATCAGTATGCGCTGGACGGCGGTTCATCCTTCCGGTACATGGCAATCGCGACGCTTGAGGAATTATGCGAGATGCTCGGCGTCGTAGTCTTTATCTATGCGCTGCTCGACTATCTGACACGCCAGGATTATCTGCTGGTGTTCCAGACACGTTCTCCTGTACCAGACGTCGGGCAGCGAAAACGAAGCTGGCCGTATTCCTTACCTGTGACGGCGGCTGGATTTGCCGCCGTATGGCTGGTAGTCAATGGCAGCCTGCTGATATGGGGTATGGCCGCGCCAGATATCAGCCAGGACGTTTCGGCTGCGCCCTATCATTATTATATTCTGGTTGAGGAGTTAGCCGGGGAAAACGTCAGCATTACGCACTTTGCCGGTGCGTTTGGCCCCTCAAACGCACTCTCACAGCGAACGGCTGCGGCGCTGCTGGGCAACTTCCCGGTAGTCCAGATTCTCAGTCTGCCCACTCTGAATGCCAGCATCGCCGTCGCCAGTGATTCCCCGGTGCTGACCGGTGATACCATTGTCGAACTGATGGACTGGATCAATGAGGTAGAATATATCTTCTACGACGCCCCGATTGTTCGCGCGCTGGTGGGTACATCCTAGACTTGTTACTCAGGAATCGCGTGAAGAACGGGAACTGCGCCCGCTGTCCGACGGTGGTGGCGCACCCGGCTGACCTGATCGTAAGTCTGACGACTGGATGACTGTGATCTGAACCGCGCTAATGACGATACGATGTTCATCGAGGTGCGCTTCCCCTTCAACGCGTACCAGAACACCGGGCGTCAATTGGGTCGTTACGTCGGTAAGCCTGTCAGTCTCGATTAATTGGTCGAAGATGATGATATAGTCATCCGTGATCTGAGAAACCGGGCCTTCGATCACAATTAATGAGGCGACAGGTGTTTCAGACGGTGTGGCCGGTGGCGTGGTGCTGGCTGCGGCGGTTGGCGAAGCCTGAACCAGCAGCGGGCTATTGGTTGGTGAAGCCGATGTTTGCATCGCAGTAACGGTTGCGGTTGCCTGTATCACAGGTGTGGCGCCGGGACGGCTAATGAGCATAACAAGGACAATACCTGCGAGCAAAAGAATCACGGCCAGCACAATGACCAACCACCGGATGTGGGAAGAATGTTGTACCGTCATCTCGATGAGCTGATCGCCGGGATTACCCCAAACCTGGTCCACCTCATCGAAAAGCTGCTGGCGCAGTCTCTCTACTGCTTCCTGATTCATCGTGGGCGCAGGACTATGGTGCAGTTGCTCTATGATCTGCTGTTCGTTTGAGGTGAACTCTGACTCGGTCATTGTTCCCCTCCTTCCCGCTGAATTGTCTGAAGGGCGTTTGCCAGAGATTTCAGCGCCCGATGCTGTAAAACCCGTAAGGCGCCTTCGGTCTTCTCCATTACTGCCGCAACTTCCGCATGTGACATATCATTCACGAACCGCAGAATCAGTACGTTCTGGTAATCCGGTGGAAGTAGTTGTAAGGCCTGTCTCAACTGTGCCTGATTCTCTGCGTGGGCTACACTATCGAGCGGATCAACGTGTTCGCCAGGCAGTTCTTCGGGCAGTTCTTCGGTTGTGTCATATCGCTGGCGTCGGAACATATCCGTAATACAGTTACTGGCGATGCGATAGAGCCAGGCACTGAACGGCGCTCCGGTATAGTTGTAGCGCGGTAATTCGCGCACCATGCGCAAGAACACTTCCGAGGTGATGTCTTCGGCCAGGCTGTCCGTATCAACCCGGTAACGCACATATTTGTAAATAGCCTGTATATGTGTGTTGTAGAGCTGTCCGATTGCGGCCTTTTCGCCCCGGTTAGCCCTGGCGATCAAGGTTTTTTCATCTGCGGGTACTTGCATAGAATTGATATTACTCAAACAACGCCTATCCAGACCTTAAACTCGCTATCTCAACCATCCTCTGCATCAGTGAAACAGTGTGACCAACAACCGTATAAGGATAGAACGAGTACGAACATAAAATATTACACGCTGGCACAATTATACCTATGACTCGGACTCCTTATGGATAACTGAAAAAGACCGTGCCTGATAGGGTAGGGGCGGGTTTCGAAACCTGCCCCTACGAAACAGGCGCATTTTAATCGCTGACCGCAGGGCGTGCTGCGATCGAGCGCGATCACGAACCATTCATCTGGCATTACTAGACCGGCACGACGATGATCTCGGTCTGGGGTTTGCCCAGCCATTCAAAGCCATGATCGGTCACCAGCACGTCCTCTTCCAGCGATACCAGACCGTAACCCGGCACCTGCACACCCAGTTCCAGAGTGAAGCAGTTATTGGCCTCGACGATGCCATAGGGTGTCTGGCCGTAACGCTCCCAGCGCGGCCCCAGCAGCGTTGAGCCGTCATGGACGGTACGCCCGATATGATGGCCGACCGCGTGTTTGTATTCTTCGTACCCGGCGGCGACGATGGTGCGCCGGGCGGCTTCGTCCACCACCCAGCCCTGCACGCCCGGCTTGAGTACCTCGCCCGCCGCCATGATGGCCGCCCGCACCGAGTCAAAAGCGTGCTGAATGGGCGCCGGGATGCTGGTTTCACCCTGGGGCTGGAGATACCACACTCGTTGAATATCGGAGATGTAGTCATTCAGGACAACGCCCTGATCAATACGAATGAGCTGTCCGGCCTTCGCCACGTATTCCGCCGAGGGTGACACATGTCCCAGCGGCGAGTCGGGGCCGCAGGTTACCGTCGGGCAGTAAGCGGAGTCCCAGGACGGCACAACCCCCTCTTTTTTATATTCGGCATGAATAAAACGGGCGATGTCCAGTTCGGTCAGGCCGGGCCGGAGCATGGCGGTGATCCGGTCAATGATGTCATCGGTCAGGGCGACGGCGGCGCGGATACGAGCGATCTCGGCGGCGGTCTTACGCCCGCGCAGCGGATTCAGCAGTGTGTCGGCAGAGATCAGGCTGTACGGCTTACCGGCCAGGTAGCGTTGCAGCGTGAGGTACATGCCGTGTGACAGCCCATCGGCGGCGGTGTCGCTCTCCGAGTAATTGACGGCGATCTGTTTGGGCTGAAGGCGATCCAGCACCTCAACCAGTGCCGGCTGAATACTCTGATCGTAGGCAATGGTTTCATCCCACACACCCATACGTTGAAAGTTAACGATTTCATAGCGCCCCGCGATTGCCACTTTGTAACCTGTCCGCGTGATGATGAGGGCGGTGTGCCAGGTGACATTAAACGGGCAGATGAGGGGTAGGGCGGGATCGGCGTTGTGTTCCGTTTCGCGGACAAAGGTCAGCCACAGGTCTACATCCTTCTCCTGAAGAATGCCGACCGCCTGAGCGATCTTTTCCTGCTGCACCGTGTAATCCATGTTCAGTATGCTCCTTCATAAATGCAATCGGTTTAACAAAAAGAGGCGGTTGGGAGACCGCCTCTTGCCGCTGTGCCTGACTGAACTCCCGCGCTTAACGCAGCGAGCGCGGGTCGAAAGCATCGCGCAGACCGTCCCCCAGGAAATTGATTCCAAGAGTCGTCAACATGATAAACAATGCCGGGAAGAACCAGTAGTACCACTGGTCAATGTAACTGTAGGCTTCGCCCATGATGTTGCCCCAGGTGGGCGTAGGCGCGCGCACGCCCAGCCCCAGGAAACCAAGATAGGCTTCCAGCAGGATGGCGGAGGCCACACCCAGAGTCGCCGAGACGATGATGGGGGCCAGGCAGTTGGGCAGCACATGGCGAAAGACAATACCAGCATCGCGGGCGCCAATCGAACGGGCGGCGGTCACGAATTCCTGCTCCTTGATCGCCAGCACCACCGAGCGCACGATACGTGAGACGCGCATCCAGCTTGTCAGGCCGATGACGAACACGATCACGATCATGGTGCTGCTGAAGGTGCGACCCAAAAACTGAAAATCCGGGAAGGTGGCCGGGTTGGCGAATACCCGCAGCGCGATCAGGGCCAGGAAGAGCTGGGGGATGCTGAGCATGGCCTCGGCCAGACGCATCAAAAGCACATCCACCACGCCGCCTAGAAAACCCGCCACCAGCCCGATAACCGTGCCAACAAACATCTGGACGAGCATCGCCGTAACCCCGACAAAAAGCGACACCTGCCCGCCGTAAACCGTGCGCGCCAGCAGATCACGACCGATAACATCCGTGCCGAAGGGATGTTCACTCGAAGGCGCTTGCAGCCGGCGCGATGTGTCGTTGAAGATGGAGATGGCTTCGGGAATTGCCAGCGAGCCGATGACCACGTACAGGATCACCAGTAACAGCAGCCCCGCGCCGACCAGTGCCATCCGGTGTCGGCGCAGCCGGCGCATACTACGCGCGAGGTTCGATTCACCTTTGACGTAAGTCTGTTCAGTATTGAGCGAAGCAATTCGCCGGGCGTTGTCAACAGTACTCATACGGTTTCTCATCAATAACGAATACGGGGATCGAACCAGGTGTAGATGATGTCGGTCAGAATTTGAAAGACCACCACCAGTACGCACAGCAGCATCAGAATGGTCATCATGACCGGAATATCGGCGCGTTCAAAACTCTCGATGAACAGCCGCCCCATGCCCGGCCAGGCAAAGATTCGCTCTGTCACCACCGCTCCCGCCAGCAGGAAGGGCAGATCGAGGCCAACCAGCGTCACCAGCGGCAGCGCGGCGTTTTTGAAAGCGTGCCGTTGAATGACACGGCGCTCGGACAGACCTTTGGCGCGCGCGGTGCGGATGTAGTCCTGACTCAGCACTTCCAGCATGGATGACCGGATGAAGCGGACGTAACCGGCCAGTTGGATCGCGACCAGGCAGAAGACGGGCATCAGCATGTGGCGCAGCAGATCGCCAATGCTGCCGTCGCCCGTACCGCCAATGGGCAGAGCCGGCAGACCCCATCGCGAGAATGAGACGGCGAATAAGTAGATCACCATCAGGGCGATGAAGAAAATGGGCATTGAATAAAAGAAAAATGACAGGCCGGTGATCAGATTGTCGAAGAAGGAATACTGCCGGATTGACGAATACACGCCGATGCCAATCGCCAGTGTCACCGTGATGATATACGCGGGGATCATCAGCGTCAGTGTTTTAGGCAGCCGTTCCTCGATGCGGGTCCAGGCCGGCTGGCGGGTGACAAACGACAGGCCGAAGTCACCGCGCAGTATACCCTGCCGGCGGCCCGGTTCCATCAGCGTGCCATCGCCGCGTACATCCACCAGCGTCCAGTCATTGCCGATCAGCCAGTAAAGATACTGCTCGTAAATTGGTCGGTCCAGCCCCAGCCGCCGTGTGATCTCCAACCGCTGCTGCGCCGTAGGGCGCTGCCGCGATTCGGCGAACACCGCCAGCGGGTCGCCCAGGGCGTTCGTGAAGGCGAACAGGACGAAGCTGATGAGGGCCAGCAGCGGGATGGCTTGTAACAGGCGGCGTACGATATATTGAGCCATAGGGATTTCAGCCGTTCCATTACTGAATAATCAGGCACAGAGACGGGCAGTATTGCCCGTCTCTGTGTGATACAAACCGGTCAGATTACTGAAGTTCCCAGTTCAAAATATCAAACCACGTATTGCCAACGCCCGAACCAATGCGCAGCGGGCCAGTGAAGCGCCCGGTGAGGTAGGCGTAGTTGTCGCCACGCGGGAACAGATTGATGAGCGGCGCTTCTTCCTTCATGATCTTCTGGATGCCAAAGGCAGCCTGCAGCCGTTCGTCGGCGTCCAGCGACGTCAGCGTGATGTCCGACAGCCGGTCCATTTCTTCACTGCAGAAGCCGGTGAAGTTCTGGCCGCCCTGGTTTTCTTCGCTGGGGATCTGATCGCAGTCCAGCGCCTCGTAGACCGTCACGTTGGCCGGGTTGGTCAGGGCGGTGTTATTGGCGTACTGCGCGATGTCGTATTCACCCACCGCGTTGATGCCGTTGTTGGCCCAGGCGCCGAAGAACTCGGAGGCCGGGTATTTCTCCAGAATGGTGGCGATGCCGACGGCGGCCAACTGCTGCTGGACGACCGCCTGGATGTTATTACGCCAGCCGGCGGTGGTGGTGCTGTAACGCAGTTCCAACTTCACGCCATCCTTGTCGCGCACGCCGTCGCCGTCGCTGTCCACCCAACCGGCTTCATCGAGCAGCGCATTGGCCTGCTCAATGTCCGGGGTGGTCACGCCCAGATTCGGGTCCTCGAACGGCGAGCTGGCGTAGATGCTGTCGGTCGGGTGGACCGTGCCGGCCAGCAGGTCACGGCTGATGGCTTCGCGGTCGAGCGCAAAGCGGATGGCCTGGCGGACGCGCACATCCTTCAGCGCCGGGTGTCCGGCACGCGGGTGTTCGTCGGTGCGGAGGTTCAGCCACAGACTTTCGATGTACCCGCCGAACACGGTGGCGCAGGTTACGCCTTCAATGTCGCACACGCGCGGCTTGTCGCCTTCGCTGATGTTGGGCACGAAGTCCAACTGGCCGGCTTCGAGCGCGGCATACTGCGCCTCGGTGTCAGGGAAGAAGCGCAGCAGGATGCGGCCAATTTTGGGCGCGCCGCCGGCATAGTTCGGGTTAGCCTCAAACAGCATCGATTCGCCGCGATTCCATTCCTTCAGAACGTAAGGGCCGCTGAACACGGTGGGGTCCTGATTCTCTGGCGCGAACTCGATGGTGCCCTCCGCCTCATAAATCGGGCGGAAGATGTGAGCGGGCAGGATGGTCGAAAGCCCCGGCGACCCGGCCATATCTTCCGGGAATGGCTTGGGACCATTGAAGGTCAGCCGGAAGGTGGTTTCGTCAACCACTTCCGCGCTTACCAGCGCATCGGCGATAGCGCCGGCCTGCAGGAAGTTGTTGGCCTTGTCCTGAATCATCTGGTACGTGAAAACCAGATCGTCCGACGTATAGGGCGTGCCATCGCTCCACATCAGGCCGGGTTTAAGCTTGATGGTGTAGGTGGTGTAGTCCTCGCTGATCCCGCCGTTTTCCACCGACGGAACTTCATCAACCAGAACGGGGACGGCCTCCAGGTCGTCCGAGATGTCCCATAGGCTGGCCTGTACCAGGTCGTTGGCCCACTGCGCGAACGCCATGCTGCTGTAAAAGCCATTCATGCTGTCCGGTTCCTGAGCAAACCCGACGGTCAGGGTCGGCACATCCTGCGCCTGCGCCATGCCAAAGCTTAGCAGCAGCGCCAGTGTCAGGAGTAGCCCGCTCAAACGAGAGTACTGCTTCATATGAACCATTCTCCTTAAAAGACGTTAACACCATTACCAGTTGTAGACGGCCGGTTGGCCTGCGACGGTGCAAGACTATAACATTTCTTAATACCACCGGCAAGACATATACTATCGGGATATGGCAGAAGTTCAAAATACCTGTAATCGAACTTACAGGTAACTATGAAGTCGTGTATCCAGTACCTTTTGAAATCGTGCTGCGCGCCGGCAGCGGAGATAAACGACTGCTAGATCGAGCGCATCATACCGCCGTCCACACGCAGGCTGGCGCCGGTGATGTACGATGCCGCCGGGGATAACAGAAAGGCCGCCGCCCGGCCATATTCCTCGACCTCACCCAGCCGCCCCAGGGGAATCCGCGCCAGACTGCGGGCGCGTACTTCGTCCAATGAGAGGCCTTCGCGGTTGGCCGCTGCCTGATCAAGAAAGGTGATCCGTTCCGTAGCGATCCGTCCCGGCATCAGATTGTTGACGCGGATACCGTCTGCCGCTACTTCGTCCGCCAGCGTTTTGACCAGCCCGACCACGCCGGAGCGCATCACAGTGGACAGCGCCAGTTTTTCGATCGGTTCTCGCACGGACGACGACGTGCTGGTGAGAATCGCGCCGCCGTTGGTCATGTGGGGCAGCGCGGCGCGAATCATACGAACGGCGCTCATCAGCGTCAGTTCAAAGGCGGCGTGCCACTGCGCGTCGGTAATGTCCTTAATCAGTCCCGGCGGCGGGCCGCCGGCGTTGATGAACAGCGCGTCCACCACGCCCCAGTGTTCGACCGTGCGTTTCACCCACGCCTGAATGTCGTCGGGTCTGGTTACATCACAGACTGAAGCCAGTATGTCGCCGCCGGTTTCTTCGACCAGCCGGCGTTCCGCCGCTTCCAGTCCCGGCTGGTCGTTGCTGCAAATCGAAACCCGCGCGCCTTCCCGCGCCAGTTCCCGCGCCACCCCGTAACCAAGCCCCTGGCTGGCCGCCGCCACCAGCGCCACTTTTCCGGTTAAACCTAAGTCCATCGCTGCTGCCTCTCCTGGGAAAATGAAATCCGATAACACAGGTTGGCGGGATATGATCTGCCGCGTCTGTGTCTATCAATCCGCGAACGTCAGTTTTTGAGTTGGGTCGGTGATGCCGACCCGTTTCAGTATCCAGTCAATTTCGATGTGGGTGCCCGCGTCAATCGGCATGAACGGCGAGCGCAGCGCCGCGCAGTCCATCGCCCCACGCCGGTAGAGCAGTTCCTTACGAATGGTGAGGTTAATCACCGGCTGGTTTTCGTAGCGAATCAG
>JARKOK010000284.1 GCA_029975765.1 Aggregatilineales bacterium
CCGCGAATCTGCGTGACGTGGAACTGCGCGTCACGCACGTAGCCATCATCGTCGAGGAAGATGGTGATTTTGCCGTGCCCTTCGGCGCGGGTCACAGGCTCTATGGTGATTTGACGTGCCATGTCTTGCTCCTATGCCCCAAACCGGGAACGGTTGCTCAGGTCGGGAATTTCGCCGCGCAGCAGTTCCGTCAGCACATAGTGGATGGTATCCGCCGACGGCGGGCAGCCCGGCACGTACACGTCTACCTTCACCACCGAATGCACCGGACGAACGCGCGGCAGCAGCGTCGGGACGGAGACATTCGGAATCTGCGGCTGGACACTCGCGTTTTCGATGTACGCGCGGTTCAGCACCTCATCTACCTTGAAAGGATTCCGCATGGACGGCACGTTTCCCGTCACCGCGCAATCGCCCAGCGAAATCAGGTATTTTGTGTGTTCGCGGATATGGCGAATTTTTTCCAGGTCTTCATTGCTGCTGACCGCCCCTTCGACCAGCGTTACATCCACCGAGTCGGGGAACTGCTTGGGGTCAACCAGCGGGCTGTACACCACCTCCACCAATTGTGCCAGTTCCACCAGCCGTTCGTCCATATCGAGGAACGACATATGACAGCCGGAACAGCCATCCAGCCAGACGGTTGCGAAACGTACTTTGCTCATTTCGACCGTTTCTCCCGCATCTGCGTTAGATAGGGCAGGAAGCCCCGCTTCTTGGACATTTCGGCCACCGCTTTGCCTTTTTCGAACAGCGCGCCGGTGGGACACACGTTCACACACTTCCCGCAGCTCGTGCAGGTATCGGAGTCGCCCCAGGGTGTATTCAGATCGGTCACGATATGCGCCTCAACCCCACGCCCGCTGACATCCCAGGTATGCGCGCCTTCGATCTCATCGCAGACTCGCACGCAGCGCGTGCAAAGAATACAGCGATTGCGGTCGAGCGCAAAACGTTCGTGCGACGCATCCACCGAGCGGCGCGGGTACAGGTACGGCACGCTGACGTGTGTCATGCCCAGTTTGGTCGCCATCGCCTGCAGATCACAGTGACCATTGACGACGCAAACCGCGCAGATGTGGTTACCCTCCGAGAAGATCAGTTCCATGATCGTGCGCCGGTATTCCTGCAGCCGGGGCGAGTTGGTGACAACTTCCATACCTTCCTGCACATGGGTAACACAGGCCGGCAGCAGCTTATTGATGCCCTTCACTTCGACCAGACACAGGCGGCAGCCGCCGTGCGGCGACAGCCCTTCAATCTCGCACAGCGTGGGAATGAAGATGCCGTTTTCGCGTGCGATCTCCAGAATGGTTTCGTCTTGATTCGCACCCACATCCTGGCCGTCAATTTTCAGCGTTTTAATGTGAGACGAAGGCTGTTTCATGGTCGCCCCCCTGAATTCGAGCCAGGTATTCATGTCGGAAATAACGCAGCGTGCTCAACACCGGGTTAGGCGCGCCCTGCCCCAGCCCACACAGGCTGGTATTTCTCACCACGTCACACAGCCGCTCCAGCAGCAGCAGGTCATCCATCGTGGCCTCATACTTCACCACCTTGTCCAGCAGATTGTACATCTGCGCCGTACCCACCCGGCAGGGAACGCACTTGCCGCAGGACTCCGTCTTCGAAAACTCCATGAAGTACTGGGCGATTTCCACCATGTTCGAAGTTTCGTCCATGACGATCATACCGCCCGACCCCATAAACGAGCCGATTTTCAGCAGCGATTCGTAGTCCACCGGCATGTCAAGGTATTCATCGGGGATACAGCCGCCGCCCGGCCCGCCGGTCTGTACGGCTTTGAACTGCCGGCCATCCGGGATGCCGCCGCCGATGTCAAACACGATCTCGCGCAGCGTGATACCCATCGGCACTTCGATCAGGCCGGTATTCACAACCTGCCCGGTCAGCGCAAAGACTTTCGTGCCTTTGCTCTTTTCGGTGCCAATCGCCGAAAACCAGTCCGCGCCCTTGCGGATGATCGGCGCGATGTTGGCGTAAGTCTCAACGTTGTTAATCAGCGTCGGATAACCCCACAGGCCATATTCCGCCGGGAACGGTGGACGCGGGCGCGGCTGGCCGCGTTTGCCTTCCACCGAGGCAATCAGCGCGGTTTCCTCGCCGCACACAAAGGCGCCGGCGCCCAGGCGAATATCAATATTAAAGCTGAAGGTCGTGCCACAGATATTCTCACCCAGCAGCCCCAACCGCTTCGCCTGCCGGATGGCCGTCTTAAGGCGTTCGACCGCCAGCGGATATTCAGCACGGACGTAAACATACCCCTGGCTGGCGCCTACGGCATAACCGGCAATCGTCATCCCTTCCAGAATGGTATGCGGATCACCTTCCAGCACGCTGCGATCCATAAACGCGCCGGGGTCGCCTTCGTCAGCATTGCAGATCACAAATTTCCGCTCACCGGCGCTTTTGGCAACCGTTGTCCATTTCAGGCCGGTCGAAAAACCCGCGCCGCCGCGCCCGCGCAGTCCGCTTCTGGCAATCTGCGCGATCACCTCAGCCGGTGTCATGGTATTCAGCGCGGTATGAAGCGCCAGATAACCATCCATTGCGATGTAATTTTCAATACGTTCGGGGTCAATCAACCCTGAATTTTCCAGCACAATTTTGGTTTGGCGCTTAAAGAATGGCGCTTCCGTATCACATTCCAGCCGCTTTACCGGGCTGTCACCCAGCTTCTGTACAATTTCGGCGGCATCTTCCGGCGTTACGCCCTGGTACAGCACCCCTTCCGGCTCCACTTTCACCAGCGGCCCGGCGGAGCACAGACCCATACAGCCCACACCTTTCACGCGGCACGGTTTACCCGCAGCCGCTTCTGTCAGCGCCTGCTTGACCTGATCGCTT
>JARKOK010000286.1 GCA_029975765.1 Aggregatilineales bacterium
GACACCCTGCCGATGCGGGAAGCCGTCGCACCGGACGCGGCCAGCCCCACACCGGGCGAAACACCCGCCGAGCCGGCAGCGGCTGTGCCGGAGGACGATCCCCCCACGCTGATCCTCGAACTGTCACCGCCGGATGAAGACGACACGCAGCCGACTTCGCCGGTAGGCTAATGGACAAACCAGTGTGAACGCGAACAATTTCTAGGTGGATGAGGCAGGCCTCGTCCCTACAATGATTCACGTTCGTTTTGATTTCTTCGTTAAGTATACCGATAAGGTTAATTTGATGGGACTGCCCGCCGGGGGCGCTTGTGTGCGCTCCCCGGCCAGGATTGCCCCACCGCGTCTTCGTACCCCCCGTTTTCTGCCTACCCCGCCAGATACTCGGCGGCGCCGCCCGTCCACTCGACCAGCCGGCCAGCGCGCAGTTCCCACACCGCGCCGTGAAACTGCTCGATGAACCGCCGGTCGTGCGAGACGGCCAGTACCGGGCCGGGGAAGTCACGCAAAGCGGCTTCCAGTTCTTCCAGCACGTCAAAGCTGACGTGGTTGGTCGGCTCGTCCAGCAGCAGCAGGTTAGCGCGGCTGGCGATCAGGCGCGCCAGTTGCAGCTTGCGCCGCTGGCCGACGCTCAGTTCCCCGACGCGTTGTTCCAGTTCATCATAGCGGAACAGCCGCGAGGTCAGCAGCGCGGCTTTCACCTGCTGGTCGGTATCTGGCAGCCCGGCGCGGTAAGCCGCGAACACGGTATCCGCCGGGTTGAGCGCCGCGCCGTCCTGGTCAAGATAGCCGATTTTCACCGCTGGATTGACACGCACTTCGCCCGTGTCGGGGCGCTCCGCGCCCGCCAGAAGCTTCAGCAGCGTGGACTTGCCCGCGCCGTTTGCGCCCACCAGCAGCACGCGGCTGTCCAGCGCCAGCGACAGATGCACGTCGTCCAGCACGCGCCGCCCGCCGAACGACTGGCACAGACCGGCGGCGATCAGCGGCAGGCGGCCTTTCAGCGTTTGCGGGTCGAAGTCGGCATTGAAGCGCAGCGGCCTCGGCGGCGGCGGAATCGGGTTGGCTTCGATACGGCGCAGTTTTTCCTCGGCGGCGCGCACCCGTTTGACAACGGTCGCGTCGTGTCCGCCCTTCTCGAAGTGATAGACGAACTTATCGCGGTCAGTATGGGCGCGGTAATTGCTGGCGCGCGCCGTTTCCTGCGCCTGGAGTTTCAGCGCCCTGATTTCCTCCTGCTGCGCGGTATAGTCGGCTTCCCACTTGCGCCGCTCCTGCGTTTTCGCCCGCAGGTAGGCGTCGTAGTCGCCGCTGTACCGTTTCGCCTGCCGCGAGTGTTCGTCAATCTCGACAATCGCGCTGACGGTGCGGTTCAAAAACTGCCGGTCGTGCGAGACCATCAGCGCCGCGCCCGCGTAGGCGCGCAGCGTCTCTTCCAGCCACATCAGGCTGGTCACATCCAGATGGTTGGTTGGCTCGTCCAGCAGCAGCACATCCGGCGCTTGCAGCAGCAGCAGCGCCAGCCCGACCCGCGCCTGCTCGCCGCCGGACAGCGTGGCAAACGTGCGTTCACGCGGCAGATGCGCCACGCCCAGCCCGTTTAACACCTGTGCCACGCGGTAATCGAGGTCGTAGCCACCCGCGCGTTCAAAGCGTTCGGCGGCCTCGCCGTAGTCGGCCAGCAGCGCGTCCAGCCGGTCGCCATCCACGTGGCTCATCTGTGTTTCGAGGTCGCGCAGCCGCCGTTCCAGGTCGCGCACGTCACGCACCGCGTCGTCAATCAACTGCCCCAGCGTCTGGCCGTCCGCCGCAGTGATGGCCTGCGCCAGATAACCCAGCCGCGTGCCGGGTTTAAGCAGCGCCGCGCCGCCGTCGGCGGTCACGTCGCCGGTGATGATCTTCAGCAGCGTGGACTTGCCCACGCCGTTCGCGCCTACCAGCCCGATGCGTTCGCTCGCGTTGAGCGTGAACGAAACACCGTTGAGTACCGGCTGAAAACCGTAAGATTTAGAGATATTGGATATGGATAACACAGGCCGCAGCTCCCGGAGCAGTCATCATGGACAAGACTAATGGCGGCATGGCGTTCACGATCAACGCCACCCAGGACGCCCTGCGGTTATGCGATTGGGTTCAAAGCGGGAACACCAGGCACGAGCAACCGGGGAATCCGAGTCTTACGAACGGATGCTGCTGCTGCGTGTGGTCATGGTGGGCCTTTCACTCCGGGACGATGAAGGTTCGGGGGTTGTTCGCTGTAGGACAACCGCCGCAACCTCGTTCATTGTAGGGACAAGCGGGGGTGTTTGTCAACTGCTGACTGTTCCCAGATACGTCGCTTCGGCGATTTTCGTCAGCACGCCGTCACTCAGGTTGATCTTCCACGTGCCGTTACGCTGGCGGCTGGTGAACAGCACCGCCGTATTGTCCTCCGTCCAGGCCAGCGGCTCGACAAACGTCGTGATCGGCTCGGTCAGCGCGGTCTGCGTCATCGTGCGTAAATCCACCCGGACAAACACTGTCTGGATGGACTGGCTGGGCTGGCCGAAGTCCCGCACCTGCGCCAGCGCGTACACCGCCTGCCGTCCATCCGGCGCGATCACCACATCGCCCGCCTGCGTGTAATTCCGCAGCGCCAGCGCCGGGATCGTCTGCTGCACCTCGCCTTCCAGATTCAGCACGCGCATGTCAAAGCCGCTTAAATCCGGCGCGACCGCCAGCCGCAGCAGCAGCCCCGCGCCAAAACCCGCGCCGCAGAAACAGCCCGGCTCCCCCGGCAGGCGCTCCCATTCGCCGGTCGCCAGATCGAGCGCAAACAGCCCGGCGAACTGTGGAAACGGCGTGAAGTCAGCCACACCGTCCGGCTGAAAATCCATATACAGCACCGTGTTATCGGCGTTAAACGCCACCGGCAGCGCCCGAATCCCCTCACGCGGGCCATCCACCAGGACCTGGCGCGGATTCGTGCCGTCGAGATGGGCGATGGTTGTCACCGTCGTCAGCGCGTTCTGGCCGTTGGTCAGCGTCCACGCCAGCAGCGTGCCATCCGCCGATACCAGCCAGTCCACCCGGCGGGTATCGCCCCCCGGCTGAATGAAGGGGTGTTCGTAAGTGCTGCCATCGGGCCGCGCTACCATCACCCGGTTAGCGGCGGTATCGAAGTACAGCACCACGCCGCCCGCCGGGGTGTAGCGTTCGCCGTTGATTTCGATGGTATTTTCCTCGCCGGTCGCCGGATTGATAAACGTCAGCCGGTCGCCGCCCACGTTCGTCACGCCGCGCTGCACGAACACCTGCCACAGCCCGCCGCTCGCCGTCTGTGCGGCCACCCCACCGAACCACCCCGCCGCTAGGAACACCGACATAAGCAGCACAAAAATCTGGCAGCAGTGAAACACGCGCCGGGGGACGGCGCGCCGCGCCCCTGGCATACCCCACACTTCACAACGCTTCTGTGCCTCTGTGCCTCTGTGCCTCTGTGTTACGCTTTTTTTCCCTGTGATCACAGCGCCTCCAGCAGCCGGGGCAGCACCTCGCCCGATGGCCCGGCCAGCCACACATCAGCCACCGGCGTGATCGCGCTTCGCACCGGGTTCACCTCGATCACCAACGCGCCGCCGCGTTTGGCGATCAGCGGCAGCGTGGCGGCGGGTGTCACCACGCCGGACGTGCCCACGACCAGCATCACATCAGCCCGAACGCTGGCATCATTGGCGGCCTCCAGCGCGGCGGCGGGCAGCATCTCGCCAAACCACACCACATCCGGGCGCACCGGGCCGCCGCAGTACGGGCAGGCGGGCGGGCCGGCGTCAGCCTGCCACGACAGGACAGCCGTATCTACAGGCGTGGGTGTTCCCTGACAGTTGTTGAAGCACTTGTTGGCAGCGATATTCCCGTGCAGATGGATCACGCCGGTGCTGCCGGCGCGTTCGTGCAGGTCATCCACATTCTGCGTGATGAGGCACAGCGCCGGGAAATGCTGCTGGAGCGCGGCCAGCGCGAGGTGGCCGGGGTTCGGCTGTGATTGGCCGACCAGCCCACGCCGGTATTCGTACCAGTCCCACACCAGCCGGGGATTACGCTGGAAGGCGTCGCGGGTGGCAAGCTGCATCGGGTCGTACTGCGCCCACAGGCCGTCTGCCGCGTCACGGAAGGTCGGCACGCCGGACTCCTGGCTGATGCCCGCGCCGGTCAGTACGGTCAGCCGCTGGCTGGCGCGCAGCCCGTCGGCCACCCGGCGAATATCCTGTTCGATTAACATCTTGCGTTCTTCACATATCCGCAGGGAACACAGTATCCCTGCTGCTAGAAAACGGCCAGCAAACTGTTTCCAAGTATAGGTCGCCTTCAACCCGAACACCAGCCCACGACCGACACTATACACCGGCCACGCGCTGCGCTAAACTTTCCTGCCCGATGAGAAGGAGCCGGCATGACTTCACTCGTACAACTGGCGAACCACGTCTGGCTGTATCCCCGCGACGACGATCCCAACAGGGTGCAGCCCAATGTAGGCGTCATCATCACCGGACGGCAGACCGTGCTGGTGGATGCGGGGAACTCACCGCGTGTCGCACGCCGGATTTTGCTGGCACTGGATGAGCGCCGCGCGCCGCCGGTCAGCACCGTCATCTACACCCACAGCCATTGGGATCATGTCTTTGGCGCGCAGGTATATGGCGCGGCCACCATCGGCCATGACCTGTGCCGCCGGCAGTTGGTGGAACTGGCGGGCAAGCCCTGGAGTCAGGCGTATCTTCAGGAAGAACTTCAGCGCACCCCGGCGCGTGAAGCCGGCCTGCGCGCCATGAGCCGCGCGATTGAGGACTGGCGCGGCTTTCGTATCATCACGCCGGAAATCACGCTGACGCGAATCCTGCGCCTGCATCTGGACGGCATAACGGTGGAGATCGAACACGTCGGCGGGCAGCACGCGCCGGACTCGGTCATCGTGCGCCTGCCGGAAGCGCGGGTGATGTTCGTTTCCGATTGTTATTATCCCCCGCCGCCGCCCCAGCGCCGGCCATCCGATACGCTGGACTGGGATATGATCGAACGGCTGGCCGGTGAGGAGATGGATCTTTTTGTGGATGGTCACGGCCTGCCGCGCACCCGCGACGAATTTCGCCGGCTGGCCGTCGAACGTGAATCGTAGAGGTGGGTCTTAACCCTCCCCTTGCAGAAAGTTCATATCATGCGCTGGAAGAAATACGATAAGGACGCGCCGCACGCCTATGCTTTTGGTGTATTCCCCACGCTGGAACTGCTGCGCTACCAGACGCGGCGCGTGGTGGAGGTGCTGCTGCATTCGCAGGGCGAGCGCAACGAGGGCATAGACAAAATCAACGCGCTGTGCGAACACGCCCGCATCCCCTGCACAGTGGATGACAAACAGGTGGAGCGTCTGTCGCCCAAAGAAAACACCTACGCTATTGGCGTGTTCCAGAAGTATTACCCCCACCTCGACCCTGACGCCAACCATCTCGTCCTCATCAACCCCGGTGACATGGGTAATCTCGGTACGATTATTCGCACGATGCTCGGTTTCGGCGTCAGCCATCTGGCGCTGATTCGCCCGGCGGTGGACATCTTTGACCCGCGCGTGATGCGGGCTTCGATGGGCGCGGCCTTCCAGTTAGCCTTTCAGTATTTCGAGTCGTTCGACGCCTACCACGCGGCGTTTGTGCCGCACCACGTTTACCCCTTCATGACCGACGGCGCGGTATCACTGCCTGAAGCGAATTTTCAGCCGCCGTTCGCGCTGGTGTTTGGCAGCGAAAGCAGCGGCCTGCCGCCGGCCTATCATACTTATGGCACGAGCGTTCGTATCCCGCAGCGACCGGCGATTGACTCGCTCAACCTGTCGGTCGCTGTCGGCATCGCCCTGTACGCGGCAGCGAACCCATGATGGCCGCTGCTGGCAGTGGCCTTTTCATTTTGGAGGCAGATAACCGTCAGACACTTCCCGCCGGAAACTGGCAGCCGGACGTTTCAACGTCTGGCGACAACTTTACGGTATAATCATCTGTCGGGTTATCTGCCCGGCTTTTTGGATACAGGGATGCCGCGCATGGTCAAATTCATCATTCTATTCCTCAAGCCCGCTAAAGTGGATGCGTTCGAAACCGCGTATAACGAATTTCTGGCGCTGGTTGAAAACATGCCGGACGTGGCGCGGCGGCAGGTCGTGCATGTCCAGGGCAGCCCCACCGGTTTCGCGCCGTATTATCGCATCCTCGAAATCTATTTCCCGGATATGGCAACGCTGGAAGCCTCGCTCCGGTCGAAGGCCGGACAGGATGCCGGCGCGGTCCTGAGCCAGCAGTTTCCGGCGCGGTCATTTGAGGCAGTCTTTGCCGAAGTGTACGAAGAAGCCGGGGGCAGAACCGAACAGCCGGGCGCGGATTCCTTTCCGCACATCTGATAAGGCCATTTGACCTTATAATAAGAGTAAATAGGCACTGATCTCTACTTCAAAAACGCTGTGTCCGGGAGGAGGCAGGTGGAGCAGCGATTTGAAACAGTCACCGATTGGATCGCGGCGGCTGGTGTAGGGCTGGTACTGGTTGTGTTGTACCTCGGTTGGTTCGCCAGCTACTTAACGCCGAAACGTGCGCCGGTTGGGTCGAGCCTGTGGTTTTCGCTGCCTGCCTGGACGCAGCTAACGGCTGGCCTGCTGATTACGGCAGTCGGAGCTTACGTCTGTTACCTGCTGTGGCAGCCCCTGCCCATTCCCAATTTCTCCCCGCCTATATCCATCCTGCTGCGTATTAGCGGTCTGCTGTTGGTTATGGTTGGCACGGTGCTGTTCCTGTGGGCGCGCCGAACGCTGGGCAAAATGTATGCGGCGAGCACCAGTTCCGCCGTTCAGTTGAATGTTGAGCACCGGCTGATCCAGAATGGCCCGTATGCTTTAGTTCGCCATCCCATCTATGTTTCTTATGGGCTGCTGTTCGCTGGTCTGCTGGTCACATACCGCACCTGGATGCCCCTGCTTATGCTGCCGATGCTGATCGCGTCCATGTCACGTCGCGCGCGGCGCGAGGAGCAGGTTCTGGCTGAAACCTTCGGCGACGAATGGTGTGCCTATGCCGCGCGTGTGCCGAGGTTTGTGCCGCGTCGGTGGTAAGCTGGCAAGAATGTTCCGCCAGGTCTGGTCAGAAATTCAGTCCTCGTAAACGGCTTGAGTCTCGGTACAATGGGGAATTGCATCTAAGTGTGTGTCACGCGCCCTACCTATACCAATAAGGACAGACCTAGAGATTATGAAAGCGTTACGTGATCGTATTCTGGCCGAGGGACAGAACCTCGGCAGCGGCATTCTCAAAATTGACAGCCTGCTCAATCACCAGATTTATCCTGAACTGATGATGGAAATGGGGCACGAGATGGCGCGGCGCTTTGAGGGCACGAAAATTGATCGCATCCTCACGGCGGAAATTTCCGGCATCGCCCCGGCGCTCACCACCGGCATGGTGCTGGGCGTGCCGGTGGTTTACGCCCGCAAGCTCAAGCCGATCACGATGGCCGGGCCGGTGTACCTGGAAACCGCCCCCAGCCACACCAAAGGCGGGGAGGTCAATCTGCTGGTGTCGGCAGAATTTTTACACGCGGGCGAAAATGTGCTGATTATTGATGACTTCCTGGCGACCGGCAAAACCATTCTCGCGCTGGCCCGTATGGTCAAAAGTGCGAAATCGAACCTTATCGGCATTGGTGTGGTGGTGGAAAAAACCTTCGAAGGCGGGCGGGCGCAGGTGTTAAAAGCCGGTTATGCCTGCCCGATTGAGGCGCTGGCCGTCATCATCAGCATGGACAATGGGCAGATCATTTTTGCCGATTAACAACCTGCCGCTTGCCAATCAGCCATAAATTCATACCATAGGGTGCAGTATTCGGCTTCACCTGAAAGGTAATTCTTAATGGTAGTCCATCGGTTGCTGATGTTGGGATTGGTAGCGGCACTGCTGCTGGCGGCCTGTGGGGGCGGCGGCGGTACGACGGCAGGGGGCGAATCCTTTTCGTTTGATGTCGGCGGCGACGTAACGGCGAAGCTCGCCGCGCCGGATTTCACCGCCAACTACAGCAAGGACGACAGCGCCGCGCCGGTCATCGTCCATCAGCTCTGGTTTGGCGGGGACGGCGCAAAAGCGATCAGTATTCTGTTTTACGGTGAGGAACCCCCGGCGGCGGGTACGTTCACGCTCACCTCAGATTTCAGCACCGAACCGGGCACGGTCAGCCTGCTGTTTGTGGATAACAGCGACGGCGTGAAATCGTTCATCCCCGGCAGCGGTACAGTCACACTCACGCAAGTGGGCGAGCGTTACAGCGGCAGCGTGGATGCCGCGCTCACGGGCGGGCCGGTGGGTTCGCAGTCGCAAAACGTAACCGTCAAGGGAACGTTTACCGACATTCAGTAGTGTTATATGGGATAAGGGCGCACCACCGCGCGCCCTTATTCGATCACAGGGTATTCCTGGCATCGCCGCGCTTGATTCTGGTTCGTTATGTTATGTTATTCGTTGAAACTGATGTGAAAGAAAAAAACCATGCGACATAAGTCAGAAATTCTATTCGTATTTCTGGTTTTGATGCTCGGTCTGGCGGCCTGTGGCGGGACGCCAACCGCAGCACCCACCCCGCTGCCTTCACAGTCGGAACCAACCCCCACACCGGAGTCACTACAGGCCGCCGCGCAGTCCGGCAGTTCCGCCGCCGCAAATGGCGCATCCTTTCAGGTAGAAATCAGTGGCGATTTCAGCCTGACGCTGGCCCCGCCGAACAACACCATCCGGTTGTTTTATTCGACGGCCGGCGCGTCAGCCTACTTCCTTCAGTTCGGCGATGAATTCGGACTGCCCATCCTGTATTTTGCGTTTGGTATCGGCGATACACCTAAGGCCGGCACGTATACCCTCGTCAGTCCACCGTCCGGCTCAGTGCCGGATTCCGGGAGCGTGACCGCTCACGCCAATCTGCTCAGCGACGAAACGGACGCGAACGGTATGAAACTGAGTTATGCGTTCGACCAGCCGCAGGGCACGCTGACTCTGGAGCAGAACGGCGACAGCTACAGCGGCAGTTTTGAATTTACGCTCAGGGGTAAGGCCTTTGCCTCCAATGACTACACCCGAACGATCACGGTCAAAGGCAGTTTCAGCGGTGTTTCACCCGATACGACACCCTAGGACAAACCGATTGCCGGGCGGTTGGCAAGCCGCCCGCCGAACACAACAGGAATTCCGTATGACCGACCCGCGACACGGCGGCATCGCCGTCCTTGATTATGGTTCGCAGTATACGCAGTTGATCGCCCGGCGCGTCCGCGAGTTGGGCGTGTACGCCGAAGTATTCCTGTGTGATGCCGATCCGGCCATCGTCACCCGCCACCAGCCGCGCGGGGTGATTCTGTCCGGCGGGCCAAACAGCATCTACGAAGCTGGCGCGCCGCAGTTGCCAGCATGGTTAATGGTAGGGGAGGGTCTCAGACCCTCCCCTACGATCCCAATTTTGGGCATTTGCTACGGGATGCAGGCGCTCACCCATGCCCTCGGCGGCAGGGTCGCGCCGTCGCAGGTGCGGGAATACGGCGCGGCCAAAATCGGCGCGACCGGCGATAATCCGCTGTTTCACAACCTGCCGGACAGCCTCGACGTGTGGATGTCACACGGCGACCGCATTGAACAGCCGCCGCCGGGTTTCACGCCGCTGGCACAGTCGGACAACTCCCCCTATGCCGCGATGGGCGATGTGGCGCGCGGGCTGTACGGTGTCCAGTTCCATCCCGAAGTCAATCACACGCCGCAGGGCGCGGCCATCCTGCACAACTTCATCTTTGGCGTGTGCGGCTGCGAGGCTAACTGGTCGCCCTCGGCCTTTATTGACGACGCCGTTGCTGCCATTCGCCAGCAGGTCGGGGACGAGCGGGTGATTCTCGGCCTGAGCGGCGGCGTGGATTCGGCAGTGGCCGGGGCGCTGCTGCACCGCGCCATTGGCAACCAGCTTACCGCCATTTTCGTCAACACCGGCCTGCTGCGCCTGAATGAGTCGGACGACGTGGTGCGCGTGTTCCACGACCAGCAGGGTTTGAATCTGGTGGCCGTAGACGCGACCGAGGATTTTCTCGACGCGCTGCGCGGCGTGACCGAGCCGGAAGCCAAACGCAAGCTGATCGGCAGACTGTTCATTGACACGTTTGCGAATGCCGCCCGCCGTTTTGAGAACGTGAAATTTCTGGCGCAGGGCACGATTTACCCGGACGTGATTGAAAGCGCCGCCGCCAGCAAACAATCGAAAACCATCAAGAGCCACCACAACGTTGGCGGCCTGCCGCCGGATTTGCAGTTCGCGCTGGTCGAACCGCTGCGCGATCTGTTTAAGGACGAAGTGCGCAAGGTCGGCACGGCGCTCGGCCTGCCCGATTCGATTGTGTGGCGGCAGCCGTTCCCCGGCCCTGGTCTGGCGGTGCGCTGCCTGGGCGACCTCACCTGGGAGCGGCTGGAAACGCTGCGCGCGGCGGACGCGATTTTCACGCAGGAACTCGACTCCGCCGGGCTGCTGCGGCGCGGGACGGCGCAGGCGTTCGCGGTGCTGCTGCCCGTCAAGAGCGTCGGCGTGATGGGCGACAACCGCACCTACGAAGAAGTGATCGCTCTGCGCGCCGTGACGACCGACGACTTCATGACGGCGGACTGGGCGCGCCTGCCGTATGATCTGCTGGCGCGGGTCAGCAGCCGCATCGTGAACGAGGTCAAGGGCGTCAACCGCGTCGTTTACGATGTAACCAGCAAGCCGCCGGGTACGATTGAATGGGAATAAGGTGCTGGCACAACAACGATGAATTCATCTTGGTCTGGAGGACTCTTGCTCACGGATAAAAATACCCTTCGGAATATGGCTGCCCGCTTCAGCCTGGTGCTGGCGCCCCTGTGTTTGCTGCTGGGGTGGATCGTCCTGATGCTGCGCGCCGGACAGGGGCCGGATGCGGGCTGGTTTGTATCCCACGCGCTGCTGTTGATCGGCGCCGTTCTGTTTGTCCCGGCGGTTCTCGGCCTGGGAAGCTGGCGGGCGAACAACGGCAGCCTGACCCTGGACATCGGTGCCGGGCTGGTGCTGGTGGGTTCGGCGGCGCTGGTCGGCCAGTTTGCGATGGATCTGGCCGTTGGCAGTCTGGCGTCAGATCAGGCTGAGATGTCCGCCTATATGCGGCAAATCGCTTCAACCCCAGGGATCGCGCTGCCCTTTCACCTCGTCGGGCCAATCGCCTTCTACGGTGGTTTACTGGTTGTTACAACGCATCTGTGGCGGATGAAGCTTATTTCTCGCGGCATCGGCCTGCTCGTGACTATCAGCATCATACTGGTGGGCGCGCAGGCGGTTACCGGAAACGCGCTGCTGGCGCTCATTGGATTTGCCGGTATGACCGCCGGTTTTGCGGTGATGACGTGGCAGCCTATACGACCGCACAAAAGTACCGGCTCAAAATAGAACTTAAGTTCTGTATGTGGTACAATAAATCAGTTATCCTGACACAAAAAGCCGTGCCATTTTCATGCACCTCGAATACCTGTCCCTCACCAATTTCCGCAACTACGCGCGGCTGGAAGTCAGCCTTCCGGCAGAGCGCCCGATTGTGCTGCACGGCGAAAACGCCCAGGGTAAAACCAATCTGCTCGAAGCGATTTATTACCTCGCCACCTCGCGCTCGCCGTATACGCTGAGCGACCGCCAGTTGATTCACTGGCGCGCCGAGGACGACCCGATTCCCTTCGCGCGGCTGTCGGCGGAAGTTACCACCCGCCGCGCCGCGCTCGACCGCATAGACATGACGCTGCTGCTGGAACGCGGCCCGGACGGCGGCGCGCGTTTCAAGAAGAACATCAAACTCAACGGCGTAGACCGCCGCGTGATGGATATGGTTGGCCTGCTGGCGGTGGTGCTGTTCCTGCCGCAGGAACTCGCGCTGGTGGAAGGCCCGCCCGCCGACCGGCGGCGCTTCATGGACAACACGCTGACGCAGGTCGAAAAAGACTATCTGCGGGCGCTGCACGTTTATGACAAGGTGCTGCCACAGCGTAACGCTCTGCTGCGGCGCATCGCCGATAAACAGGCCAGCCCGAACGAACTGGCCTACTGGGACGAGCAGATGATTCAGGCCGGCAGTATCCTCATCGCCGGTCGGCAGCGGTTTTTGCGCGAACTGGAAGCCAGCGCCCAGACCGAACATCTGGCGCTGACCGGACGGCGCGAACTGCTGACGCTGCAATATCTGCCGAACTTCACGCCGACGGCTGAGAATGACGGCCAGCTCTCGTTTAATGCGCTGGGCTTAGACCTGCACCGGGAACTGACGGCGGAACAGATCGCGCCGCAGTTTGCCGACCGCCTGAAAGAAACACAGGCCGAGTCGATTCGCCGGGGCGTGACGCTGACCGGCCCGCACCGTGATGAACTGCGCCTGTTCATCAACAACCGGGACGTGGGGTTGTACGGCAGCCGGGGACAGACGCGCACCGCCGTGATGGCGCTGAAGCTGGCAGAACTGGCGTGGATGAAAGATCGCATCGGCGAGTGGCCGATTCTGCTGCTGGATGAGGTGATCGCGGAACTGGACAGCCACCGCCGCGCCTATCTGCTGGAACGCATCACCGGTACAACCCAAACGCTGCTGACGACTACCGAACTCGACATTTTCCCCAAATCGTTTTTAGACCGCGCCACCATCTGGCATGTCATCGAGGGACAAATTACGGTCGTATAAATACGTAGGGGAGGGTCTCAGACCCTCCCCTACGGGCATTCCATTATAGATCGCTTCTGGTGGCAGCCTTACGCCACCGCCACCGTATACAGCGCCACCGTCACCACCGCGCCCAGCAGCGTGCCGGCCACCACCTGCGCCGGTGTATGGCGCTGTAATTTCAACCGCGCCGCGCCCACCAGCGGCACCAGCGGCGACACCAGCAGCGCCGGCCCCAGCCCGAACAGGATGCCGGTTGCCACCACCGCGCTGCTGATACACATGGCGTGCATACTGATCTGCCACACCAGGGTGATGATCGCCATCACCGCCAGCTGCACCAGCGTCACCACCGCGACCAGCGGCACGACCGACGGCGCGCCCATCAGCCGCAGCGCCAGCCATGCCAGCCCGGTGCAGCCAATCGAAACCAGGAACGGGCGCAGGCGTTCTTCGCGCAGCCGCATGTGAATATCGCTGATGCTGCCGCGCCGCACCATCCACGCGATGTACAGAATCGGCAGCAGGCACACCAGCACGCCGTAGGTCAGCGCCCAGACGACCGCCTGCCCCTGCGACTCCGCCTCGCGGAAGGCAATCGGAAAAATCATCACCGCCCACACCACCGGCGGGCTGATGAGGTTCGAGATTAAACGCGCCCAGTAGAATCTTGAATCGTTCACACCGCTATCCTGCATCTCACAACTTTTTCACTGTATCACAGTTTGCCTGAAGTTCGTAGTAAGATGTTTTAAGTTTTGGTTATATTTCGTGGCGGCACGGGTCAGTCGTCATTACACCAGACGTTGGAGGTAATCCTCACCCTCGAAAATAGCGCGGGTGGCCTGCGCTTCGGCCAGCGCCTCCGGTGTCAGCAGGCCAAACGCCTCCCGTGCGGCGGCGGCCATGCGGAGTGAGCCGGTGACGACAAACAGGCTTTCCGGCGCGGTGTGAACCTGCGCCAGCGCGGCGGCCAGTTCCGGCACGATCTCGACGCTGGCAAGTTGCAGGTTGGCTTTTTCGTTCAGCGCGGCAGGCGAGAGGGCGCGGTGGCTTGGCGCTTGCGTCAGGACGATGTGAAAACGCGGCTCATCAAATACGGCCAGCACGTCGGCGGCGGCTTTGTCGCCCAGCAGGCCGATCACCACCCGTACCGGCATCGCAACGGCTACCAGCAGCGTAATGGCCTCATACAGCCGCCGCGCTGATTGTACGGTGTGCGCGCCGTCAATCAGCACCCTGTGTCCGCCCGTTTCGACTTGTTCCAGCCGCCCCGGCAGTGCCGGCGCTGCCGGTGACAGCGTATATCGTTTGATATAGCCTCGCGCTTGCAGATTGACACAGGCGGCCAGCGCCAGATCAGACGCCACCCGCAGCCGCGCGCCGGTCGTTTCGGCTTCAGCTTGCAGCACATCGCCGGCGGTTTCCGGCTGTTCGCTCGTCACCACCTCTCCCCCCGGCTGCATGATGCCCGCCTTGTGCCAGGCGATGGTTTGCAGCGACCCGCCCAGCATGGCGATGTGTTCTTTTTCGATGGGTGTGATCACGGCCAGCACGTTTGGCACGGCGTTCACCGCGTCCCAGCGCCCGCCCATGCCCACTTCCAGCACGGCGATGTCCACCCCCTGCCGCGCGAACCACCACAACGCCAGCGCCGTTGCCCGTTCAAACGTGCTGTAGTGATAATTCAGCCGCGCCGCCGCTTCGGTGACGGCGTTCGCCCCTTCGATAAACTCTGTATGGGAGATCATCGCACCGTTGATAACAAACCGTTCTCGAAAGCTGTGCAGGTGTGGGCCGGTGTACAGGCCGACTTTGAATGCGGAGTCATATTCAACAGCTTCTTCATAAATTGTATACGGCACGGGTCCTGTCGCCATCCACAACCCCTCCGCGATGCGCCAGCAGGTCGTGCCCTTGCCCACCGAACCGGCCACCACCACTGACGGAAAGCGCGTTTCTGGACTGCCAAGTGCCGCCAGCAGCGCGCGCATCGGTTCGAGCGAGCGCGGAAAATCCGCCGCGCGCACCGGCTGGCAGATCGAGCGCAGCGCCGCCAGATAGGCCGGGTCGAGCATCAGCCGCGCCGCGCCCACAGCGCGAAGTACGGCG
>JARKOK010000298.1 GCA_029975765.1 Aggregatilineales bacterium
GCGTGACGGCGCTGGCCTTCAGCCCGGACAGCCAGCGGCTCATCGTCGGAGATGCAGCCGGAAATTTACAGATGTGGGACGTGACGACGCAGCAGCGCACCTCGTTTATCCGGGGGGCGCGCTCGACAACCAGCAACCGGATTTACGCGCTGGCCTTCAGCCCGGACGGAAAAACCGTCGTTACGGCGGAAGGCGACCCAACAGCGGTGGTGCGGGTGTTCAAGGTAGAAGGGCTGTCACTGGTGACGACTTTCAGCGATGGCGCGAACGCTGAAACCGCGTGGGGACTGGCGTTTAACCCGGACGGCACGCACCTGGCCGTGATCTTCGATGACACGGTACGGCTGCTGGACACGCAGGATTACTCGCAGATGGCGGAACTGGTGCTGCAACGGAACTGAGGGGCGGACGGCAGGGGCGGGTTTTGTGTCCCGCCCCGGCGGATGGGCTGCGGTACGAACCCCGATGTGCCTTTTTGGTTGTTTTGCTGCTACCGTCTACGTAAGAGAACTGTTAAAATTCAAATGAATATAGCAACCTCTAACCCGAATTCGGGTATATATACGTAGAAACGGTTATCGGGAAACCAAAGATTGTGTCTGCCTTGCCACCGCCTGTAAGTTCTCCTGCCTGGACGGGACGTACTAAACGGTACGTCGTGGTATTTGTTGTGGTGCTGGCCGGCCTGACGCTGCTGCGCTTCAGCGAAACCATTCCGGTCGTGATTGTGGCCGTCATTCTGGCGTATCTGTTCACGCCGCTGGCGAACTGGCTGGACAACCGCGTGCTGAATATCGGGCCGCTGGCGGGGCGCGACCATCGCGGCGTGGCGGTGCTGCTGACGTTCGTGCTGGTGATCGCCGGCATCATTATCATGATTCTGGTGGTTATCCCCGGCATCGCCAAGCAGTTCGAGGAATTTGGCAGCCGGATTCCGCCGCTGCTGGAAAGTCTGGGCGAAACGCTGGAACGCGGCCTGAGCCTGCCGATTACGATTGGCGGCGAGCCGATACTGATCAACGGCGAACCGATCATTCCGCTGGATCAACTGCGTGAGGTGACCGGCACACCCGGCAATCAGGACGTACTGCGGCTGGAAGACCTCAATCTGGTGGACGCGACCCGCTCGTTCATCAGCACGCTGACGCTGCCGGCGTTCAGCTTCGTGGGCGGCGCGCTGACGGCCATCGTCAATATCATCTTCATGCTGTCCATGATGTTTTACCTGATCCGTGACGGGGTGATGTTTGCCGACAAGCTGGTCGAAGCCACGCCGCGCACGTATCGCAGCGACGTGCGCCGTATTCTGTACGAACTGGGCCAGGTGTGGAACGCTTACCTGCGCGGCCAACTGACACTCAGTCTGGTGATGGGCACCACCGTGTTCATTGTGGCGACGCTGCTGGGTGTGCCGAACCCGATCATTCTGGGGTTGATCTCCGGCCTGCTGGAATTTGTGCCCAGCATTGGTTCGGGGCTGGCGATCTTTCCGGCGGCGCTGCTGGCGCTGTCGTCGCAGTCAGCGACGCTGCCATTTCTGGAAGGCGGCCCGTTTGCGCTGGTGGTCATCATCGTGTGGGCGATCCTGCAAAACATCGAAGCGATTGTCCTGGTGCCGCGTATCATGGGCGGCAGCCTGAACCTGCACCCGTTTATTGTGATTGTGGCAGTACTGACCGGCGCGAGTCTGGCAGGGGCGCTGGGGGTGATCCTGGCGGCACCGTCGGTTGCCAGCCTGCGGGTTCTGGGGCAATATATCTACGGCAAGCTGCTCGATCAGGACCCGTTCCCGCCGCCGAAGCGGCGTCCGGCCAATCCGGTAACGGCGCTGGTGCTGGCCGCGCGGGTGTGGGAATTCGATAAACAGCTGGTTCGTAACGCGGCGGCGGATGTGCGCCGCATCTGGAACAGCGACCGGTCGAAAACGTGGCGTGCGCGCGCCAGGCGCGTGATGCAGGTCGAACGCATCCGGCGGCTATTCCAGAACGAACGCGTGCGCGCCGTGAGCGCGGCCCTGCGCCGCCGGATTCCGGTGAACCGGGGCGGGCTGGAGGCCGGCGCGGCAGTCCGCACGATGGGCGAACAAATCCGCAACCTGTTAAGGAGGAACGAAGATCATGCCTGACAACGTGCAGACCGAGGAACTGGTTTCGACCGAAAACTTCATTGTTTGGGTGTCGCACGAGCCGGATGACGAAATTGGCTATCATCTGGAACTGGGGCAGGTGACGGTGCATCTGTTCGCCGAGGAATGGAACGAACTGCTGGCGCTGGTGGCGCAGGCCGACGGCATGACCGGCGACCTGACGGCGACGGATAACTTCGCGGTGGCCGTGAACCGCGAACCCGACGCGGACGCGACCTACGACCTCGAACTGACGCAGGCCACCATCTACTTTGTCGAAGAGGACTGGAACGAATTTCTGGTGCTGATTGAGTCAGCGCAGGAGGAGCTGCGTAAGCGCGGCCAATGACCAGCCTGGAGCAACTGCTGCTGGAAGCCGCCGCCCGGCATCTGCCGCCGAGCGGCGCAACGCTGCGCCTGCTGGATGTCAACAGCCAGGCAGGGGCGGCGCTGTCGGCACTGCGCGGCGATCTTGAGATTCTGCCGGTGGGCAAACCGGACACCTGGGGTATCGCGGCGGATACAGCCGACGCGGTGATCGCCTTCAACTGCGCGCCAGATGTGGCGCTGCTGCGAACGGCGCTCCAGGCGCTGCGTCCCGGCGGGCGGCTGATTATTGTCAGTTCGACCGGCCAGCCCGGCCCGGCGCTGGTGAAGATGCTGGAAAACAGCGGCTATACCCGCGTACTGGTGGAAAACGCGGTGGAATGTCCGTCACCGGTGGGGGTGCTGCTGCGCGGCGAAAAGCCGCATAGCGAGGAGCGCACTGTTGACCGCGTGCGCCAGATGGCCCGCCGCGACGCTGCGCCGCAGCCGGGGCGCTATGTGTACGTGCTGGTGCAGCAGACGCCGAACAAACCCGTATGGAACATACAGCCGAATGAGGTCATCGAATGGCACGCGGTCGCTGTTTCTGGTGATAATGAAACGGTGCTGCTGGCCTTCAGTAGCCTGCCGAAGGCGGTGGCTTTCATGCAGCCGGCGGTGCTGGCACAACGCATCGAAGGGGTGAACAAGATCGCCAAGTACCGGTGGGAGGTGGTGTACGGCTGGCCGAACCCGGTGATGATTAATCCGACCGACGACATCCTGGAGACAAACGCGATTTACCTGCTGCCGGTTGACCCGGCGGCTGCCGAAGCGCCGGACGAATAAACAAGGCGCGGCCCACTTATGGTTTTTTCCCTCGCTGATGTCCATTTTTTGGCTTCTGCTGCCGGTTCGGCGCTGGTGGAACGCCTCGATACTGAAGACCTGTCCGACACGAATACCCTGCGGCTCATCACCCAATTACGAAAAGACTATACAGCAGACCAGGCGCGCGCCGCGCTGGAACTGGCCCGGCTGCGGCGGAAGGCGCTTGATAAGTTCGGCGACGACGCGCGGCGGCTGTTTTTCACCCGTGCCGCGCTGGAACAGGCCAGCGACCCGCAGATTCGGGAGTATCGGGCGCGGCGGCTGGCGGCCTTCAGCGCGAGTGTGGTGGATGCCGGCTGTGGGATTGGGACGGACTCGCTGGCGTTCGCGGCGGCAGGGCTGACGGTGGTGGGGCTGGAGATTGACCCGGTGCGCGTCGAACTGGCGCGGCTGAACGCGGCGGTGTTAGGGCTGCCCGCACGTTTTGAGGTGGCCGATGCGCGTGCTGGCCTGCCGGATGCCGACGCTGTTTTCTTTGATCCGGCGCGGCGGGATGAGCAGGGCAGCCGTATATTTGATGTGGAATGCTACATGCCGCCGCTGTCCACGATTCGCGGCTGGCAGAACCGGCTGATCGTGGTGAAGCTGTCGCCGGGGGTGGAACTGGTGCAGGTGGGCGGCTATGGTTCACAGATCGAATTCATCTCGGTGGATGGCGATCTGAAAGAGGCCGTGATGTGGCTGGGTGTGGGGACGGTCGGTTTGCGCGCCACGCTGCTGACCGGCGGCGCGGCCTTTCACTGGGATAACACGCTTGCTGGGGGAGAGGGAGAAAAAGCTGTGATGGCTGCTGCTCCGCGCGCGTGGCTGGTCGAACCCGACCCGGCACTGATTCGCGCCCGGCTGGTGCGGGACGCGGCGGCGCATTTCGGCGGGGCGCAGTTGGATGAAACCATTGCCTATTTCACGACCGACGCTTATCCCGACTCGCCCTGGGTGCGGGCGTGGCGCGTGCTGGATTGGCTGCCGTTTAATCTGAAGAAACTGCGGGCGTATCTCAACGCGCACAACGTCGGCAGCGTGACGGTCAAAAAACGCGGCACAGCCGTCACACCGGAGGCGCTGCTGGCGCAGTTGAAACTGAAAGGCACGGAGTCGCGCACGCTGGTTCTGACACGATGCGGCGGCGAACAGATTGTGATGGTGTGCGCGGATTTTGGCTCGTGAGGCGTAACCTTGCCAACAGAGCAGCCGGGGTGGTCTGCGATGCGCCAATTTCGAACAACAGGACCGTTAGGTACAATGCTGGAGCAGTAGGTGTCCCATCAGACAGCAGTAACAGCGGCGCCGGACGGTGAACGATGTGCTTCCGCTGGCGTGAAGGTGGCGGCAGTGACGGAAGCAGGGCGATGGTTCAGTCGCCGGTGGGCGGCGGCGTCCGGTTGGAGTGTGAAGTGTGGCTGGACGACGACGGGCCGCGATGCCGACTCGCTCTGTTGTTAAGGTCTGTACCTTAGTATACCTCATCCTCAAAGGGACAGGTATAAGCAATTGTGAATTTCAGGTAAATTCGCCCGTCGGGTAAAGCGTCCAAATTGCGGCGGCCTGTCATCCCCACATGGTACAATCAACACAAATTCAGGCGGGCGACAGTCCGGCTGTTCACAATTATCATTTGAGGAGCGATCCACATGCTACCGGCTTTTCATAACGAACCGCTCACCGACTTCACAAAGTCGGAGAACGTCGAAGCCTTCCGCGCTGCGCTGGACAGGGTGAAGGCTGACATCGGCCAGACGTATCCGCTGGTGATCGGCGGGCAGCGCATCAGCGCCGACAGCACCTTCACCTCCATCAACCCCTCGCGTCCGGCGGAAGTGCTCGGCCAGTTCGTCAGCGGCACGAAAGAACACGCAGACAAGGCGCTGCAGGCGGCGGAGGCCGCGTTCAAGACGTGGCAGTACGTCCCGGCGGCGGAACGCGCCCGCACGCTGCTGCGCGCGGCGGCGGAAATGCGCCGGCGCAAACACGAATTCAGCGCGACGATGGTGCTGGAAGTGGGCAAAAGCTGGGTCGAGGCGGATGCCGATACCGCCGAAGCGATTGACTTTCTGGAATATTATGCCCGGCAGGCGGTACGGATTGCGGATGTCAGTCACATGCTGGCGCCGAACCCGCCGGAGCAGCTATCGCTGACTAACATCCCGCTGGGCGTGGGCGTGATTATCCCACCCTGGAACTTCGCGCTGGCGATCCCGACCGGCATGGTGGCGGCAGCCATTGTGTCCGGCAATACAGTCATCTTCAAACCGGCCAGCCAGAGTCCCTGGATTGCCTATAAACTGGCGGAACTGCTGTGGCAGTCCGGCGTGCCGGGCGGCGTGCTGAACTTCCTGACCGGGCCGGGGTCAACCACCGGCGGTTATCTGGTGGCACACCCGCGCATCCGGTTTGTGGGGTTCACCGGCTCGAAGGAAGTCGGCGTATGGATTCATGAAACGGCGGCGAAGGTGCAGCCGGGGCAAATCTGGCTGAAGCGCACGATTCTGGAGATGGGTGGCAAGGATGCTATCGTCGTGGACGAAACGGCCAACCTGGAGCAGGCGGCACAGGGGATCGTGGTGAGCGCCTTTGGCTATCAGGGGCAGAAGTGCTCCGCCGCGTCGCGGGCGATCATCGTGGACGCGGTGTATGACCAGGTGGTGAACCGCGTGGTCGAACTGGCCGAGCAGATCACCGTCGGCGTGACCGACTACCCGGAAAGCTGGATGGGGCCGGTGATTGACGCCAAAGCCCTGAAGACGATGATGGACTATGTGGAAATCGGCACGCAGGAAGGCAAACTGCTGACCGGCGGCCAGACGATTGACACGCCGGAAGGCGGGTATTTCCTGCAACCGACGATCTTTGGTGATGTGCCGCCGGAGGGGCGGCTGGCGCAGGAAGAAATCTTCGGGCCGGTGCTGGCGGTGATCCGCGCGGCGGATTACGAGCACGCGCTGGCAATTGCCAACAATACTGAATTTGGCCTGACAGGCGGCGTCTACAGCACCGACCACGCGCGGCTGGAACAGGCGCGGCGGGAGTTCCACGTTGGCAACCTGTACTTCAACCGGAAGTGTACCGGCGCGCTGGTGGGCGTGCATCCGTTTGGCGGTTTCAATATGAGCGGTACGGACAGCAAGGCCGGCGGGCCGGACTATCTGCTGCTGTTCACGCAGCAGAAGACGGTAGCGGAAAAGCTGTAAGCTGACAGACGGCAGGGGGCACGCCATACCAGCCCCCACAGGTATCAGTCTAATCCCCGGCCACGCCAGATACTCAAGTGTCTGGCTGCCATGTCCGCTGAAGCGGACAGTGAACCCGCAGGGACACGGGCTGTCGTGTCCCTGACACTGGGGCAGCGGGGCGTAGAGGAAGAAAAATCTCACCCCTCTTTTTGAGTCTTACGATTGATGCGGTAATATTATTACTTTGTTTGCCTGACCCCGGCGAAAGGTGAGTGCGTTGGTAAGCCCAAAGAATCCGATTAAACATGAAGTATTGAGTTGGGCCGATGTTGACCGGTTGATTGATGTGCTGCTGCCACCGCTGCGGATCGTCGGCGCGTTTGACGCGATGGTGATCATCACGCGGGGCGGCATCGTGCCGGGCGGCCTGCTGGCCGAGGCGCTGGATATTCGCCATGTGCTGACGGCGGCGGTGGACTTCCCGGCGACCGAGTCGGCGGGACTGATGGCGTGGCCGACGTTTATGCAGTTCCCTGCCGATGATCTGATCGCGGGACGGCGCACGCTGATCGTGGACGATGTGTGGGGCAGCGGTCGGACTTCGACGGCGGTCAAGGGGCGGGTGCAGGTCGCCAGTGGGATTCCCTATACCTGCGTGCTGCATTACAATCCGTACCGGTCGCTGTTCGATAAAGCCGAACCGGATTTCTTCGGCGCGATTACCGATGCCTATATCGTCTACCCGTGGGAGGTGGATCGGGGCTTAAAAGGGGTGCGACTGAGCGCGCCCGATATAAACTAACGAATTTCTCTATAGCCAGTCTTTATTTTTCTGCTATAATCACAAATGTGGTTAGTAATTTATAACGCCTGAGCAGGCGTTATAAAATTCATACCGTTGGTTAACCGATCTATATCTGTTAGGGCATCTCGCGCAAGGATATACTTCTCATTATCGTCTTCTATAATATCCTGTGAGTTATGCTCCACCGATATCTGATACTGGGTTTGCTGATGGACAGCCCGATGTCGGGTTATGACATCAGGAAACAGGTTAACGCCGCGCTGGGGATGGTCACTAACGCCAGTTATGGGACATTATACCCCACTCTGCACAAACTGCTGGCCCAGGGCGCAGTCGGCGTGCAGGAGATTTCCCAGATTGGGCGGCCAGCCAAGAAGGTGTATCAGATTACAGAGCGGGGACGCCAGGAAGTTCTGGACTGGCTGAAGCAACCCGCTGACGACCAGCTACAGCGAGAGTTTTTACTGAAGCTGTACCTTGCCCGCAACCTGAGCGCGAATGACGTATTGGCCCTGGTCAGCGCGCGGCGGGCGAAACTGGAATTCGAACGGCAGGCGCTTCAGGCGGATAAAAGTGGGGCGGGCAGCCCCCAGGCAGGATGGGTGGCCGATTATGCCCTGGCGATGTGTGATGCCGAAGTAGAATGGCTGCGGCGGGTTGAAACGCACATCACTCAAACCAGCGTCGTATAATCAGGCCACACCGTATCAACCCAGAGGCGCAAATTGGGTTTGGGTATTCCCGTAAAAATACCACACACACCAGCAGGAGATATGGATGAGTTTGAACAGTCAACCCGATAGCATTTCAGAGTTTCAACGTTTATTGGAATCTTCGGAATTCTCGTATACGCCGCCCCGGCGGGGTGAAATTCGCAATGCGACTATCCTTCAGATTGACGAGCGCGAAGTGATTGTTGATCTGGGGGCCAAGCAGGATGGCATTGTCCCGGCGCAAGACCTGGAACGGCTTGACCCGGCGGTACGCGACGGTTTGAAAGTCGGCGTGGAAGTGCCGGTGTACGTCCTGAACCCGCGCGACCAGGACGACAATCTGATCGTTTCGATCAATATGGGGCTTCAGCAGTATGACTGGGAGAAAGCCCGCCAACTGTTGAAATCCGAAGATGTGGTGGAAGTGGTGGTCACCGGTCACAATCGCGGGGGTATTCTGGTGCGCTGGAACCGGCTGGAAGGTTTTATCCCCAGCTCGCACCTGGTTTCGATCAATATGTCGAACGAACGCCGCGACCTGTGGAACGAAGTGATGGACAAACGTCTGGGCGTGAAAGTGATCGAAGTGGATCAGGATCGCCGCCGCCTGATCTTCAGCGAACGCGAAGCCCAGAAGGAATGGCGCGCGCACCAGAAGGCGCGCCTGCTGGCGGAACTGAAGGAAGGTGACATCGTGAAGGGCACGGTCACTGGCCTGCGGGATTTCGGCGCGTTTGTTAATCTGGGTGGGGCGGACGGCCTGATCCACGTCAGCGAGCTGGCGTGGCACCGGGTGGATCACCCGCGCGACGTGCTGAAGGTGGGCGATGAGATTGACGTGTATGTGCTCAATCTCGACCGCGACTCGAACCGCATCGCGCTCAGCCGCAAGCGCCTGCTGAACGACCCCTGGGAAGAAGCGGACAAACGCTATCACGAAGGCCAGTTGGTCGAAGGCGCGGTGACCAACGTGGTGGACTTTGGCGCGTTCATCGCGCTGGACGATGGCCTGGAAGGGCTGCTGCATCTGAGCGAAATGGGCGATGGTTCGTTAAAAGAGCCGTACAGCTACGTGAAGAAAGGCGACCGTCTGAGCCTGCGTATCAGCCATCTCGAACCGGAGAAGCGCCGTGTAGGCTTTACGCAGCGGTGGGGAACTGAAGCCGGGGCAGAAGGCATGGACGGCGAAGCGGCAGCGCCGGCGGCAGTCGTTGAGGACAGCGTGCCAGCCGCCGATGAGACAGTGATTGAGGAAGCGCCGCCGGCCAGCGACGAAACACCCGACGAAGCGGTGGTTGATGAAGTGCTGCCGGCCAGCGACGAAACACCCGACGAAGACGCCAGCCTGTAACCACAGGCGGCATTAATCAGACCAGAACAGGGGGCTTTTAAGCCCCTTGTTTGTTGTTGTGTTCGCTGGCTTATTGACAGAAGTCATTCCACTTTGTATAATCTCGGCCTGGTCTTGAGGGAAGGGAAGTCCGCAGCGCCACCAACCGGCGCTTGCGCTGCGAGTTAACCCGCGCTGTTTTTCAGCCTCATTGATTCTGCGCTCGGTAGCCCAACAGGTGAACCGGGATTTTTCGCGCCCTGCTCCGGTGACCAAAACAAAAATTTTCGGGGGATTATACTCAAATGCAGACCCATAGTTTACCTCTGGCGGACGACATGGATTTCGCGGCGCTGTTAGATGCGTCTTTTGTCGCGGAGCCGGAGCGCGGTGATCTCATCACCGGCACCATTCTGGCGGTGGACAATCATGGCTTGATCGTGGATGTGGGTGCGATGAAGCGTGATGGTATCGTTCCGCGCAAGGATATTGAGCGGATGGGCTTGGAACCGACCGCCTTCCATGTGGGGGACGAGGTGGAAGTCATCGTCCTGCGCCCGGAAGACGATGATGGCAATCTGGTGCTGTCGGTGTCACAGGCGCAGCAGAGTGAAGACTGGAAGCGCGCCGAGCAGTTGATGACGAGCGAAGAAGTCTTTGAAGGGGTGGTCGCAGATGTGAACCGGGGTGGTCTGATTATCCCCTTCGGTAATCTGCGCGGGTTTGTCCCGGCCAGCCATGTGGTGGATGTGCCACGCGGCGCGAATGAGGACGAACGCAAAGACCACATGATGAAACTGATGGGGCGCAAGATCACGATCAAGGTGATCGAAGTGAACCGCAAACGCCGCCGTCTGGTCTTCAGCCAGCGGGACGCGCAGCGGGGCCGCCGGGAAGCGCGGAAGGAACTGCTGCTGGACGAACTGAAGGAAGGCGAAGTGCGGACGGGCGTCGTCAGCGGCCTGCGTGACTTCGGCGCGTTTGTTGATCTGGGTGGAGCGGACGGCCTGATTCATATTTCCGAACTGGCCTGGCACCGCGTTAAACACCCGCGCGAAGTCCTGAACGTGGGCGACGAGGTAGAAGTGTATATTCTGCGGCTGGACGCGGAAGGCAAGCGCATTGGCCTGAGCCTGAAGCGGATGCAGAAGAATCCCTGGGCCGCCGCCGAAGAAATGTATCATGTCGGCCAACTGGTCGAAGGCACGGTATCCCGCGTGGCACAGTTTGGTGCGTTCGTGGGGCTGGAGCCGGGCATTGAAGCCCTGCTGCACGCCAGCCAGATCGCCGACCCGGCGCCGGCTGACCCCAGTGTGCTGCTGTACGAAGGCCAGAAGCTGCTGCTGCGCGTGATCAGCATTGAACCCGACCGCCAGCGGTTAGGGCTGAGCCTGAAAGACGTGACCGACGAAGAAAAGGAACGCTGGCAGGAGAAACACCAGACAGCGGAACAGCCGGCGGTGGCCGACGAACTGGCCGAAAGTAACGATGGCATAAATGCTGCCGATCCAGTACAATTAGAAACCGATCAAGCGACGGTTTAAAAATCGCACGCGAAACGGCTGCGGGGCGCGGTTTGCCGTGTCCCGTTCAGTGTTGAACTGTGGTTAACCGGTGAGTTCATGAGAAAGGAGGAAGCTGCTCAAATATGGCCTTTGTGTCGCTGAAGCCGAACGAATCGCAGGAATCTCTGCTGCGGCGTTTCCGCAAGCGCGTAACCAATAGCGGTGTTCTCAGCACGGTGCGCCGGAAGCGTTGGCACATTTCGAAAAGCGAACTGCGCCGGATTGAGAAGAAGAAAGCAATCCGCCGGGCGCGCCGCCGCCAACGCAAGACGTATGGTCGCTAAACGCATGGCACGCTGATCGAAGAACCGTGTGAAAAACCGCTGCCGTCATCAGGCAGCGGATTGTTCTATTTGTGGGGAGGTTTATGGCAAAAAAAGACGATAAGATCGAGGTCGAGGGGACGGTAGTCGAAGCCCTGCCCAATACCCAATTTCTGGTGGAACTGGACAACGGCCACCGGATTCTGGCGTATCTGTCCGGCAAGATGCGGAAATACTACATCCGTATTCTGCTGGGCGACCGGGTGAAGGTGGAAATGAGCATGTACGACCCCAAACGCGGGCGTATCATCTACCGCCACAAGGACAGCGGTCGTGCGGCTGAAGTGGATACGGAAGCTGAGATGTGAGGCAGGCGCATTCGAGCGCCTGATGAATTATGCAGGAAGCTCGCGGTAGTGGCGGGCTTTTTTTATCTGACCCAACTTGATGAAACCATTTGTTATCCTGCTTCTGCTGCTGTGGGCCACGCGGCTGATGGCGCTGGACGTGCTGCCGCTGCACAACGATGAAGGGCTGCACCTGACGCGCGCCGTCGAGGTATGGCACGGCCATCCCTTCTGGGCGATCAGCGACGGCAAGATCGTCAATCACTGGCTGATCGCGGCGTTGTACCCGCAGTCCGCGCCGGTTTTCGCCGGGCGCGTGGCGACGCTGCTGGTTGGTATGACCGGCCTAGCCGCCGGGCTGGCACTGGCGCAGCGTGTGGCCGGTGCTGCGGGGATGCTCCTGGCCGGCGCGCTGTGGCTGCTGTCGCCGTACCTGTTTTTTTACGAGCGGCTGGCATTCAGCGATGCTGAAGCGGGCGCGCTGGTGGTGGTGGCGGTCTGGCTGGCGGTGCGGCTGGCGGAAACGGGGCGCTGGCGCGAGGCCATAGTCACCGGGCTGGCACTGGCGGCGGCCATGCTGATGAAATTCACCGCCGCGCCGTTCGCGCTGGCGGTGGCGCTGATCGTGCTGGTAAAGGCGCGTTATCCGGTGCGCCAGCGTGTGCTGGTGCTGGCGGCAGTCGCGGGGGTGGCGGCGGCGTGTTTTGTCGTCCCGCTGGGGTATCTGCTGCTGCGGGGGGACGATGTATTCAGCATCGCCTTTGGCTGGATCGGCGGCGCATCCGGGCAGGGCGGGCTGGCGGGCAATCTTCAGCGGTTGTGGGCGCAGCTAACCGGCTTTGGCACGGTCAGTTGGGCGGCGCTGCTGGCCGCCGGGCTGGCGGTGCTGGCTGCGCGGCGCGGTGGCCGGATACTGGTCGCGGCGTGGGGGCTGCCGCTGCTGCTGATGATGGTACTGGGGCGGGAAGTGCTGTCACGGCATTACGTGGTGGCGCTGCCGCTGGCGCTGACCCTGGCCGGGGTGGGGCTGGCGACGGGAGTTCACCGCTTCAAACGCCCGCAGTCGCGGCAGTTGGCGCTGTATGCCGCGTGGGTGGCGCTGGCGCTGGGCTTCGTGCCGTTCGCGCTGACGGCGTATAACGATCCGGCGGCGCTGCCGCTGCCGGCTGAGGTGCGGTACGAGCATATTACCTCACACAGTTCCGGCTACGGCCTGCGCGAAGCCGTCCGGCAGTTCCCCGAAACGCTCACACAAGCTGACGTGCCGGTGATCGGCAGCATGTTCCCGGACAGCTGCCGCCGCGCCAATTTTTACGCGGCAGACGGCACGCCGATGGTCTGCGCCGATGCGCCCGGCATCCCCCAGATTGAACAGGCATTAAACGAACATGGCGCGGTCTACGTACTGGCCGACGACGCGCCGAACATCGGCATAGACGTAACCACAGTGGACGCCCGCGCAGAACGAGTCGCGGCTTATCCGCGCCCCGGCGAAACAGAGGGCAAGGCTTCGGTGGTGCTGTGGCGGCTGGAAAAAAAGGACTGAGAGGGCTACAGCTCAATTTCCTCTTTAAAACCAAAGCCTACCCCGTTATCCAGCCAGCGCAGCCAGGTGGGTTTCAGAACATACAGCGTGGTTACGGCGATCTGCGTATCAAATGACGCGGGCAGCAGAAACTTGGCGAGATACCGCTGTAACACCCGCTCCCGCAAAAACTCATCGCGCACGGCCTGCGCCTCACCTTCGATCTGCACGCCGCGAATATCGTTCCAGTTCCAGGCCATCGGATACACCGTCGCGGCCACGTGCGGGTGTGCCGATAGATTCACGCTGTGGCGGCTGGACTCCGACGACAGCCAGTACAGGTTGAGCGCCTCGTCGGAGACGTAAAACAGCGGCGCGACTTCAGCCTGACCCGCCGCATTCACGGTTGCCAGCGCCAGCGTGGATTGGCTTTCCAGAAAGGCCTGTATGATGTCGCGGGTCATGGGTTTACTCCTGAAATTGAACGGTGCGCCAGGATAAAACCAGACAACGGGCTTAAGCCCATTGTTCTCGGCGGTTGTTTTATTCTTCTGTCGGCGGACTGAGTTTACCGTTCATGCCCAGCCATTCAAAGTATAACTGATTTTCAATGCCTATCCGCGCCAGCGCCCGCCCGACCGTGCCGTTCACAAGGTCGTCCACCGTCTGCGGATTACTGTAAAAGGCGGGTACAGGCGGCATGATGATCGCGCCGTTTTCGGCGGCCTGCGTCATCAGCCGCAGGTGGCCGATATGCAGCGGCGTTTCCCGCACCAGCAGCAGCACCGGGCGGCCTTCCTTCAACTGCACATCGGCAGCGCGCGCCAGCAAATCGGCGGTATAACTGTTGGCGATAGCCGACAGCGTTTTGATGCTGCACGGCGCGACGATCATGCCCAGGGTGTTAAACGAGCCGCTGGCGATGCTCGCGCCGATGTCGCCGGGTTTATGCACCACGCCGGCCAGTCGTTCCACGTCGCTGACCTTCCACGATGTTTCCTGGGTGATGGTCGCGCGCGCGGCAGAACTGAGCACCAGATGGGTTTCAATCGTTTTGTCCTGCGCCAGCGTTTCCAGCAAACGGATGCCGTAGATGACGCCGGACGCGCCGGAAATGCCGATGATGAGGCGGGAAGTAGTCATTAGTCGGTAGTCGCCAGTCTATAGTAGGGGCGACCCGATGTGGTCGCCCGACAGTGCGCTTATGCGTTAAATCGCGGTCGGAAATCGGCGTCACGGCCATCAACGTACAGCAGAAAATTGGCGGTGCTGGCGCTGTCCGACAGGCGAACCAGTTGCAGCCCCAACAGCCGGACGCGGTCGTTCCACGCCTGCCAGCGTTCGGCATCCTCGCCGGTGCGAACCGCCGCGCCTTCCGCGAACAGGGCGCGATGGGGGTCGAAGGCGGGCGTTGCTTCAAACAGCGCCGAATACCAGCCCATATCTTCATCGTAGACCGTCAGCCTGCCGATGACGGTTTCGCCCTGCCGCAGTTCCCAGAGGTCTGTTGATTCGTTCATTACTCGCGCCTTCGCTTTATATTACGAGATTTTCAGGACGGACACGGCACGCCGTGTCCCTACAAAAGTCATGTGCTGGAGAGTAGCCCATGTTCTTTAACTCAGCACTCGGAACTCAGCACTATTTTTCTCCCCAATGCACCGCCATTGTGCCGAACATAAACGTCCGGTACTGCACGTTACGGACACCGGCCTGCCGCATCAGTGCCGCCAGTTCGTCCGGCGTCTTAAACGCCTGCGTCGAACTCGGCAAATACCGGTAAGCGTCCGCGCCGTTTTTCCCCGCCACAATCCGCCCCAGCAGCGGGATGATGTAACGCAGGTGGATTTCGATGAACGGGCGCAGCAGGTTGTCTTTCGGCGGCGAACTGTCCAGCACGACGATACGCCCACCGGGTTTCAACACGCGTAGCTGCTCCGCGAAACAGCGCGGGATGTCAATCACATTGCGAAGCAGGTAGCCGGAGGTCACAGCGTCAAAGGTGTTATCGGGAAACGGCAGATTGAGCGCGTCCGCGCCCGTCCAGCCGACACGATCCCCCATCGGCAGCGTTTGGCCGACGCGCATCATCGGCAGCGAAAAATCCCCGCCGACGGCCTGAAGCCCTGGCACGGCTTTCAACGCCTCAAATGCAATGTCGCCCGTGCCGGTAGCGAGGTCGAGCAGTTTGTCACCCGGTTGCAGCCGCGCCTGCTGCACGACAAACCGCCGCCAGCGTAAATCCTGGCCGCCGGTCATCAGCCGGTTCATCAGGTTATAACGCCCGGCAATCCGTCCGAACATCTCTCGAACGTAGGCCGCGCGCGCTTCTCCGGTGAGGTGAGCCATCAGCAATCCATGAATACAAAAACGTAACGCAAAGTCGCAAAGATGCAGAGACGCAAAGGGTGTAGGGGCGGGTTTATAAACCCGCCCCTACGGATTACCCGATTAGCAGCGCCAGAAACGTGCCAACGAACAGCGTCACGGCGATGTACGAATTGACGTTAAAAAACGCCACGTTGATGCGCGACAGGTCATCCGGCTTCACGATGCTGTTTTCGTAAGCCAGCAGTAAAGCGGCGATCACCAGCCCGACCCAGAACGGCCACGCCAGCCCCTGCGTAATGCCCAGCAGCGCGAACAGCAGCACCGTCAGCACATGGTTGATTTTCGCCATGTTGAGCGCGCTGGCGATGCCGAACTTTGCCGGGAACGAGAACAGCCCCTCGCGGCGGTCATGCTCCACGTCCTGACAGGCGTAAATCAGATCGAAGCCGGCGATCCAGAAGGTGACGGCAAACGTCAGCAGATAAGCGGGCAGGTCGTCCGCTGTGAAGATACTGCCGCGCACGGCAATCCAGCCGCCCGCCGCCGCCAGCCCATCGGTAAAGCCCAGCACCCAGTGGCACAGCACCGTGAAGCGTTTGGTGTACGAGTAGCCGATCAGGAACACCAGCGCGATGGGGAACAGCATCAGCGCCAGCGGATTGAGCAGCGCCGCTGCCAGCGCCAGCAGCAGCAGCGACAGGACGGCAAACGCCAGCATCATGGGCACGCTGATCGCGCCCGTGACGGACGGGCGGCGGGCGGTGCGCGGGTTGGTGGCGTCGTAGCGGCGGTCTACCAGCCGGTTGACGGCAAACGCCAGCGTGCGCGCCGAGGCCATCGCCACCGTTACCCACACGAACTGGTGGAAGGTGGGCAGGCCGCCCGCCGCCAGTGTCATGCCCAGGTAAGCGAACGGCAGCGCGAAAATCGTGTGCTCGAACCGGATGAGGTCGAGAAACAGGCGGATTTTATGCACCAGCGGCGTGGTTGAAGATGATACGTTTGCCATGTATTGTGTTACCCTGATCTGATGCCCTCACCCCCAACCCCTCTCCCTCAGGGCGAGGGGACGACAGTTTTAAGTTTTGTTTATCCCCACCCCCTGGCCCCCTCCCCATTGCATGGGGTGCAGGCAGGAGCATTATGGGTCTTGAAGTCCCCTCAGCTGCGCAGCGGGGAGGGGATTTAGGGGCGGGGACAGCGTAAACATCAAAAGTGTCGTGCAGTGAACCCTCAGCGAGAGGGGAGTCCATCGCCTGACCTGACGCTTATGGGCAGGTTTATAAACCTGCCCCTGCGTTTCTCATGAATTCCGAATTCGCAGGGACACAAACTCCGTATCCCGGCTGGCAGTCACCTAGTCGCCGGGGTACAGCACCCAGGTTTCGGTTTTGCCGATGTTGCAGTGGACCGCACGCGGCAGGAAACTGAGACACGCCCACGACAGGAACAGTGCCAGCCGCACCCCCTGCCAGGCGCCGAAACTCACGCCGCGCACGTGCTTGCGCGAGAGTTTTAGCCGGCGGTTGCTGACCGACGGGATCGGATGGAAGATCGTTTCGATGATACGATTCCGCACCGGTTCGTCGTCCTGTAACCGGTCGAGCGCCTCGATGGTCTGGGCGAGCAGTTCTTCCGCCACGCCGTGTTCCAGCGCAAACCGATCCACTTCATACACGCCGGGGCGGTTGAGCGACGGCAGCACCAGCAGCCCGACGAATGCCCACAGATTGAAGTACAGAATGGTTTCCAGCAGGCCGCGCGCGCTGTTCACGCCGACCGCGCCGCCGGCCAGCGAAGCCGCGATCCAGAAACCGGCGAAGTTCCACAGCAGCGCCAGCCACACCCCACGCCCCCGGCTGTCGCGCCGCACCGCGCCGACACGCCGCGCAAGCTGCGCCGCCAACTGGTCAGGCGTAAGTTCGGTGAACCATTTGGCGGGGATAATCAGTTTTTCGCCGCCGGTCAGGCCGGTCAGCCCGCCGACGAACGACGGGTCGCTGTGGGCGTAAACGACGGTGTTTTCCGGCAGTTCCAGCCCCCAGCGCCGCAGCCGTTCGGCGTAGGGAGACAGGTCAACCGTCAGCCGTTGGAAACCGCTGACCAGCCGCGCCAGCCAGTCCTGCGCGGCCAGCAGCACGGCCATCACGATGCCGACCAGCACCGCGACGAGAAACACGCTGCCGGATTGTTTGCCCGCCGTGACCAGCAGCATCCCGGTCAGGTACATGATGACACCCTGCACCAGCACGCCGCGCAGCCATCTGAGCAGGTACTGCGGGATGGTCTGGATCGTGCGGCGGTAGCGGCGCGGCAGAACGTGGCCGCCGATGAAATCGAATGGCAGACTGATGAGGCTGTAGCCCAGCACGATCAGGGCCAGCCGGGTGGATGTTGCGTTCGGTTCGGTGTCCAGTGTTGGGAACAACGTGGTGGGCAGGTCGGTAAGCAGCCCGACCGCCGAAACCACCACCCAGAACCCCACATTCGCCATGCCCAGGTACAGCCGGGCGCGGGCGTAGGTCAGGCCGGTGGCCGGTTGGGACGATTCACCATAGCTTCCCGGAAGCGACTCACTTGATGCCATAGTCTCCCCACTTTCGACTCACGAGTTCGATGATCTCCGGCGACATGAAGATTTCCTCCGGCCAGCCGCGTGGGTGGCCGTCCGCCGCGCCTTTGCTGGTAGCGTCAATGCCGATGTGCCCACGCTGACCGCCGTCCGGCGCGAAGTGGTCAATCTCGCCCGCGCTGATCAGCACATCGCGCCGCCAGTCCACGTTGCCCAGCGTTCGCCACGCCGCATCGGAGAGGTTCTGCACGTCTGCCGTGTGATCGAGGATAATTATGTTATAGTCCGGGCAAAGCTGCCATAACTTTTGTATGGCGGTTTTTGGTGTCAGGCTGTTTTTATCCAGGCCGACGAGCAGCGTTTGATGCGTTTCGCGCCAGTTCTGGCCGACAAGCGCCGTGATCTGTTCGGCAGGCAGCGGCGCGGCGGCGGCAAAAGCGGGGCGGGCGGGTTTGCGGGTGGCATCCACGCCGATCTTGCCGCCGTAGGAGTCGAGGATGGCGGAGTGGTCAAGCTGGTCAACCGCGCCGTCCACAAGGGTCACATCGCGCCGCCAGTCCACCGTTTCCAGCACGCGCCGCGCGACGGCGGCCAAGTCCTGCACGTTCACGTCCGCGTCCACGACGATAATGCCCTTTGCCAGCATCATCAGCCCCAGTCCCCACAGGCCGTACATCACTTTCTGAGCGTGTCCGGGGTATTTGTGTTTGATGCTGACGATGACGAGATTATGGAACACCCCTTCCGGCGGCATGTTCACGTCCGCGATTTCACCCATGAACAGCTTCATCAGCGGCAGGAACAGGCGTTCCGTCGCTTTGCCCATCCATACATCTTCCTGCGGCGGTTTGCCGACGATGGTTGTGGGGTAAATCGCGTCGGCGCGGTGGGTGATGGCCGTGACGTGCATCACGGGGAACAGGTCGGGCGGGGTGTAGAAGCCGGTATGGTCGCCAAACGGGCCTTCCAGCCGGTGTTCATTGGGGTCGAACCAGCCTTCAATCACAAACTCCGCGTCCGCCGGCACTTCCAAATCCTGCGTCACACATTTGACAAACTCGACCGGCCGGCCGCGCAGCCAGCCGGCCAGCAGGTATTCATCAATGTTCGGCGGCAGCGGCGCGCTGCCGCACCACATGGCCGCCGGATCGCCGCCCAGCACCACCGCCACCGGGATTTGCTGCTGCTGCTGGTCGCGCCCGGCTTCCTGATGTTCCTTGCCACCTTTGTGGCGCTGCCAGTGCAGGCCGAGCGTCTGCCCGTCGTAAACCTGCACGCGGTACATGCCGACGTTGCGGATACCGGTGCCGGGTTCGCGGGTGATGACCGACGTGAGCGTGATATATTTACCGCCGTCGTGCGGCCAGCACTTCAGAATCGGCATAATGTTCACGTCCGGGTTCTCGGTGATGACCACTTCCTGCACCGGCGCTTTGCGCGTCAGGCTTGGCCCCAGGCCGACGCTGCGCAGCGCGCCGAGCATTTCGCCGGCGCGGGTGACGATGGCGTTCATGCCCTTTGGCAGTCGGGGGTCAATCAGCTTGCCCAGGCGGGTATGCAGGTCGTCCACGTCCTCCACACCCAGCGCCCAGGCGGCGCGGCGCGGATTGCCATACAGATTGATGACCAGCGGAAACGCGCTGCCTTCGACATTTTCAAACAGCAGCGCCTTGTTCTGGTCGTGCGGCAGCTTCGAGACACGGTCGGTAATTTCGGTGATTTCGAGATCGGCGTTCACGGGTGCGGCAATACGCACCAGTTCACCGGCGGCTTCCAGTCGGTCGAGAAAGTCGGTCAGTCGTTTATAGGCCATTGTTCACAACATTCAATTTGTTCTAAAAGGTACGAAGTCATTATAACGGAAGGGCAGGAAGCCATGCAACCGTTCTTCACTGAGTTATAATGTTAACACAAATGGGCGCGAGGGCTGGAACGATGGCGCAGAACCGAACCGCGCAGGATCAGGTGATCGCGCGGGGTGTGACCTTTGACGATTGGATGAAGCAGTACGCCGAAGACCATACTGAATGGGTAGCGGGGGCGGTAACGAAGTTGTCGTCCGTGACACGCGATCATGATCTGCTGGACGGATTTCTATACCATCTGCTGCGGGCGTATCTCAGTCAAACGAAAGCGGCGCGGCTGCTGCGCGCGCCCTTTGTGATGCGCGTGCGGCCCGATGTGCCGGGGCGTGAGCCGGATATGCATCTGGTGTTGAATGAACGTGCCGCGATGATTCAGGAAACGATGACGGATGGCGCGGCAGATATCGTCATCGAAATTGTGTCCAGAGAGAGCCAGACACGCGACCGGATTGACAAATACGATGAGTATGAGGCGGCGGGTGTGCGCGAGTACTGGTTGATAGACCCGCTGCGGAAACAGGCGGATTTTTACACGCTGGGGGACGACCATCTGTACCGCCGGATTGAACTCAAGGACGGCGAGTTTCAATCGTTGGTGCTGCCGCATTTCCGGCTGGATACGGAGGTGTTCTGGCAGACAAATCAGCTTGAGGATGATGCTTTCATCTGGTCACTGGTTGACCGGATGCTGAACGGCTGACTCAATCAGGATCGAGGGATACATGTTTTCTGTCAATTTTAAGGGGCGGGTGGCGCTGGTGACGGGTGCGGGGCAGGGCATCGGCAAGGCGATTGCCCAGGGGTTTGCC
>JARKOK010000312.1 GCA_029975765.1 Aggregatilineales bacterium
GTGATTAGCAGTCAGCGGTTATCAGTGATCGGTTTCCGGCAGGGGCGGGTTTGATACCTGCCCCTGTTCATTTTTTCGCGTTGCCCACGCGGGTATCCGCCCGTGTTGCCACAGCAGGCGCGCCATGACCAGCAGCGGCTGCACCAGCAGCAGCCCCAGCCACCACTGTTCAGCCGTCAGCCCCATCAGGGCAAACGGCACATAAGCGACGGCGATTTCCCACCAGCGCAGCGGGAAGAACGCCAGCACAAAAAACGAATATGCACCCAGGAACGGCGCGCCCGCCAGCGTGGCCGCCACAACGTATTGAAGCTGTTCCCGCCGCCCACGAACGAACAATACCCCGATAAGACTGACCAACAGCCATGTCGGCGCGATGTAGAACCAGGCATCACCACCGAATACCGTTTGCGGCGTGTATCCCAGCCAGCGCAGCGGCCAGTCCAGGCCGTAGACGGCGAAGCTCAACATTGCGGCGAGCGCCGGAATGTTGAGCGCCCGCCAGCCGTTCCACCCCAGGAGCAGGAGCAGCGCGAACGCGCCTAACTGCGGTTTGGTTGCCAGCAGCAGCAGGCCAAGTCCGGCGATGACCGGTTTCTGTCGGTTTGTGCTCCACCAGGCTATACCCAGCCCCAGCGCGGGGACGATGTCAATCTGGCCGAGCCATAAAATCCAGATAAAGGCGGGCGACAGCAGCGCCGCCAGCGGCCTGCCGCCCAACCGCCGCGCCAGCCACCACGCCGCCGTTATGGTGATGATCGCCAGCAGCAGATAACTGACCCGCCAGGGCAGCCAGCCCAGCGGTTTGAGAAACCATTCGAGAAAATAGGGATTATACGCGCACTGGACACAGCCCTGCGCCACTTTATGGAAGAAATGCAGATAATCAAAGCCCCCCGGCATAAAAGCGAGCGCCAGCACCAGCAGCCCGCCGATTTCAGCGTAGATGACCGGCTGCCAGCGAGGGGTAGTCAGGGTGTTCCAGGCGGCGCGCAGCCGGTTGGGGGATGATACGGCGTGAGATGACAAACCTCAGTCCTTATCCTTGACCGCCTCCGTGACCACCCGCGTGTCCGGGTGCAGGCTGATGAACCACTCACCGAGCAGCCGCGCGGCGGTATGCAGGCCGGGTGTCACGCGGGGGTGTCCCATCGTGCTCAGGCGCAGGGAAAACTCGCCGGGCGCGCGCTCCGAGATCAGGAAGGCCACGTGTTGGTCAATCGTTGGCTCTTTCACGAACACTTCCAACAGTAACACGTTTCGCCCCTGATAAGCGTAGAGAAAACTGATATGCGTGCCGTCTGTGGTGTGCTGGGCTGGCGTAAACGCGCCGAACATCGCCTCCAGCGACAGTGGACTGTGGACGATCATATTCGGCAT
>JARKOK010000315.1 GCA_029975765.1 Aggregatilineales bacterium
CGAGGCGCTGCCCCTAGTACGAGAGGACCGGGGTGGACGGAGCGCCTGTGCGCCGGTTGTTCCGCCAGGAGCAAAGCCGGGTAGCAGACTCCGGAGTGGATAACCGCTGAAAGCATCTAAGTGGGAAACCAACCTCCAGAAGAGTCTCCCCATCTCGAGAGAGAGAAAGACCGCTGGCAGACGACCAGCTGGATAGGCCGCAGGTGGAGGCGCAGCAATGCGTGCAGCCGAGCGGTACTAATGGTCGAGGGCTGTTGTGAGATGTGATGCGGGGAAGTTGTCGCTTTCGCGAGCGGATGTGTGTGTGATGCGTGAAGCAGGTGTGTCTGTCGGAACTCGGTAACGCGGCTGAGACAGCAGCAGTGTGGCGAGTGGAGAGCGAGTGTTGGTGGCTGAAGCGGCGGGGGTCCACCCGGAACCATCCCGAACCCGGACGTTAAGCCCGCCAGCGCGGATGGTACTGCCCTGGCAACGGGGTGGGAGAGTACGTCGCTGCCAACCCCTTTGTTCTCCGCCTCACCGCCCCTGCTGCTTTTTGATTCCCCCCACCAGCGAGAATAATCTCAGGGAACAGCGCGTGTACTCTGGCGTTCGATCAGATAGGGATACAAAACTCTTTGCTGCAATGGCATATCCGGGTGCATCATCAGGTTGAGCAGATATTCAACGCTCTGGCTGCCAAGCATATCAAAGTTCTGGCGAACGGTTGTGAGCGGTGGTTCGAAACAGGCTGCTTCAGGGATGTCATCAAAACCGACCACTGATACGTCATCCGGCACGCTTAACCCGGCCTCGCGCAGGGCGCGCATCGCGCCCAACGCCATTTGATCGTTACCGACGATCAATCCTGTGAAGTGCTGCCGGCTTTCCAGCAGACGGCGGGCAGCCTCATAACCACTCCACGCTGTCCAGTCACCTTCTTCGCTTTTTCCGGGTGTGATACCGGCGGATTCCAGTGTCTGCAACCAGCTTTCATGACGCGCAATCGCGCCATGCCAGTGCAGCGGCCCGCTGATTTCGCAAATTTCCCGGTGTCCCAGATCAATGAGGTGCTGAGTGGCTATCTGAGCGCCATGCCGTTGATTGATGACGACGGAGGGGGTCGTTGAACCCAGCGGCGTATCAATCATCGTAAATGGAATTCCTCGACACAACTCCACTAAATCTTCATACTGTACGCCGACGACGGGCGTCACAATAATCAGCCCATCCACCAGCCGCCCACTCAGACTGTTAATGGCCGCGCGGATTTCGTCCAGCCGCATTTCGCTGATATTCGTCAGGATCAGGTTATAGCCCTGTTTGCGGGCTGCGCGTTCCACATGGGCGACCATTTGCGATGGGCCATAATGGACGCTGCCGAAGGTGATCACTTCAATCAGATTCGACCGCCGGGTTACGAGGCTGCGGGCTACATGATTGGGCTGGTAATTCAGTTCTTTGATGGCACGTAAAACGCGCCGGCGCGTATCTTTGGATACGTGAGGGCTGTCATTAACAACTCTGGACACTGTCTGATAGGAAACATTGCAGTAAGTAGCGACGTCGTGCAGTGTAATTCGTTTGGCTGGAGCGGGTAATCGAGCCATTGTGACTCACATTATGTGAATGTTCACAAACCATATATGATTGATTATACGCACAATTGCCAAACTACACTGTATCCATCTGGTTGTCGCTGGTTATATATTGTATATTATGCCTAAAAATGAAATGATTTATCCGGTAGTTACTTGACCCCAATACTGCTCCATGTTATGGTATTTGTGAACCTTCACAACGAAAAGACTTATTTGTGTAATCTCCTTTTATGACACCACTACTTGAAGCGTTTCATATCACCAAACATTTCCCCGGTACCATTGCGCTCAATGACGTGCAGTTTGAGCTTCGGCGCGGTGAAATCCATGCACTGATGGGTGAAAACGGCGCGGGTAAAAGCACGTTGATGAAAATCCTGTCTGGTGTCTATACAGCAGATGCCGGCGAAGTTCGTTTTGAGGGCCGTCCGGTCGCACCGGCCAATCCGCATCAGGCGTTACAACTGGGTATTGCCATCGTTCATCAGGAACTCAGTGTGGTTCGACCGCTCACGGTTGCCGAGAATGTCTTTCCGGGGCGGCTGCCGACTAATCGCTGGGGGATGGTTAGATACAGGGAGTTATTCGAGAGCGCCGGACGTGTACTGGAAGACCTTCACGTAAAAATTGATCCGCGCCAGACGATGGATCAGCTTTCAATTGCGAACCAGCAGCTTGTTGAAATCGCCAAGGCGCTGTCGCTGAACTGTAAAGTGCTGATTCTGGACGAACCAACTTCTGCCCTGACGGAGCGTGAAGCCGAGATTCTGCTTGACCTGCTGCGCCGGTTAGCCGCCAGCGGCACGGGTATTGTTTATATCAGCCATAAACTTGATGAAGTTTTTAAGCTGGCGGATCGGGTAACAGTGCTGCGGGATGGTCACTACATCGGGACTAAAGTCATCGCTCAAACGACAACCGATGAAATCATCCGAATGATGGTGGGACGCGAACTCAGCGATTTTTATCCTCCCAAGAGCGTCGAGCAGGGCAAACCCCTGCTGGAAGTCCGACACCTGCGGCTGCCCGGCCAGACGGTTGAAAACAATCTCCAATTGTACGCGGGTGAAGTACTGGGTATTGCCGGCCTGATTGGTTCGGGGCGGACGGAACTGGCACGCGCCATCTTTGGGGCTGACCCGGTGGAAACCGGGGAAATCTGGCTGGAAGGCCGCCCAGTGAGTATTGCCTCGCCGTCGCAGGCGATCAAGCTGGGTTTAGGCTATCTGCCGGAAGATCGAAAGGTAGCGGGTTTATTTCTGGATATGGCTTTGAAGCTCAACGTCGAAGCCGCCAATCTGCCAGAGGTTACACGGAACGGGTTCATCAGTTCCCGCCGGGAACGGTCACTGGCAGAACGGTATGTGAAGCAGCTTAATATCAGCACGCCAGGGATTGACCAGGAGGTAAGGCGGTTAAGTGGGGGCAACCAGCAGAAAACCCTGGTCGCCAAATGGCTGTCCATTCAGCCGCGCATCCTGATCGTGGATGAGCCAACACGCGGGATTGATGTGGGCGCGAAACGCGAAATCCATTATCTGCTGCGGTCGCTGGCGCAGAACCACGTGGGTGTCATCATGATTTCGTCGGAACTTCCCGAAATCCTGGGTATGAGCGATCGCATCCTGGTGATGCATGAAGGCGCCATTGTGGCCGAACTGGATGGCGGAACTGCCACCGAAGAACAGATTATGACCTACGCGAGTGGTCAACACGAACCCATACAGGATAGATAAGCCATGCAAGCGACAAGTTCAAGCGAAGTGCGCGTTCCGACAGACGGCAAAACTATCCAGTCCGTAATCTTACGACTGCTTCGGTTTCGCGAGTTTGCACTGATTTTTCTGATCATTCTGATCGGTCTGGCGCTGCAAGCCGCCACCGGTCGGTTTCTGACGACGGCCAACCTGAACGCGATCATGCTGGGTTTTGCCACATCGGCGATCATCGTTGTGGGCATGACTGCCGCCCTGGTGTCCGGTGGCTTTGATCTGTCGGTGGGTTCGGTATTCGCTCTGGGTGGGGTTACGGCGGCCATCGCGCTGCGCGCCAATATCCCGATTGGTCTGAGTATTCTGATCGGCGTTGGGGTAGGGATGTTCGCCGGCTTCATCACCGGTACGATGATAACGCGGGTCGGCATTAACCCGTTCATCGCCACGCTGGGTATGATGAGTATCGCGCGTGGGGCGGGCTATGCCATTACGGAAGGGTCGCCGCTGGCGAATCTGCCCAAAGATTTCTTTGTCTTTGGACAAGGACAGATTTTAGGTGTCCCGAATCTGGTGGTTATCGCGCTGCTGATCGTGTTGATTGGTGATATTCTGATGCGGCGTTCGGCGCTGTTCCGTCAGATTTACTACGTGGGTGGTAATGAGGATGCGGCGCGGCTGTCCGGCATCAACGTGAGCCGGGTCAAGTTAGGCGTCTATACGCTGTCTGGTCTACTGGCGGCGCTGGCAGGGGTGCTGTCGGTGTCGCGTTTTACCGTAGCCGACCCAGGCGCGGGAACAGGTGAAGAACTGCGAATCATCGCGGCCTGTATCATCGGCGGGTGCAGCCTTCAGGGTGGCAAGGGAACCGTTTTTGGTGGCCTGCTGGGCCTGATCTTTGTTGGATTTATCAACAACGGCATGGTGCTGCTGCGCGTCCCTGTCTACTGGCAAACTCTGGCGATGGGCGTGATTTTGCTGCTGGCAGTTGGTTTTGATACGTTGAGCCAGCGCCTTCAGGCGCGCGCTCGGCGAGCCAAAACGTAAAGGATTTTATTTATCGCAAGGGAGTGTACTATGAACCGTCGTGATTTTCTGAAAGCCGGCAGCGTTACGGCGGCTGCCGCTGCTGCTGGCCTGGCGCTGCCGGGTGGGATGAAAGTTGCCCGCGCGCAAGGTGATGATACTTACTACATGGTGACGTTCGTTTCGGGGATTGATTACTGGAAAGACTGCTTCCGGGGGATGGAAGATGCTGCCGCCGAGCTGGGCGTGAAGGCGGTCTATACGGGCACGCCGGAAAACGACATCACTGCTGAAGCCCGTGTGGTAGAAGAAGTTGCCGGACAGAACCCCGCCGGTATTCTGGTAACCTGCGCTAACCCGGACGGCCTCAAGCCCTCGATTGACGCTGCGGTTGACGCCGGGATTCCGATGGTGACGTTTGACGCGGATTCGCCGCTCAGCAAACGGTTTTCGTTTGTTGGCACGGGCAACTACTATGCCGGTGTGGTCGCTGCGCGCTATCTCGGCCCGATTGTTGGCTCCGGCCAGGTGGCGATTTCCAGCGTGACGGCGCAGTTGAATCACGTACAGCGGCGTCAGGGTTTTATTGACACGCTGGCGGCGGAATTCCCGGCTGTGACCACCTCGGACGACCTGATCATTGACGATCAGAACAACTCGACGGTGGCGGCGCAGGGTATGGCCGCGCTGCTCCAGGCCGCGCCGGATATTAAGGGTATCTTTGCGACGGATGCGCTGGGGGCGGTAGGCGTGGCGCAGGCAGTGCGCGAAGCCGGTCTGGGCGAGCAGATCAAGATCATCGGCTTTGACTATGATGAAGGCACGCTTGACCTGATTGACAGCGGCCAACTGGGCGCTACGCTGGCGCAGGGCACATGGCAGATGGGCTACTGGGGCATGAAGATGCTGCACGCCGTTCGCAACGGTATGATTAAGTCTGTATCGGACTGGCAGGCTGCCGGCATTTCCCCGCTGCCGCCGAACGTGGATACGGGCGTGGTGGTCATTACGGCGGAAAACAGCCAGTACTGGCGCAAACAGTCCTAAGTCAGAAGCGCACGAACCCGAAGGGGAGCGCAGCTTTTCTTCATCGGTTCTGCCAGCATTCAGCACCCGCTCGGAGCGATCCCGGCGGGTGTTTTTTCGTTGTTAAGGGGGAAGGTATTCCGCAATTCACGGTTGGGAAAAAGTGTCGGGTGGGGTATGATAGGCAGCCGTAAACGATTATTCAGCCGTTGAGGGAAATGTCGGAACGTATAAAACGGATTGCTATTCTGCACTATGCCAGCCCGCCGGTGATCGGTGGTGTTGAAAGCACAATCGCCTACCATGCGCGCGGTCTGGCGGACTTCGGATACAGGGTACGGGTCATCAGCGGCAGCGGCGGTGACTTTGACAGCCGTGTAGAAACTCATATTGAACCTCTATTTGGCTCGAAACACGCCGAGGTGCTGGCGGTTAAACACGAACTCGATGCGGGTATTGTGTCGCCGGCGTTTGCTGCGTTAGTCGAGCGTCAGGTGGATGCTCTGCGACAGGCGCTGGCAGGTTGTGACATCTGTGTGGCGCATAATGTTCACTCGCTTAACAAGAATCTGCCCCTGACGGCGGCGCTGGCGCGCCTTGACGAACCCCGGTTTATCGCCTGGTGTCATGATCTGGCCTGGACGAATCCGCAGTATCAGCCTGAATTACACAACGGGTATCCCTGGGATTTACTACGGCAGGTCTGGCCGAATACCCGGTATGTGACCGTGTCGGATGCGCGGCAGACGGAACTCGCACAGTTATTGGGGGTATCCGAACGTGAGGTGTGTGTGGTCGTGCCCGGTGTTGATCCGCCGCGTTTCTGGAACTGGACGCCGACCATGCAGATGATTGAAGACCGCCTGCATCTGATGGATGCGGATGGCCTGCTGCTGCTGCCGGCGCGGCTGACCCGCCGGAAGAATATCGCGCTGGCGCTGCGCGTGCTGGCGGGAGTTCGCCAGATGAGCCAGCAGGATTTCCGGCTCATTATCACCGGCCCGCCAGGCCCGCATAACCCTGCCAACCCTGGCTATCTGGGTGAACTGCTTGATCTGCGCCGGACGCTGGGGCTGGAGACATCCGCCCATTTTCTGTACGAACTGGCTGATCCCCCGCTTATTCCTGACGACAGCACGATGTTCAATCTGTACCAGATGGCCGATGCGCTGTTTTTCCCCAGCACGCAGGAAGGGTTTGGCATACCCGTGCTGGAAGCGGGATTAGCCGGTATACCGGTGTTCTGTTCCCGTATTCCGGCCTTTGAGTCTACCGGTCAGGCCGATGTGGCGTATTTCGACCCGGTGCATGAGCCGCCTGAGATTGTGGCGGGGCGGGTGGTGCAGCACTTACGGGCGCTGCCGGCTTTCCGGCTGCGGGTGCGCGTGCGTCAGGCGTACCGGTGGGACAGCCTGATCCAACGAAAAGTTATCCCTCTACTGGAGGATGAATGAGCCAATTTGACCTTGTGCTGGTACTGTCCGACAATTCGCTGCTGGAAGACTGGATTGGTCTGGCGATGCGTCTGCTGCCTGAAGGTGGAGAAATTCACATCCGAGGCACGGTGGAGGTAGAAGCCGGAAAATCACTCAGTGAAGGGGCAACCCCGGCGCGCGCGCTGCGGGATGTGATCTATGCGGCGGCCAGCGCGAATCCATGCGTGCATGACGAAGTTCATGTCTATGTGGACTATCAGCCCTTTATGCGGGTGCTGGATGAAGTCATTCAGATGAATGCCGATCTGCTGCTGGTGCAGTGGAAGTCTCCCGGCCAGCCGATTGGTGGTATCAGCGCCGAGGACATCTTTCAGCTTGCCCCCTGCGATGTGGTGTTGATCAATGGCGATGGCTGGCAGGGTGATGGCGATGTGCTGCTGTCGCTGCGCGGCGGGCCGAATATGTCGCTGGGGGTTCGCGTCGCGCAGGCCCTGGCCGGGCTGGAGGACATTACGTTGTTTCATGCGGCTGATCAGCGCCGCAACGCGCCCGATCTGGAACTGGTGATGCGCGCTGTCCCCCAGATTACCCGGACGGTGACTGCTGTAGCCGGTATCACCGAAGGTATTATCCGCGAGGCGGTTGGTCACAAAGTGATCGTGATGGGCGCGTCCTTCCGTAAACCGGAAAAAGGCTCACTCTCGGTAAACCCGATAATCGAGAATGTTCAGCATCAGGTAAAACTGCCAGTTGCGCTGGTGCGTGGAATGCGGCAGGAGGCGCTGGAGTTCCACCAGCCAAACCTGAACTGGCAGGCGAACGAGTCGCTTTCGACACGCGTAGACCGCTGGTTCGCGGAAAACACGTTCCACAGTGCGGAGTTCAGCGACCTGCGCGCTCTGGTAGAACTCAAGGAGAAACGTGGCTTAAGCATCAGTCTCGCGCTGCCGGCCCTGAATGAAGAAAAAACCGTCGGCACGGTGATCAGCACGCTGAAAACGGCGCTGATGGACGAAGTGCCGTTGATAGACGAGATGGTGCTGATAGACAGCAATTCCAGCGACAATACCGTGTCCATCGCGCAGTCATTCGGTATTCCCACGTATGTTCACCAGCAGATATTAGACGATCAGGTGGGAGCCTATCATGGCAAGGGTGAGGCGCTCTGGAAAAGCCTGTACGTGACCAGAGGCGATATTGTGGTGTGGGTGGATACCGACATCACCAATATTCATCCGCGTTTTGTCTACGGCCTGATTGGCCCACTGCTCAAGTATCCCCGCGTTCAGTTCGTCAAAGGTTTTTACGCACGCCCGATTGAAGTGAACGGTAAACTTCAGGCGTATGGCGGCGGACGGGTAACCGAACTGGTGGCGCGACCGCTGTTTAATCTGTTTTATCCAGAATTGTCTGGTGTCATTCAGCCGCTTTCCGGGGAATATGCCGGTCGGCGTGAGGCGCTGGAACAGATACCGTTCTTCACCGGTTATGGGGTTGAAACGGGGATGCTGCTCGATCTGCACACCCGATATGGGCTGGAAGGTATCGCGCAGAGTGATCTGGAAGTACGGGTGCACCATAATCAGCCGCTGGTTGGCCTGAGTAAAATGTCGTTCGCCATTCTACAGGTGTTTATCGCACGCCTGGAAAGCCGCTATGGCGTTCAGCTACTGGATAAAGCTTACCGGAGCATGAAACTGGTCATCCAGGACCCGGAACGGTTCGCGCTGGAAATTGCCGAAATCGGAGATGTTGAACGCCCCCCGATCCTGACATTACCTGCCTACCAAGAGAAACATGAACGAACGAATTAAGCTGCGACTGGCGGATAAACTGCAATTTCTGTACGGCAGCACCGCGCTGCTGGATGACCTGGATACCCTGATCGCGGCATGTGCTGTTACGCCGCGCGCGGCAGAACTGACCGAGCGCGATGTGCTGGTGATCGCTTACGGCGATCATCTTCAGCGAGAAGGGGAAGCGCCGCTGGCAGTCCTGCGCCAGTTTGCGGAGCGTCACCTGCGGGACAGCGTGAGTGGTATCCATATTCTGCCGTTTTATCCTTATACCTCCGATGATGGATTTTCCGTCGTGGATTACCAGCAGGTAAATCCGGCGCTTGGCGACTGGGAAATGATCAGGGCATTAAGCGGCAGCTTCCGGCTAATGTTTGATCTGGTGCTCAACCATGTATCGGTTTCGAGCGCGTGGTTTCAGGGCTTCTTAAATGGCGATCCCGTCTACCGGGATTATTTCGTCACAGCATCGCCGGACGATGATCTGTCGGCGGTCGTGCGCCCGCGCACCCATCCGGTACTGACGCCCTTTCAGACGCGAGATGGGTTGAAGCATGTATGGACAACCTTCAGCACCGATCAGGTTGATCTTAATTTTTCTAACCCCGATGTTCTGCTGGAAGTTGTCAGGACGCTGCTGTTTTACGTTCAGCAGGGGGCGGACTTCATCCGGCTGGATGCCATCGCCTATCTCTGGAAAACACCGGGTACACGCTGCATTCACCTGCCGCAGACTCATGCCGTCGTACAACTGCTGCGCGATGTGCTGGATGCTGCCGCGCCCTGGGTAAAACTGATTACCGAAACCAACGTGCCCCACGCCGAAAATCTGTCATATTTTGGTGATGGCCGCAGTGAAGCGCAGCTTGTTTATCAGTTCGCGCTGCCACCACTGCTGCTGCATACGCTGCATACCGGTGACGCGCGCGCCCTGTCGGTGTGGGCGGCGGCGCTGCAAACGCCATCCGATGAAACGACATTTTTTAACTTTACCGCCTCGCATGATGGGGTAGGGGTGCGGCCGGCTGCCGGGTTAATCGCCGAAGATGACATTGAAGCGATGCTGCAAAAGGTGCTTGAGCGCGGCGGGCAGATTTCCTATAAAGCCAACAGCGATGGTACCCGCAGCGCCTATGAAATGAATATCACCTATTTCGACGCGCTGGCTGTGCCCGGCGAACCCCTCGAGCGATCCATTGACCGGTACATGGTGTCTCAGGCGGTGATGCTGGCGCTGGCCGGAATGCCGGGAATTTATCTGCCGGGCCTGTTTGGCGCCGGCAACTGGAATGATGGGGTGGCGCAGACCGGACGGGCGCGTACCATCAACCGGCAGAAGTTTGATACGGCTGAACTGGAAGCCGCGCTGGCCGACCCTGCCACCCGCTACGGACAGGTCTGGCGCCGCTACCAATCGCTGCTGCGACTGCGCCAGACGCAGGCGGCCTTTCACCCGAATGCCTCACAGCGGGTACTGAACCTGCATCGGGGGGTGTTTGCACTGGAACGCGGCCATCTGCTGGCGATCTTCAATGTCACGGACATGCAGCTTGAGATTGATTTGCCAGTTGGCGGCTGGCATGATTTGATAGAAAATAGGCACTATCGTAATACAATCAAACTGGTTCCCTATCAAACTGCCTGGCTGGCGCCTGAGGAGGCTACTTGAGTCTCGAACTGCTTCACAATCGGATTGATCTCACCACTATTCCGTTTACGGATCGTGGTTCACGACTAATGCTGTTTCGACGGGGGCATCAACTTTCGGTGCGGCTGGCCGAACGCTGGCAGAAATGGGAAAACGAGGTCGGGCATTACCGCCGCCGTCCACCGCTTATTACTGAGTTCACGTTTCTGTCCAGGCAAGGCGAACCGCTGACAGACATCACGACGGATACTTATCCCCACTGCGTGCAGATACAAACAGCAGCCGGTCATTTTGACTGGACGTTTCTTGACCCGGAGACACTGCTGATTCGCCTGCCTTCCGGTCAGTTTGGTTTCACTTTTCTGGGATATGCGCAGCAGGCGCGGGCGGACTATCGCGGCGGCGCCATGCGTGGCAAACGGAATATCGCCTATACCACGAATGCGCAGATTGAAGAAAATGTGATTGAGGCGGTAGACAATGATCGCTACCGGGTGCGCTTAAGGCTGAAAGCCGAAGATGGGCAGGCCTTGCTGCTGAACATTACGCCGCGCCTGGGCTACAACCGCTCAATCCCCAACCCGGATGAGGCGATTGAGAACAGCCGCCGCCAGTGGCAGGCATGGTTTGATGCTGTGCCGCCAGTGCTGGACGAGTACCGCGAGCAGTACCTTTACGCCTGGTGGGTGATGCGTTCCGGTCTGGTCAACACCCGTTATTTCTTCACCCGCGAGGCGCTGCTGCCCTCCAAGATTCATTATGTTGGGGTGTGGCACTGGGATCAGGTGTTTCACGCGCTGGCGTTCCGGCACGTAGATACCCGGCTGGCCGAAGATCAACTGCGCATTGTTTTCGATCACCAGCGGGATGATGGTATGCTGCCGGATGCGATTCATGATGAGGGTCTGGTTACCCATCTGGAACAGCCGGTTAATGCGGATGTGACAAAACCGCCCATTATGACCTGGGCTGTCTTAAAACTGTTTGAGACTTCGCAGCATCGGGATTTTCTGTGTGAGGTGTACGAACCTCTTACCCGCTGGAATGCGTGGTGGATGGACATCAACCGCGATGGCAACGGTCTGTGTGAGTATCATCATCCGTTTTCATCCGGTCTGGATGATAACCCACTATGGGACGAGGGGATGCCGGTCATCTCACCCGACCTGAATACCTATCTCATTCTGCAAAATGAAAGCCTGGGGAAGATCGCCCGGTTGGTTGGAGAAAACACAGCGGCGGAACAGTATGAACGCCAGGCGGCGGAACTGGCGCAGCAGCTTATCGAGCAGTTGTGGGATGAGTCTACCGGGTTGTTCAGGGCGCTGCATAACGGCCATACCGTTATGGCGGCCACACCGTTTAATCTGCTGCCGCTGCTGACCGGTCGCCTGCCGGAGGCGATTGTTGAACGGCTGGTTACGAACCTGATGGATCCCGACCGGTTCTGGACACCTTATCCGATTCCGACGGTGGCCGTATCCGATGCCCGCTTTGATGGTCAGCAGATGTGGCGCGGCCCGGTGTGGATCAACATCAATTACTTCTTTGTCGAGGCGCTGGAGCGGGTGGGGCGGCATGATCTGGCAGGGGAACTGCGGCGTAAGACGCTGGAACTGGTGATGCTGCATAAGGACATCTATGAATACTACAATCCTTTGACCGGCGATCACCCGCCCAAAGCAGCCCCCATGTTTGGCTGGTCTGCTGCGCTGTTTATCGAACTGGCGATTGACGAGACCAACCGGTCTAAGGCGAGAGAATAAACAAAATATCCGCTGCGGTCGAAATGGAGAACGCAGCGGATATTTTTGTAGGGGTGGCTAGTGGGATTTGAACCCACGGCCTTCTGGGCCACAACCAGACGCGCTAACCAACTGCGCTATAGCCACCAGATAAGGTAAATTATAGCAGGCGCTTACGGCGAATGTCTAGGGCAATTTCCGGGCGATGATGACGGTTGCTACGCTGCGCGGGCAGGTTTCGTACACCAGATGCGCGGCAAAGCCAAATGGCAGCAGGTAAGAGTGTATATCAAAGCCCTCTCCACCGCGCTGGCCGGTGATGCGATACAATCCTTCAAGGGCAGCGCCGGTAAGACTTCCGCCGGTCAGCGCGCCATTGGGTACAATGAGCAGCAGTCCTTCCGGCTGCAATACCCGGTAGATTTCGTGCAGTGTTTCAGGCTGGAAAATGAAGTCGGTAGGGAACGTGCTGACAACGACCGGAAAACTGGCCGAAGCAAATGGAAGCTGCTGCGCCCGTCCGCGCGCTAACCGTGATGGCAGGTGGTGCCGCAGCAGTTTCGTGCGTGCAATTCGTCCCATGTAAGGGGACAGATCGTAACCAACCGGCACGTAACCCCGTGCGTTTAAATCAAGCTGAAGCTGACCCGTACCGTGAGCCAGTTCTAAAATGTGCGTTCCCGGTGGGACATCGAGATGGCGGAGCGCCGCGCGCTGCCAGCAGCGCCACGCACCGAGCGACACCACGAAGCTGACATAATCGGAAGTAAATGCCAGTTCGTTATACAGCAGACGAAAACCAAACGCGACCAGCCGCCACCAGAATCTAAGCACCGAGTGCCTCACGAATTTCACCGGGGCTGTCGGTGATGATCGCATTCACGCCCAGATCACGCAGTTCAACCGCGCGGCGCGGGTCGTTAACCGTCCAGGTATTCACGCGGTACTGCTGGCGGCGCGCCCAGGCCATGTACGCCGTGTCAATCA
>JARKOK010000323.1 GCA_029975765.1 Aggregatilineales bacterium
GCAAGCTGAGCGCCGAAGAGCTGGTGAGCGAAGCCCGCCGCGCCATGCGCGAGTGGATGTTCCGCCCCGGCCCGGTCTTCACCTATCTGAAGTCCATGCGTAATATCGGCGCGCTGCGCTCGGCCATCAACGTCGGGATGCAGCAGGTATAGTGGACTCTGTTTCCAAACGCCAGTCATTAGGACGCCGACCGGATTAATCTGATGGTGCGTAGGGGCGGCCACATCGGGCCGCCCCGCCGGCGAGCGCCGGCGAGCGCACTATGATGCTTTTTCCATCGGACGCGCGTGCAGGACATCGTTGCTGCTGACCGGGCGCACCTGACTGGCTTCAACCGTAACCACGTCGAGCGTCGTGCCATCTGCTGTAAAAAACTCGACTTCGTACCCGTCGCCACTGCCATGTACCATCACAACAACACCGATATCCCCAGTCTGTAGACCATAATCCGGTAAATTCTGAGTCAGGATTGCTCGTTCATGTTCCCTTATCATGTTAGCTCCCTACAGCGGATAGGCTGTAACTAATCGCGGCGCATCGCTATCCATACTGATAAACCATATTGCGCGTATCTGTGGTGTTCTGCCATCTGGCGTTTGCAATTCCCCTTCGATAACATATCGCGTTCCAAAACGGGATTGTACCGCTTTAACAACATCATGCCTGCCTGCATGATCGAGCAGCGCCTGAGCCAAAACTTCCCAGGTTGACAAGCGAAAGCCAAACCGGCTGAAAAAGACCGCCTTGTCGTGTCCTTCTGGATGTGTTTCTGAAAGAAGGTATGCTGTAATTTTCTCCGGTGGAATGATGGCGCTTTTGAGATTCGGCAGTTTCACGCTTGTTATCCTCTCACACCTTTAAAGTATAACATCAACCCGCCGTTCCTCACTGATACCCTGTCTCATTTTGTAATCTTCTGCAACACTCCATATAATTTATGCTGATGCAGCAGGTCGCTTTGGGCGGCCTGAGTTTATACTGGGTGGTGTGACAGTTACAGAGGAGAAGGGTTGTTATGTGCTCGCCAGAAGTTGCCAGAGTCGTCAATGAACGGATTGCAAAAGAGGGACGCCCGCAGTTCAGCCGCCGTAATTTCCTGCGGTTGGGCGGCATGGCGGCGGCAGGGCTGGCCGTCGCGTCCACCGTACCGGCGCGGGTGGCACGCGCGCAAAGTATGGGGCAGGTCATTGATCTGAGCCATGTCTTTAGCCCCAACGTGCCGACTTATGTTCCGTCGGACACTGCTACCCGCGAGACAACCGTCACCGTGAAGGACAACGGTTTTTATATTCAACGGTGGTCGTTTGGTGAGCATACCGGCACTCACGCCGATATTCCCGCGCATTTCGTCGAAGGCGCGGAAACCGTAGATAACTACCCGGCGGAACTGCTCGTCAGCCCGGCGGTGGTGATTGACATCAGCGCCAAAACGGCGGATAACCCCAACGCCATGCTCACCGCCGATGATATTGCCGCCTGGGAAAGCGCGAACGGCGAAATCCCGGCGGGCGCGCTGGTGTGCATGTATTCCGGCTGGGAGTCGAAGTGGGACGACGTGCCCGCGTTTCGGGGCGATCCGGGCGATGGGTCGCTGAACTTCCCCGGCTTCGGGCCGGATGCCGCGCAGTTCCTGCTGGAGGAACGCGACATTCACGGCATCGCGGTAGATACACTGAGTCTCGACCCTGGCAACTCCACCACCTTCGATGTGCATGTCGCCATGCTGAGTGCCGGGAAATACGGCCTCGAAGGGGTTGCCAACCTGTCGCAGTTGATCGGCAGGTCGGCGTCGGTGGTGGTCGGCGTGCCGCGCTGGGAGCAGGGTTCGGGCGGGCCGTGCCGCGTGCTGGCGCTGGTCGGGTAAATTAACGCCGCAGGTCTTCCAGTTCGCCGTAAAACACCGCCGCGCCGGAGAAGCGTTTAACCGCTTCCGGGTCGCGGCGGTCACCCACCACTTTGGCCGGAACGCCCACCGCGATGCTGTAGGGCGGGATGCTTTTGGTGACGACCGCGCCCGCGCCCACGATGCTGCCCTGCCCGATGGTTACGCCGTCCACGACGGTCACATGCGAGCCAAGCCACACATCATCCTCAATCGTGATGCCGTCCGCCGTGATGCCCTGTTCGCGGATAAACCGGTTCGGGTCGGCAAATACGTGATTAACGGCGGCAATATTGACCTGCGTGCCGGTGTACACACCATCGCCGATTTTCACGCCGCCCTGGCCGCGAATGCAGGTGTACTCGCCAAAGAAACAGTTTTTGCCAACCGTGATGCCGGCCTGGGGCAGATCGCGGTAGTTAAAGACGTGGAAGGTGGTGCCGTGCATCAGGTTCGTGCCCGCGCCAATCGTGATCCCGCCGGGCAGCGCGTGTAAATACACCTGGCTGTCGAGATATACCCCCTTGCCCAGGCGAATGTTACCGGGGCACAGCAGACGCACATTATGCTCGATCAGCGGCACGCCGTCGGCGCGCAGCAGCGCCTTGTATGCCAGCCCGCGCAGCCCAACGCCCACGATGCTCGGAATGCCGCCCAGCAGCGACATCACGGTTTGCTCCAGGAGATAACGCGGCAGGCTGGTAGACTGACTTTTCAGATAATAACGGAGTTCCTGCAGCAGTCCCATTTAATGACCTACTTTCAACTCACCACTTTTGTAAGCGATAATCCGGCGTGCTTCTTCAATTGTCTCGGCATAATAATGGGTGCGGGCAAAGCGGGGTGATATCTGCGAGGCGACATCAACGAACATGGTCATCACCCGGTTGAGCTTAACGAACACGGTCAAACCCTGATTTGGCGGCAGTTTCTTCAGCGCATACTGGATGCCGGAGAAAATCTGCCGGGGCGGCATGGATGATGTGGTGGCGTCGTAGATGACGTGTACCATGTGCGGCACCTGTCCCAGCCATTCAGCGTCCGTGTCAACCAACCGGTAGTATTCCTCAATCGTCCAGTGACCGTCAAATTTCTCTACAAGAATGGTTTTTTCATCATTGTCCCAATAAATAGATACGGGCATGATTTAGTCCTTAAGTGCAGCCGCGATATAAATTAATTGTAAAGTAAGGGAACAAAAATCAGGGGCGTGAAGCCCCTGATTTTCAGAATAAATTCAGAGATTCATAACACCAGCGACGTTTCCGGGTGCAGCGCCATATGGAATGCGCCGCGCAGCCGGGCGGTCGAAGGCATCGGGTTGCCACGCAGCGACTCCTTGATCATCAGCACCGCGTCTTCCAGATCGCAGGCGGCGGAAAACTCCAGCCCGAAGCGGTTCCAGGATGGCACAAAGTTCCAGCGCCCGCGCCCGCTCAGAACCAGAATGCCGTGTGTCTGCACGGCGACACCGGCGGCGACATCCGTCCAGGCATCGCCGACGATGTAACTCTGGCGCAGGTCGAGGTTGTATTCACGCGCTGCTTGCAGCAGCATCCCCGGCTCCGGCTTGCGGCAGGCGCAGCCCTCATGATTATCGTGCGGGCAGTAGTACACTTTCGTAACGCAGCCGCCGGCGCGCTCGATTTCCGCCAGCATCCGGCTGTGGATGTCCTCCAGGGCTGCCGCGCTCAGCTGCCCCCGGTTCACGACGGCCTGATTGGTGACGACAAAGATGGGCAGGCCGGTTTCCGTCAGCGCGCGAATGCTGTCCAGCGCGCCCGGCACGAACTCAAATTCGTCCCAGTTTTTGACATGATCCACCCGGTTCTGGTTAATCACCCCGTCCCGATCCAGAAAAATCGCCCCAACCTTACCTGCCATATGATTCACTCCCGCTCTAATCGCCATTTTTTAAGAAACTGTTTGCAGCGCGGCTTCCTGGTTCAGCGCCAGCAGCCGCTCACAAATGGCGTGTTCCAGCATCAGATGCACGTCTTCGACCATCGCCATCGTGTCACACGGTACATGAACGGCAAGATCCACCATCGCTTTCAGCCTGCCACCGTCGTAGCCGCTAAAGCCAATCGTCAGCGCGCCCGCCTCGCGGGCCACCTGGATGGCGTTCAGCACGTTGCGGCTGTTGCCGCTGCCGCTGATGCCGATCACCACATCGCCAGGGCGTACGAGCGGCAGCAGTTGTTCGGCGAATACTGCATCGTAGCTGATGTCGTTGCTGAGGGCGGTCATCAGCGCGTTGTTATCGGTCAGGGCGATCACGCGGAAACGCGGCTGGCCGGCAACAATCGGGCGTTTTGCCAGATCGCAGCCGAAATGCGTTGCGGTGGCGGCGCTGCCGCCGTTGCCACAGATGAACACCGTCTGCCCGGCACGATTGGCCTGCATCAGGGCTTCGACCACTTGATCTACCGCATCGAAGGGAACAGCGTCTAACAGGTCTTGCACTGCGCCAAAGTAGTGCCGAATGTCCACGAAAATACCCTCTTGTCAGGAACGTTGAGCTGACTGCCTACATTCTAAAAATGCCAACCTTGCGAAGTCCCAAAAACTGGCCTTACAACCCAAAATGCAATAACATTATTCTTAACAAAATATAGCTGTACCTAATGTTATAATTTGTAGTGAATGCCAATTCGCGCAGAATTCAGGAGAAGATTTTGACATGCGCCGCACCATCCTACTTGTGCTGGCGATGACGCTTGCGCTGCTGTCCGGAAGCGCCCGCGCCGTCGAGCCATCGAACCTCATCGGCCCCTCGGTCTATCCCGAAGGCATTAATCCTCTGACCGGCCTGCCGGTGGCGAATGCCGCCCTGCTGAACCGCCGGCCCCTGTTGATCAAAGTATCCGATTTTCCGCCGGTGGTGCGCCCGCAGTCCGGTCTGAATCAGGCCGATATTGTGTGGGAACATCTGCTTTCGGGTGGTGTCACCCGGTTCAGCGCCATTTATCTGGGACAGGACTCGCCGCATGTCGGGCCGATCCGCAGCGGGCGGCTGGTGGATTTTGAGCTGACGCGCATTTATCGCGCGCTGTATGTGTATTCCGGTATGGCGCAGGGGACGATTGACGTGCTGCGCACCGATGGTCTGGTATCATCGCGGGCGGTTGGTGGCAGCGGGCCGTGTCCGGCGCTGTGCCGCTTCCCGCGTGAAGGGCTGGCGCTGGAGCATACGCTGTATGGCGATACCGACGCGCTGCGCGAGGAAGCCGTCGCCCGCCAGCGCGATGTGACGCCGGAGCGGGTGTACGGCATGGCCTTCAGCGAGGAAGCGCCGGAGGGCGGCGTACCCGCTGATGGCGTGTGGGTGCAGTACCGCGAAACCGAGATCGAATGGGCGTACAGCGGCGGGCGCTGGCAGCGCAGCCAGGACAACCAGCCGCACCTGGACGCCGATACCAACACCCAGATCAACGCGGCCAATGTTCTGATTATCGAAGACGATCATGTTGAGCAGCCGGTAGTGAGCGAAAATTACTGGGGGCCGGGGGATTTTGCGTTTTCGGTCAATCTGATCGGCAGCGGGCGGATTTTCCTGTTCCGTGATGGCCGTTATTACGAAGGCGAATGGCGGCGCGCCACCCGTGACGAGCCGTTAACCTATTATGATCGTCAGGGAAATGTGCTGCCCTTCAAACCGGGTAATACCTTTGTGAACCTCGTCCCGCGCTGGATTGATGGCTACCAACTGGTGTTCCAACTGGCGCAGCCGCCGGAAGTGACGATGGCGACGACGGGCGGCGTGAACATGCACACCGGCCCCGGCACGGCCTACCGTTTCCTCGATGTCGCGTATCCGGGTGATACCTTCGAGGCGCTGGGACGCAACCGCAGCGCCGACTGGCTGCAAGTCCTGCGCCCCGGCGATGGCGTGGTGTGGCTGCCGGTGAAAGACCTCGACCTGCACGGGCTGGACATTCTGACGCTGCCTGTTCCGCGCCCGACCAGCGAACGCTAACCACGTAATACAAAAGGGACACGGTGGCGTGTCCCTTTTAACTGGCAAATGGTCGAAGCCGCCCGCTTACGTCAGGCGGGTGTAGAACTCAACCACCATTGATTCGTCAACCGGCACCTGGATTTCACCGCGTTCAGGAATCCGCGTCAGCGTCGCGGTCGCGGTATTGGTGTCCACCGTCAGGAACGGCGGTGAATACGGTGTGGATTCCAGCGATTCGATGACGTGTACGTTTTTCCGCATCTTTTCGGCCAGGCTGATGGTCTGCCCCGGCACCACCGAATAGGACGGAATGTTCAGGCGCGCGCCGTCCACCAGGACGTGGCCGTGACTGACCAACTGCCGCGCTGCCCAGATCGTCGCCGCGAACCCGGCGCGGTACACCAGATTATCGAGGCGGCGTTCCAGCAGCGCCAGCAGGTTTTCGCCGGTGTTACCGGGCTGCTTGCGTGCTTTTAAGAAGTAACGGCGAAGCTGCTTTTCACGCACGTTGTAGCTGAACGCCAGCTTTTGCTTTTCGTTCAACTGCAAGCCGTAGTCGCTGCGGCGGCCAGAGCGGAATTGTTTTTCCTTGCCATGATCGCCGGGCGGATACGCGCGCTTTTCCAGTATCCGCTGATATTTCGGGCGCGGAATCAGCACTTCGCCAAAACGCCGCTGCACTCTTGCTTTCGGGCCATGATAGGATGCCATGTACTTTGTTTCCTCTTACATCAACAGGCCTACTGCCGCTGGCCGCGTCGAGCCTGATGCAAATTCTGATGGGCGTTTTGGGCTAATTCCCGAAAAGGCTCAACAGCGGACGCCGGTTGCAGTACGCGCTCGGAAGTTTGTCTATTCTACAAAGTTTGGGTGGTATTGCCAGAGTCACTTTTGGGAGTGCTGAGTACTGAGTGCCGAGTGCTGAGTGAAAGACCAGGCACGGGAAGGTGGGTAGTCAGAAGCGG
>JARKOK010000340.1 GCA_029975765.1 Aggregatilineales bacterium
CCGCCTTTTTACCCTCGCCTTGCAGCGCCTTGACCGTATCGGCTTTCTGTCCCGGCAGCACATCGGCCAAAACACGCTGGACGCCGACTTCAGCGGCAATCGCCTGCGCCGTCAGTTGGTTGTCACCCGTAATCATGACCACTTCCAGCCCCAACGCCTGCAAATCGGCAATCGCCTCGCGCGAACCCTCTTTGATGGTGTCCGCAATGCCGATCAGCCCGGCGACTGCACCGTCCACCGCCGTCAGCACGGCGGTGCGCGCCCGCGCCTGAAGCGCCGCCACCTGCGCGTCATGTTCGCTCAGTTCAATGCCCTGCTCGCGGATGAAACGCGGGCTGCCAACCAGCACCGTTTTCCCCTCAACCGTCGCCCGCACGCCGCGACCGGATTCGGCCTCGAAGCCTTCCGGTTGGCTCAGACTCAGCCCGGCATCCTGCGCCGCTTTGACCACCGCCTGCCCCAGCGGGTGTTCGCTGCCGCGTTCGGCCACTGCCGCCAGCCGCAGCAGATCGTCTTTGCTGAAGCCGTTGAGCGGCAGCACATCGGTGACACTGGGTTCACCCTTTGTAATCGTGCCGGTTTTGTCCAGCGCGATCACTTTCAGCCGGTGCGCGTTTTCCAGCGCCTCGCTGTTTTTGAACAGGATGCCCATCTCCGCCCCTTTACCCGTACCGACCATGATGGCCGTTGGAGTGGCGAGACCCAGCGCGCACGGGCAGGCGATCACCAGCACCGCGACCGTATGCACCATCGCTTCGACAAACCCTACCTGTCCGATCACCAGCCAACCGAGGAATGTCAGTGTCGCCAGCACCAGTACAATCGGCACAAACACGCCGGACACCTGATCGGCCACGCGCTGAATCGGGGCTTTCGACCCCTGCGCCTGTTCCACCAACCGGACGATCTGCGCCAGCGCCGTCTGCGCGCCCACCTTCGTCGCTTCGACAACCAGCCGTCCCTGCCGGTTGACCGTCGCGCCGATGACCTCGCTGCCGACACTTTTGTTCACCGGCAGGCTTTCCCCGGTCAGCATGGATTCATCCACCGCCGACCGGCCTTCAATCACCACACCATCTACCGGGATGCGTTCGCCGGGACGCACCACCAGCACGTCACCCTGCATCACGTCGTCTGCCGGCACTTCGATTTCCTGCCCGTCCCGCAGCAGCGTAGCCGTCTTGGGCGCGAGTCCCATCAGTGCCTTGATCGCTTCGCTGGTGCGGCCTTTGGCGCGCGCTTCCAGCAGTTTACCCAGCGTGATCAGCGTAATGATGACCGCCGCCGTCTCAAAGTACACATGGTCGCCGATCACGTCCGAGAAGCCCAGCACAATGCCGGCCAGCACAACCACGCTGTAGAAGTACGCCGCCGATGATCCCATCGCAATCAGCGTATCCATATTGGCGCTGCGGTTGCGCGCCGCTTTAATCGCGCCAACGATATACTGCCGCCCTACGATAAACTGCACTGGCGTTGCCAGAACCCCAAATACAAACGGCCAGCCCGCCCACAGCAGCCACGCCAGCAGCGGATTGACCGC
>JARKOK010000367.1 GCA_029975765.1 Aggregatilineales bacterium
GCGTCCACGAGGTTCATCCCGGCGGGGACTTCATATTCGACATCATTGATAATGATTTTTACCGTATCGGCCATTCGTCGCCTCGTCACATCGCTGACCGGAAATCGGCTAAAGTGTACCGGATTCCGCTAAAATTACGAATAGTTCCGTCAGTAGGGGCGGGTTTATAAACCCGCCCCTACATCGCTGCTTTCGACTCGTTTCATCCGCCGTTCGGCTCGTTCCAGACCGGCCAGCGCCCGGTCTTGCAGCGCCTGTGCTACCAGCCCCCAATCGGCTGTCTCGACCTGCTGCGCTGCCAGTTCCAGCCCGCGCCGGAAATCCTCGGTAGCCGCCCCATAATCCCCGGCTTCCAGCAGCAGTTCGCCGCGCAGGATGTAGTTCGAGGCGGCTTCCGGTTGTTCCACGATCATCTGCGTCAGATCATCCCGCCGCCGCGCCATGTCGCCGCTGCCTGACAGCCGCCGCAGCCGTTCCCGCAGCGATAGATTGTCTGCCACCGTCACGGCAGGGGTGGCCTCACCGCCGGTATACGATGTTCCGGTTTCATCCGGTATGGCGTAGACGGCTGGCTCACCATCCAGGGCAAACCCCGGCGGGCGTTCGCTGTCGGTAAGGGGCTGATTGTCAGCCGGCGGCATGAGTTCGTCAGTCATGGTTTGTCCTGTAGGGACACGCTAGGCTGTGCCTCCACACCTGTTATCTCAGCTCTTCCGTGCCGGCGTGCCTGTTGCGACCGTATCCCGTTTGCCTTCCAATGGCCCCGGCACGGTTGTGGCCGCTGCTGCGCCGGCATTGGTGGGTTTGCGTTGGTCGGCTTTGGCCGGAACCTCCGCCCGCTGCATATGCTGCATGAAGTCGTCGCGGAAATTCTTGATCGTGTGAATGATCGGATTGGCCGCGAAGTCACCCAGCGCGCACAGCGTTACGCCCTGCATGTTTTTGGCGACATTATCAATCAGTTCAATGTCACCCGGCTGCGCCTCGTTCGCCATAATACGATCAAGCACTTTGTCCAGCCAGTAGGTGCCTTCGCGGCAGGGGGTGCATTTGCCGCAGCTTTCATGTTTGAAGAACTTTGTGACCTTCGCCGCGACCCACGTAATATCTACGGTTTCGTCCATCACGATGATCGAAGCTGAACCCAGGATGGAATCCACTTTCGCCATATCCTCGTAGGTCAGGCGGGTGTCCAGCACGGTGTCATTCACAGCGATAATGGGGCCAGACCCGCCCGACGGCAGAATCGCTTTCATCGCCCTGCCGCCCGGCACGCCGCCCGCGTGATCGTACAGCAGTTCACGGAAGGTCACGCCCAGCGGTAGTTCATAGTTGCCGGGTTTGTTGACATGCCCGCTGACGCAGAAGATTTTTGTGCCGGGGCTTTGCTCCGTGCCAATCTGCTTGTAAGCGTCCGCGCCGTTGATGATGATCCAGGGGACGTTGGTCAGCGTTTCGACATTGTTGACGACCGTTGGCTCGCTGTACAGCCCACCGCCTTTTTGCGCGGGGAAGGGCGGGCGCACACGCGGTTGCCCCAGTTTACCTTCCAGGCTGTTGAGCAGCGCGCTTTCCTCGCCGCAGATGTACGCGCCTGCGCCGAGATGGGTGTAGACATTACACGACCAGCCTGAACCCAGAATGTTGTCACCGACCAGACCGGCCTGCCGCGCCTCCGCGATGCGTTCGTCCAGCGCGTGCGCCACATCCCAGAACTCGCCGCGCAGGTAGATGTACACCGCCGCCGCCTGAATCGCCCAGGCGCAGATCAGCGCGCCCTCGATCAACTGGTGCGGGTTTGTCTCCATGATTTCGCGGTCTTTAAACGTGCCGGTTTCGCTTTCGTCGGCGTTTACCGCTACATATTTCACCGGCTCGTTCTGGGGGATGAAGCTCCACTGAACGCCGGTGGGGACACCCGCGCCGCCGCGCCCGCGCAGATTGGACGCCTTCACCACATCACTCACCTCGGACGGTTTCATACTCAGGGCTTTTTGCAGTCCCTCATAACCGCCGTTCTGCCGGTCTACGTCCAGTTTCCAGATGTCCGGTATGTCTCGTCCACGTAATAAGATATGCTGCATATTGGTGTTTTCCCCAATCTCACCCTGTTATCTAAGGATTGAGCGATGAGTGCTGACGACTGAGCAAGGAAAAAACTCAGTCCTTAGTCCTCATGCCTTTTTGGCCTTCGCCGCTTCCGCCCGCTTTTCAGCAATCCACGCCCGCATCCTGTCCATGTTCAGGTTTTCCATGTAATGGAAGTTGCATTGCAGCATCGGCGGTTTGTCGCAGGCTGCCAGACACATTACATGTTCGACCGTGAACAGACCGTCCTCGGTCGTGCCGCCGTCCTCCACGCCCAGTTCCTGCTTCAGTTCTTCATAGAACTGATCCGCGCCGCCCAGCGCGCAGCACAGGTCGGTACACACTTGCAGCCAGTATTTGCCCTT
>JARKOK010000370.1 GCA_029975765.1 Aggregatilineales bacterium
GATGAATCTGGTACAGGTCAACGTAATCGGTACCGAGCCGGCGCAGCGAATCATCAATCGCCTGCATAATGTGCTTGCGCGACAGCCCGCCCTGATTCGGCTTGTCACCCATCGGGCTAAAGACTTTGGTGGCGATCACGACTTCATCGCGCTTTGCAAAGTCCTTCAGGGCGCGACCGGTCACTTCTTCACTCACGCCCAGCGAATAGATGTCGGCGGTATCAAAAAAGTTAATGCCCAGTTCCAGCGCGCGCTGCACAAAGGGGCGGCTGGCCGCTTCATCCAGCACCCAGTCGCGCCACTGCGGCGTGCCGTAGGTCATCATTCCCAAACACAGCCGTGATACTTTTAACCCTGTCTTGCCTAAACGAACATACTGCATGATAATGCTCCTCATACTGATGTGCTGGCAATTATTCAGTCAAAATTCACAACGCTCCACACCATCCAGTATAGAATAACAATTAAAGTCTTTGACTTCCACAAAGGGAAAACTTATGCCCATTTCATTGAACTGGGGTAATCCTGAAAAAACGATCCTCGTGCTGGCCTATACCACCCCCTGGACCTGGCAGGAATTTGACACCATCTACCACGATCTAAATACCAAGATGGACAGCCTGACCCATAAGGTTGATCTCATCATTGATATTCAGCGCGGCGGCCTGCCCCCCCAGGGCGCGATGCTGCGCTTCAAGAAAGCCGCCGAAATCAATCATCCGTGCGCCGGTGAAATCATTTTCGTCGGGCCGCGTCTGCTGACACAGATGGTCAGCAGTATCCTGAACATTTTGAAAAGCGCCTTCTGGGGCAGTGTGGCAACAGCCTCGTTCCAGTTTGCGCCAAACCTTGACGCGGCTTATGCCCTGTGCCGCGACCATCAGGCCAGCACGCCAGAACAGTACGGGCTGGATTATCCCCCCAGAGCGTCAAGCGCCTGATCACCTGGTCCACACACTGGCGCTTTCAGGGGCGGTTCAGTCGTCCTTCAGTTCTGGCGGATACAGGTAATAATTCGCGGCGGAGGCCGCCTGCCCGCCCTCATGCGCCGCTGCCACAACCTGATGCGAATACAACCGTGTGACATCGCCCGCCGCGTAGACGCCCGGCACGGTAGTCTTCTGCTCGGTATCGGTCAGAATGTAACCCTGGGCATCCAGCGCCACACCCAACCGCGCCGCCAGTTCGGAACGCGGTGTCGCGCCCTGCTGGTTGAATAACCAGTCGAGTTCGATACAGCGCCCGTCTTCGGTATACAACGCTTCAAACTGGCCGCCGCGCCCGCGCACCGTGGCGAGACAGTCATGGATCAGCGGAATCCGCGCCCGGCGCAGGCGTTCCTGAAACGCCAGCGAAATCTGCATCTCATGACTGTTCGTCAGCACGGTAAGCTGGTCGGTAAACCGCTGCAACTGCAACGCTTCGGAGGCCGCCGCATTGGTGTTGCCAACCACCACTACGCGCTTGCCCTGTGTTTCATAACCATCGCAGGTGATACACCAGAACATACTGCGCCCGACGTATTCCTGCCAGCCCTCGAACTGCGGATAATGATCCACCACACCCGTACACAGGATAACGGCCTGTCCGCGCCATTCATTCCCGGCGCCGGTCGCCACAAAGGTATCGCTCTCCGCCCGGAGATCGTCCACCTGGCTGTCAAAGATCGTCACATGCGGATAATCGGCCAACTGCTGCCGCCCCAGTTCACACAACTGGCGCGCCGGGACTCCTCCGGGGAAGCCCAGATAGTTATGATTAACCTGATGCCAGTGAGCGCGCCCCTGACGGGTATCAAACAGCGCCGTGCGGCGGTTATAGCGGGCCAGATACAGGGCTGCCGACAGCCCTGCCGGGCCGCCGCCGATCACGAGGACTTCATAACTGCTCATCGTCATTAACTGCCGCCTCCTTCACGCGGCGCAGCACTTCAGCCTTAAGCTGCCCGCAGCCTGCGTCAATGTCAATTCCACGACGGACTCGCACCGTCGCCGTCACGCCATATTCAGCCAGGATTTCAACAAACCGGTTCACCCGTTCCACCGCCGACGGGCCATACATGTACCCCCCGGTCGGGTTCAGGGGAATGATATTGACATGGCACAGCAGCCCTTTGAGCAGCCTACCCAGCGCGTGCGCCTGCTCCGGTGTGTCGTTTTGACCCTGAATCGCCGTCCATTCAAATGTGATACGCCGTCCGGTCGTTTCGACATAATACCGGCAGGCGTCTATCAGTTCGGCCAGTGGATAACGTTTATTGATGGGAAGCAGCGCCGACCGTTCGGCATCGGTAGCGGCGTGCAGGCTGATCGCCAGCTTGACCTGCAAGCCTTCATCAGCGAACTGGCGGATCATCGGCACCAGACCAACCGTGCTGACGGTGATATGCCGCGCGCCAATCCCCAGATCATCCATCAGGCGGTGAATCGCGGTCAGGGTTGCATCATAGTTATGAAACGGCTCGCCCATACCCATCAGGACAACATTACTCAGGCGTTCCCCATTTGCCTCCAGATCACGCGCGAACAGCATCGCCTGTTCAAAAATTTCGGCAGCGGTAAGATGCCGCGCAAAGCCCATTTGCCCTGTCGCGCAAAAGACGCAGCCCATCGCGCAGCCAGCCTGAGTTGAGATGCAGGCGGTGCGCCGGTCATCGTCGTAGGGCATCAACACCGACTCGATCATCTGGCCGTCCGGCAGCCGGTACAGCCGTTTGACTGTGCCATCCAGGCTGGCCTGCTCCGCCGCCAGCGCCAGCGTACCCAGCGTGGTTTCCACCTTCAGGCGTTCGCGCAGGCTTTTCGGCAGATCGGTCATCGCCTCTACCGAGGCCGCCCGGCGGTCATACAACCACGCCCAGACCTGTCTGGCGCGGAAACGGGGTTCGCCCCAACTCACGATCAACTCCGCGAGTTGTTCCTGCGTCAGTGCGTACAAGTCAATCATCGTCCTCATTCACATTCCTGCCTGGAGACTAACATATTCAATTTACGCTATCGGCGTCGGAAACCCGTAAACACCAGCACCACAATTGCCAGCACAATCAGAACAATTGAGATCAATCCCAGAATACCTGCCGGGGAATTGACCAGTTCAACCGGCAGCACCGGCACCGGAGTCGCGGTATTCAGGCTGCCCGGCGGGCGCGGTGTTACGCTGGGCGGCGCCGGCGTCGGCGTGCGCGAGGGGCGCACCGTTGGCAGCGGCGTCGCCGACGGCTGGAAATCAGCCGGCGTTAAGGTGGCTGTCGGGGTTGAGGTCAGCGTTGGCGTGGGCGTCCGGGTAACCGTAGAAGTCGCGGTGAGGGTCGGCGTGGCGGTCGGCAGCTGATAGGGGGTGAAATTAAACGCGCCAACCGCCTGCGGCGTAAAAATCCACCGCTCCCAATCAGGCAGCAGCGCCGACACCGGCTTATCCAGCGCCGCCCGGAAAGCCTCCTCAAAGGGCTGGGTTTGCGCCGCTCGCGCCAGATCGAACAGCCCTGGCACACCGATCTGGCTGGCGATATAAACAACCAGGCCATAACTCTGCGCCAGCCATAGGTCAGAATCGGCGTCATCTTCCCGTCGGGACAGTTGATTCAGCGAAAACAGGGTGCTGCTGCGGGAAGCCGCAATCAAACGCGCCAGATCGGTGGGGCGCGGCGCGGGCACGTAGAAGGTCGCCAGACCGGTGGCGAACCAGTCCGGCACACTCTGCCAGCCGTAGGACTGCCGCACCAGCGTTTCAATCAGCGCCGCGCGCACCGCGTTGTAGCTGTTGGATGGACTTTCAACAATCGTAATGGCATCATTCCTGAAAACGGCCTCCGCTTTAGCCGGGTTGCAGGCCAGTTCCAGCCCGCTCACCGGGCCAACCGCCAGTGGTTCGTCCATATCCGTCCAGCCACAGCCGGGCGGCACACCGGCATAGACCATCGCATTTAACGGCTCGCTGCGTCCGGTATTGGCGGCCAGCAAATCGTAGACCGTCTGTAACTCTCGTGCGAGCCGGTCTAACATCACATCCGGCGACTCCAGCCCGTCGGCGGGCAGCATCAGGCTGATCGGGCGACCTTCGCGCACCGCCCAGGTTACGCGCTGGTCGGTAAAGATCAATTCGTCGCTTACGCGGGCGACCTCGCCGCTGCGGGTCACGGCCTGCCAGTCCAGGCGAATGGTGCTGAATAATCGCGGCGACGCGCTGAGAGGATAATCCCACAGATAAGCCAGTTCGGAATACGGCTCTCGGACTTCGGCGGCATTCAGGTCCAGCTCGAAAGCCAGCGGCGCGCGGCCTTCCGGTCGGATTGCCAGCACCACCGATGCCAGATCGCTGACAGGGTGTGACAGCGTGATCGAGAACCGGATGGCCTGCGGGAAGATGACTTCACTTCCCCAACTGATGATATATTTCTGATCCGGCTGAGGAGTTGCTTCGGATTGAGCAGGGGTTTCCTGCGCCCAGGCCGCGCCGGCCAGAAATATCATCCCAACGATCAAAAGGAACAATTTATGCGTCATGCTCATCCGCCAGCCGCTCCCGCCAGAAGAATCGCCACTGCTAACTGGACAAAATTATAGACAAAGTGCGCGATAATCGCCGCCGTCGTGCTGTGGCGCTGTCGCAGCCAGCCCAGCCCCAATGACACCACAAAGATAATAATGGTCGCCGGAGTAAGCGCATACTGCATATGCACCAGCGCAAAGTAGATGCTGGTCACACCCAGGCCAAACACCGGTTGCAGCGCCCCCCGAAACAGGATTTCCTCGCTGACCCCCGCTGTAACCGACAGCAGCAGCGCCAGCGGCAGCGTGCCAAACGCCTGCGCGATTTGTTCGGCGGCAATGTTCTGCTGCGCGATCTGCTCCATCGGCACCAGCAGCGCCCAGAGGGTCGCCATCATAATCAGCGCCAGATACAGCAAAAAACCCACGCCAATCCCCCAGGTCACATCCTGCGGCGTGGGCCAGCGCAGCCCCAACCGTTCAACGGTCGCTGCCGGCCCGCGCCGGATCATCAGCCCTACCCCCAGGAAAGCCGCCACAACCATCAGCACGCCCTGAAAAGTCAGCGCGCCCGGTGAGACCCCTTCCAGTTCCACATCCTGCGCCAGTCCGCTCAGACCGCCGCTAAGTACCAACTGCCCTACCGTAACTGACAGCAGCGTGAGCGCCAGAACAACGGCAGCCGTATGCACGCTGGACTGGGGGTTATACTGGCCGCGCGGGCCGATCCAGCGCGCCAGCCGCTCGCGCCATGTGGCGGAGGCGATGGTCCGCACGCAGAACCAGGTTACCAGCAATCCCAGCACGAAACTGCCTGCCGCACCGGGCAGATCAATCGGGGGAAGTTGCAGTTCATCGGGCAGGGCGTCGGTCGCCCCACTGAACAGCGCCAGTTGCAGGATAAACAGGCTGGAAATAGCGTTGACTGCCGCCATACCATACAGCAGCCACCGCAGCAGCGTGCCGCGTTGGGGGGTATCAGGTTCCTGCGCAGGGTGTTTCATCACCCGCAGCGCCTCTTCCTGATTTGCCAGATAGATGACCGCGCCCAGATAAACCAGCGCCAGTCCCGAAAACATGAGCAGAGAAATATCCATAAATGTGCCGCCTGTTGGATGCTGGCACACTATGATAACACACTAAAATCCTGTTTTTAGTATTGACCCGACTCCCCGCCCATGTTAAAATGCCGGTTGCCAGGAGGGATGGCCGAGTGGTTTAAGGCGCTGGTCTTGAAAACCTGTGTGGCCTCCGGGTCACCGTGGGTTCGAATCCCACTCCCTCCGCCTGGAAAAATGAATATCTCAACCCCGGGGGGGTGCCAGAGTGGACGAATGGGGCCGCCTGCTAAGCGGTTATCCGCCTTAAAAGCGGATCGCAGGTTCGAATCC
>JARKOK010000386.1 GCA_029975765.1 Aggregatilineales bacterium
GTGGCAAACGCGATTGGCCGTGAAGTGGGCGTGACGGACACCCGCGCCAATCTGCTGCCTGCCGACAAGGTAGACGCGGTGCAGGCACTTCAGCGCGATTACGGCGCGGTGGTGATGGTGGGCGACGGCGTAAATGATACCCCCGCGCTGGCAGCGGCTTCGGTTGGTGTGGCGATGGGCGGCGCGGGCAGCGCGCAGGCGCTGGAAACCGCCGACGTGGCGCTGATGGCGGACGATCTGGCGCAGCTACCCTACGCGATCCGGCTGGCCCGGTTCGCGCGCAGCATCATCCGGCAGAATATCGCGCTCAGTCTGGGCGTGAAGCTGCTGTTCATGCTGCTGGCGGTGGCCGGGCTGGGGTCGCTGTGGCTGGCCGTGTTTGCCGACATGGGCATGTCGCTGCTGGTCACGCTGAACGGGATGCGCCCGCTGCGGGTGAAGTAAATCCCGTCAACTCGATACCAGTCATGATTTAATTCACGGGGGAAAATGCCTATCTACCTCTCTCTGCTGCGTGGGATTAACGTGGGCGGCAATAAAAGCATCAAAATGGCCGACCTGCAACGCCTGTACGAGTCGCTCGGATTTACGGGCGCGCAAACGCTGCTGCAAAGCGGCAACGTCGTCTTTCAGACCGGGCAGACGGACGCGGCCCACATCGTCCGGCAACTTGAAGCGAGAATTGAACAGACCTTTGGTTTTCCCTCGTCGGTTATCCTGCGGACGCGGGACCAGTGGCAAACCATCATCGAACGGTTGCCGTTCTCCGCCGCGCAGATGGCCGAGCCGGGAAAAATTCTGGTCATGTGCCTGCGCGATGAACCAACGGCGGCGGCATTCGCCGAGCTTCAGGCCGCGTACAGCGGGCCGGAGGTACTGCATCTCAGCGGGGCGGAGCTTTACATTTATTATGCCGAAGGTATGGGACGGTCGAAACTGACCCATGTTCTGCTGGAAAAGAAGCTGAAAACGATAGGCACAGGCCGCAACTGGAATACCGTGCAAAAGCTGCTGGCACTGGCGGAAACGATGGGAGCGGCCTGAATATGAACCGGGGCGAACCGGCAGTTCGCCCCGACGGTTATCGTGTTTCGACGAATCAGACCACCGGCTCCAGGCGCGCGGTGAAGTGCCGCAGGAACGGCGCCTGCCACACGATGCGGTGGCCGGGAAGCTGTTCCCGATGCGCGTGAACCAGCAGAATCGCCTCCGCCAGATAATCAAAGTGGCTTTGCATATACACCCGGCGGGGGAAAGCCAGCCGCACCAGATCAAGCGCGGCGGGGCGTTCCGTACCGTCCGGCTGCTGGCCGAACATCACCGTCCCGATTTCGACCGACCGGATGCCGCCCGCCAGATACAGCGCGTTCGCCAGCGACCAGGCCGGATACTGGCTATCCGGCAGGTGCGCCAGCATAGCGCGGCCATCCAGATACAGCGCATGGCCGCCGGGCGGCTGCACCATCGGCACCCCCTGCGCCGCCAGCTTTTCCGCCAGATAGTTAATCGAGCGCACCCGGTAGCGTAGGTAATTTTCGTCCAGCGCCTCGTACAGCCCGGCGGCAATCGCCTCCATATCATAACCCGCCATGCCGCCGTAAGTGGGAAAACCTTCGGTCAGAATCAGCAGGTTGCGGCAGTTCAGCGCCAGATCATCGTCATTGAGCGCCAGAAAACCGCCGATGTTCGCCATGCCGTCCTTCTTGGCGCTCATGGTGCAGCCATCGGCGTAGCTGAACATCTCGCGGGCGATTTCCAGGGTGGACTTGCCGGCATAACCAGCCTCGCGCGTTTTGATAAACCAACTGTTTTCGGCAAACCGGCAGGCATCGAGGATAAACGGGATGCCGTGTTCATGAGCGATTTCGCTCACGGCGCGGATGTTCGCCATGCTCACCGGCTGCCCGCCGCCGGAGTTGTTCGTGACCGTCAGCATGATGAACGGAATCCGCTCGCGCCCGACTTCGGCAATTGCGGCGCGCAGGCGGTCCAAATCCATATTACCCTTGAACGGGTGGATAACCTGCGGCTGGCGGCCTTCGGCAATCACCAGATCACGCGCTTCGGCGCGGCCAAATTCGATGTTGGCGCGGGTGGTATCAAAATGGGTATTGCTGGGGACGACATCGCCCGCCTTCACCCCGACGCTGAACAGGATACGTTCGGCGGCACGCCCCTGATGGGTGGGGATGACATGTTTAAAACCGTAAATATCCTTGACCGCCGCCTCGAACTTATAGAACGAGGTCGCGCCGGCATAGGATTCATCGCTGGCAATCATACCGGCCCACTGGCGCGACGACATCGCGCCGGTGCCGCTGTCGGTCAGCAGATCAATCGTCACCTGATCGGCGCGCAGCAGGAAGGGGTTATAGCCGGCAGCGGCCAGCGCCGCGCGGCGCTCCGCCAGCGTGGTGAAGCTGATCGGCTCGACCGACCGGACGCGAAACGGTTCGATGATGGTGGTCAGTGGGGGGTAATCAAGAAACGGTATGGAAGTCATAAAATGCTCTTTGGCTCAAAACAGAATAGAGACACGAAAGATCGTGTCCCTGTAATTGTATCACGCCCGATGGGTATTCAGCAGACAAGGACGGTTTAACCGAAGCCCCGGCTGCCGCCCTGCCCCGTTTTTTGCAGCGCATACGCCTGCCGGTGTAACGTCACAATATCGTCTACCGCCAGTTCGCGGTTCTGGGCGTGCTGGAAAGCCGTGTCGCGCCCGACGCTGAACATATAATGCGACCCGGCCACCACGCGCACGTTGCCCGCCGGCACTTCCAGCGAACTAAGCAGGTCCATCATGGGCAGCAGGCCAACCAGCGCGTCCTTGTGTCCCAGCATCACGCGGAACAAATCCCATTTATGGGCGATTTCCCAGTTGTTGAGCATCCCCATCGCCTGAAATGTGGCTGAAATGATGCCGCGCGGAGTTTCGGCGTACTGCCGGCTGTGCGCCTGCTTGACGTAATCATCCGCGCCGCTGCACACGGCGTCAATCATATTGGGTTTGACCAACTGCTCAATCGGCTCGAACAGTTTGATACGGTTGACGAGGCCGATGCCCAGTCCCATCGCGGTGAAAAAGGCGCGGTGCAGGCTGTCGTTCAGCAGCAGCGCCGGAGCGATGGCATACCGGGTTTCCTCGCCGATCCGCCAGAAGATCGGATTGAGGTAAAACAGCGCCGCGCCGCCCATACTGTGCCCAACAAAGTTCAGCACTCTGGGTACGGGGTCGCCGGGCTGGCGGCGCAGGCGCAGCAGTTCGACCCACTTTTCAATCGTCTGCATGGCGGACGGTGGGCAGCAGGTATCGAGCGCGGGGGTGGTGTCCACAAATCGGGACAGGCCAAAACCGTTGTGATCCACCGACAGCGCGACCAGGCGGCGGTTGGCTTTCACCACCAGACCGGGCAGGTCTTCCCAGATGGTATGGTTGCCCGTCCAGCCGTGAATAAAGATGACGTAACCATCCACATCGGTCAGGCGCTTTTCGAGCATGTCATCCGGCGTATCAAAGTCTTCCGGCCAGATGACCTGCCACGCGAAATCCACCAGACCACGATTCATCAGAAAGCCGCGTCCCTCGTTGGGCGAAACAAAGCCACGATTAACCAGATCGCTCAGCCGGTAATGCGCGACCTGCGTATTATGGACGCTGCCCTGGCCGCGTTTGGTATAACCCAGCGTCCAGGCGAGCGGCGATTTTGCTGCAACCATGACCAACCCTCCCACCGAACCTGATTATTCTGATAAGTCCGTTACGTGCATTATATGGTGGGCTGAGGGGGAAATCAAAATGGCAGGGGCACGGTGTGTCGCGCCCCTGCCAGACAGGCGGAGAAATGTTAGCCGCCCGGCGCCAGCGTGGGCAGCGGGCCGCTGCTGGTGGCAACCGGCGGCGGCGCGGGCAGCGTCGGCTGGCTGTTAGCGGTGGTTTCTTCCGCCCCCGTACCGGCAGACTGAGTTGGCAGCGTCAGGGGCGTATCCGCGCCGGGCAGCGCGGTATTGTTGTCCACATCAGCGGCGCAGCGGAAGCCAATCCACAGCGTTTCGCCTACCGGGTTGTAACTCTGGCGGTGAACACTGCGCGAGAAGAAGGGCACCGCGTCCCACGAGCCGCCGCGCACAACCCGTTCCGTCCCGGCGACCGGGCCGGTCGGGTTAATGACCGCCGTCGCCGACTGTGACAGCTGCGTATAATACGTGGGTGAATACCAGTCGTAAACCCATTCGGCGACATTTCCGGCCAGGTTTAACAGGCCGTAGGCGCTCGCGCCGGAGGGGTAGCTGTCTACCGCTTCAGCGCCATCCAGCGAGGCTTCCACACGGGGACGGCTGGTGTTCGCCAGCGTCACATCAAACGTATTGCCCCAGGGATACAGGAAGTTCTGCGGGCCGCGCGCGGCGCGTTCCCATTCGGCCTCAGTCGGCAGGCGGCGGCCAATCGCTTCGCAGTAGGCTTTCGCGCCGTACCAGGTAATACCCGTCACCGGGAAATTGTTGAGAACCGGGTTCACACGGTAGTTGGCGCTGTCAAAGATGATATTGCTGTTCTGGTCTTCGGCGCGGGTCGCGGCACACACCTGCCCGTCACAGCCGTTCCGGTGGCTGTTCGGGCCTTTGGAATTGAGGAAAGCGAGGAACTGCTCGTAAGTCACTTCGGTGACTTCCATCTGGAAGGGATCAATCGTCACGTTGTGCGGCGGGAAGGAGTCCTCACCATACGCGAGCTGGCAGTTACCCTCGAATTCGTCCACACACTGGCGCACCGCGTCGGCCACTTCCTGCGGCGTGGTGCCCATCTGATAGGTCCCACCATCCACCGACCGCAGCGGCGAGATCAGCGGAGCCAGCGCCGCCGGAATCTGCACGGCAGCGCCACCGCCAGCCCCCGCCACCGCCAGCGGCGCGATCGCCTGCACCGCCTCGGTGGGCGTGCTGCTCGGTTCAACCTGAATGGTATTGGGGTCAGTCGTCGGCGTGGCGGTCGGCGCTAACACTTCGACCTGTCCGACGGTCGGCGACGGCGTGGGCGATACCAGGACTTCCGTCGGCTGGGGGGTATCGGTCGCGGGTGCCGGGGTGTTGGTAATCACAAACGGGGTCTGCGTGGGGCGGCCAGCCACCAGGAAATTCGCCGCGTCCTCACCTAACGCGCCGGAGGCCACGCCAATGACCAGCGCCAGACCCGCCACCGCCGCGCAGCCAAAGCCGACGACAAAGCCAATGGTGATCCACTGCCAGGCTGCACTGCCGGAGCGCCGGCCTCGTAACGTGCCGTAATTTCTTGCCATACGTCTTAGCTCCGTTAAATAGCCAGATCCATCGTTCTCACGAACGAACAAATTGTCCCAAGTGTAACACACGGGGGAACTCCTTCAAGCCTGGATATACCCGACGATTAGGCAACGCTCTGGCTTGACATGCACCC
>JARKOK010000405.1 GCA_029975765.1 Aggregatilineales bacterium
GGGCGGAAACCTGTGATAGATTTTGAGAGATATGTCTGAGTTGAATGGTGCCCATGACAGTGCTGTATCTCGCTATCAACCAGGCAACGGTACTTTCTCATTGCCTCGCCCTGCAATGAATATGACAAGCAGGAGCAGCAGTTGCAAAAAAAGCCAAAGCCTAGGGTAGGGGCGAACCGCCGGTTCGCCCCTACGCCTTACACCTGAATTCTAGGCTTACGCCGCGAAGCGCCGGTTGCCGAGCAGCCGCACCAGATACACAACGATCACCGCGCCGACAACGCCCACCAGCACGTCGCCGATCAGCGCGATATCACCGACCCAACCCAGGTTGAGCAGCCGCAGTACAAAACTGCCGACCACACCACCGATGAGACCCAGCAGAATATCGGACAGCGGCCCGTAACCCCGCCCACGAATGAGTCGTCCGGCGAACATGCCGGCCAGCATCCACACCAGCAGCGTCAGCAGCAGCCCAACGGTTAGCTTGGCGACGCCGATCAGGGCGATCACCGCCAGCACGGCCAGAATCAGCAGCACAACAGCACCCATCGAAGTTTCCCTCCGTGTGATTCCGTTATAACAGGCGTTCACAGGAACACCATCCAGCATGTTCCTATACCACCTTATTACGCAGTTGGGGACAGAAAGTTGCCGGGTTTCGATGCGTGCCGGCTACGGGCTTGGCTCTAAACAGCTTGGCAGCTCGGCAGCAGCGCGCGGCCAGGTGCGCCCGTAGAACGCCAGATACTCGGTAATATGCGCCGCCCAGTAGGTATCCGTATGATCGCCGACCGGGTTAATGACGTAGGTGTGTGGAATGCCGCGCGAACTCAGGCGGCTGGAAAAGAGTTCCAGATTGATGCCGGCGAAGTCACTCGCGCCGTTGTCCAGATACATCCGTAAATTCGCGTCGGCGATAAACGACGAATTCAGCGCCAGTTCGAGCGGGTTGAACGGCGGTGGTACTTCGTTCAGGTTATCCGGGAAAAAGGCGCTGTGGCCGCCGACGATGCCAAACACGTCCGGGTGGCGCAGCGCGATGCTGTAGGCCCAGAAGCCGCCGCGCGAAATGCCGCCGATAGCGCGGTGATCGCGGTTGTTCCAGGTGCAGAAGTCGCGCTCGACAGCCGGCAGCAGTTCATCCAGGATGTAGGTTTCGTAAGAGGGATTGGGCGGGAAGCTGTTTTCCGCGCCGATTGACCCCATATAGGGCATCACCACGATCATCGGCGCCAGCGCGCCCAGCCGCAAGCCCTGGTCAAGCGCGTCCATCAGGTTGATGTCCTGCCACTGCTTTTCGGTGTTGGCCGCGCCGTGAATGAGGATCAGCGTGGGATACCGTTTCTGGCTTTCCAGATAACACGGCGGGATGTAAACCTTGTAGCGCAGGGTCGTCCCGGCGGTGGTGCTGCGGAACTGGTCAAAAGCTTCAACACGCCCCGCATCTTCCGGGCAGGCCGGGACCGTTGGCGTGGGCGTGAAATCCGGCGTGCGGGTCGGAATCGGGGTGCGGGTGGCCGCCGGAGTGGGTGACGGCGGCGGTGTGCTGCTCGGCACCGGCGTGACAATAATCACCTGCGGCGTGGCCTGCGGCGCGAGCGGGTCGCAGGCGGCGATAAAGACAGCGGTCAGGATGAGCGCGGTTAGGATAATCGGGTGGGTTCGCATGAGGGTTGATTATAACGGCGGCGCGCCCCGGCATACAACTGTTAATGGTCGGCCAGCGGCAGTTCAAAACCGAAGATGCTGCCCTTCCCGTATTCGCTGCTGAAGCGGACGCGTCCGCCGTGCCGTTCGATGATACGTTTGACCATATACAGCCCCAGCCCGGTGCCTTCCACCTGGCTGGTTTCATCCGTCTTGGCGCGGAAAAACGGCTGGAACAGCTTGGCCTGCGCCGGTTCGGGGATGCCAAAGCCGGTATCGCGGACTTCAACCATTACGCTCTGGCTGTCCGTGAACACACACAGTTCGATGCTGCCATCTTCGGGGGTGTATTTGATGGCGTTGCTGACGAGGTTGGCGATCACCTCATACAACTGCGCCGCGCTGCCACGCACGCCGGCGGGGTGGTCACCGGCGTTAAAGGCAAAATGCAGAGGTTTCTTGGCGGCCTGGAGTTCATACTCGTTATAGACCCGCCGCGCAGTATCGCGCAGGGACACAACATCTTGCAGCCCGCCGCGCGCCGATTGTTCGATGCGTTCCAGCGAGAGGATGTCGGTCGTGATGGCACGCATCCGGTTAATGGACTGCTGGATGATGTCAAACAGCGGCTGTCTCTCCTCGGCTACCCCCGGGGGCAGATCGTTATGCAGCAGGTCAACCGCCACGCCGATGTTATGCAGCGGGTTGCGGAGGTCGTGGGCGGCCATACGAATCATGTCGCTTTTGACTTTTTCCAGTTCGCTCACTTTATCATACAGCGACCGCAGTTCGCCCAGCTGGCCTTTAAGCTGCTCGTACAGGCGGGCGTTGTCCACCGCGACGGCGATCCGCGCCGCCAGCAGCTGCACGAACTCAAAGACTTCCGGTGTAAAGACTTCCGGCGAGGCTGTCTGAATGTTGATGATGCCAACCGGCCGGTCGTGCGAGACGAGCGGAATGCTCATCTGGGCGCGCATTCCCGGCACATGGCCGACGTAATCCGGGTCGGACTGCACATCCAGCACCAGTTCGGCCTGCTGGCGGCGCAGCGCCCGCCCGATCAGTCCCTGTTCAAACGGGACGCTGCCGTTCAGCATCGTCAGCGGGTACGCGCCGATGACCTGCGCAATCCGCAGGCGATCATCTTCGATCAGATGTATGGCGCCGGCATCGGCAGTCCCCAACCGCACGGCAGCGTCCAGCCCCAGCGCCAGCACCAGATTGATGTTGAGGTGGTGACTCAGTTCATCATCCACCTGGCGCAGAATTTCAAGCTGGCGGACGTATTCCTGAGACAGCGAACGATTTTCGTCCATCATGAATCAACAGCCACAATCTTATCATCTCGGTCTATCTGTATTGTAGCAGAGCGCCGGATTTAACGAAATAAACGATTCTATGAGCGACACCCTCATAAAATCTGACAAGGACATAACGCCGCTATGTCCCTACGGAAAGCTGTTACCGGTGTTGAAAGTCCAAGACCACTAGGTTCTGTTGACGTTTCCTTTTGCCCTCACCCTAAATCCCTCTCCCCCAGGGAGAGGGACTTCAAAAAAACGGACGAAAACGGTTCTTCTCCCCTTCGCCCTGACGCAGAGCGGAAGGGGCAGGGGATGAGGGCAAACCGGGCAATTTACGTAAATGTCTACACAACCTAGGGATTTGGCGGCCTGCCCGGTACAATACAGCCGTTTCGTTTGTCATGGATAAGGCGGCCACCGATGCACCTGCGCGCGCTCATTTTTGATCTGGACGGCGTGATCGCCGATACGATTTCCCTGCACTACGATTCGTGGGTGCGGCTGGCGGCAGACATGAATAAGACTTTCACGCCGGAAGCTTACGAACCCATGCTGGGGCTGCCGCGCCGCGCCAGTCTGGAACTGTTCATGGAAGGGGAACCGCTGGATGAAACTACCGCGCAGGCTTTGATGGCGCGCAAAAATGCCTATTTCCTCGAACGGCTGGCAAGTATGACCCCTGCCGACGCCGCGCCGGGCGTAGCTGACCTGATCCACGAAGGCCGCGCTGCCGGCCTTAAGATCGCGCTGGGGTCGTCCAGCCAGAACGCGCGCCTCGTGCTGGCAAAAGTGGGACTGCTGGATGACTTTGACGTGATCGGCGACGGGCTGACGGTCAAACATACCAAACCCGCGCCGGATATTTACCTGTGGGTAGCGCAGCAGTTGGGCATCAAGCCGCCGGAAGCCGTCGTGTTCGAGGACTCCGGCGCCGGCATCGAGGCCGGGCGGGCGGGTGGTTTCTGGGTGGTTGGCCTGGGCGCGGCGCATCTGACCGGCGCGGCGCATATCGTGCTGCCGTCGCTGGCCGGGATGACGCTGGCGAAACTGCGCGAACGGCTGGCGGCGATCAGGTCGTAGGGCAACCCTAAGTACAAACAGATGAATTCCGTCGGATGTTTTTCCGTAGGGGCGAACCGCCGGTTCGCCCCTACAACCAATGTTTTCAATTTGGTTGTACTTAGTACAGTGACAAGATTAATTTGATAGGTCGTAGGGGCGCCCGCTGTGGCCGCCCACCAGCGAGCGCAGGCGAGCGCACTTTCGACAGCACCGAACCGGATAGTCAGAGTTCACCAGTAGAAGCGGTTCACGGACAGGGATTAATCCCCCGGAGACGGCGTGCTGTCCGGTGGCTGCCAGTCCCAGAAGTTCGTACAGCCGACTTGCAGCAGCAGCCCGGCGGTGATGTAGGCGTTCAGTTCCTGCGCCTGCCCGGTTTCGCGGATAAGGGCGCGGGCGCGGGCAGCATCGGCATTCGCGCCCAGCACATTCAGGCGTTTCAGGCGGATTTCGGCACGCAGTGCATAACCAATCGGCGTGTTGGGTTTCATCTCGATGCCGCGTGTGTAGGCGGCTTCCGCTTCTTCATAACGTCCCAGATTGCAGTAAGCATACCCGGCGATGGCGTACAGGTCGGACAGCTGCCCGTCTATCGCAACCGCATCCAGCGCCGCGTCCAGCAGTTGATCGTACTGGTCAAGGATGAGGTAACCAACAGCGGCATAAATTGAACCGAACGGGCTGCCGCGCTGGTCGCCAAAGGCCACCCGCGCGATCCGCGAGGCGAACAGCGGGTCGCTGAACTGGTGCAGGATGGTATCCATGTGGCGGTGCGCGTCGGCCATGCGCCCCTCGCGCAGCGCGATCATACTGGAGATGACGTAGGGGAAGCTGGCATTCGGCTGCAAGGCAATCGCGCGGTCGTAATCGGCCTTCGCCCGTGCCAGATCATCCTTAAGGTAGTAGAAGCCGCCGCGCATACTGTAGAAAAACCAGTCGTCCGGGCGCAGTTCGATCAGCCGGTCGTACAGCGGCAGCGCCGCGTCCGCGTCGTTGCGTAAATACGGAATATTGGCTTCGAGGTACAGCGGCAGCGCCCAGCCCGCCGGGCCGCTGCGTTCGGCGGAACGGATGTCCTGGCGCGATTCGTCAAGCTGGCCGGCGCGCTGCCGGATAGCGGCGCGGCTGGCGTACAGCAGCGCGTTCGCCGGGTCAAGCGTGAGCGCCGCGTTGATCTCGTCCAGCGCCGCCGGGGTGTCGGCGACGTAGCGTTCGATGAAACGGTTAAAGCGCGCCGATATACCCGAACCGTCAATGGTGGGGGTGGCCGCGCCGATCTGATCCAGCACCGCCAGCGTGCGCAGCCCTTCATAACCGCTGCCGTCTGCCAGATGCAGGACAGCCAGCGCCGCCAGCACCGGGTTCACCAGCGACTCGGTGCGCGGGTCGGTCAGCCGCAGCGTGACGTTGGCCGTCCGTTCGAGCATCTGCCGTTCGAACTGGATGGCGGGGAAACCGGCGGTCGCGCCAAGCTGTACTTCCGCCGCGATTAAGTCCGGCGTGTAACTGCCCCACACGACCGCCATCGCGCGGTTGGCATCAGCG
>JARKOK010000413.1 GCA_029975765.1 Aggregatilineales bacterium
GCCAGCGTCTTGATGCATTTGGTGCACAGCGTCTTGCGGACGAAAACACCCTTTTCAAACACCCGCACGCGCTGGAGATTCGGTTTGAATTTGTGCCGGGTCGCGCGCATGGAGTGGCTGCGACGGTTGCCGAACATCGGCCCCTTGCCACACATTTCACACTTCGCCATGATGGGTCGCCTCGATTAGTTTCGATTTCGGAAAAAACGTAACGCCGATGCTACCATAACGCCCAACAGGTTTCAAGGGCGGTCATGGCCGGTGGTCTGTGGCTGACAACGCGAACCAGAACAGGAGTAACAAGCAATCATGGTCGCCAGCGCAAATTTAGTGGCCTGCGATGGTCACTTGCTCAAACGGTTAACCGAAGCCGGATTGGTCTGGCTGGAAAGCAACCAGGAAAAGGTTAACCAACTGAATGTGTTTCCCGTGCCGGATGGCGACACCGGCACGAATATGTATTTGACCATGCGCAAAGCCTATGATGAAATCGCGCAGATGGACGATGCACACGTCGGCAATGTCAGCAGCGCGATTGCGCGGGGCGCGCTGATGGGCGCGCGGGGTAACTCCGGCGTCATTCTGTCCCAGTGGTGGCGCGGGTTTGCCCATGCGCTGCAGGCGCAGCCGGTGTTTGACGCGCAGTTATTCGCGCAGGCCTGTAAAACGGCGGTCGAAACCGCCTATAAAGGCGTGGTTAAGCCGGTCGAAGGCACGATGCTGACGGTCAGCCGGCAGGCGATGGAGGCCGTCGCCGAGCGCGCGGAAGTCGAACCTAATCTGCAAACGCTGTTTGAGGCGAAGGTCGAAGCGGCCTATGCATCTCTGCGCGGCACGCCGGAACTGCTGCCGGTGCTGAAGGATGCGGGTGTGGTGGATTCCGGCGGGCAGGGCTGGACCTTCATCATTGAAGGGATGCTGCGAATGCTGCGCGGTGAGGACATTCATATTCGCTCGGTGAAGGCGGTGGCGGTGCAGCGTCCCGGCTGGCAGGAAGCCCTGGTGCCGGACGACGAAGAAGGTTACGGCTACGATGTGCAGTTCTTAATGAAACGCCTGGGGCCGGCCTTCGATGTGGATGCCGTGCGGGCGGCGATTTCCGAAATCGGCTGGTCAACGCTGGTGGTGGGTGACGAAAACCTGATCAAAGTGCATGTGCATGTGCATGACCCCGGCGTGCCAATCAGTTATGCCATCAGTTCTGGCGCGGCGCTGGATGATGTGGTGGTGGAAAACATGCAGCTTCAGTACCAGCAGTATGTCGAAGACCGCCGCACCCGCGAAGGTACGCCGGTGGAAGGTGTGGCGGTGGTGACGGTCGCCAGCGGTGATGGGCTGCGTCACCTGTTTGCCCAGGATTTACAGGCGGCCAGCGTGATTGCCGGCGGGCAAACGATGAATCCCAGCACCGAGGATTTTCTGGCGGCCATCGAACGGCTGCCCAACGATGAGATTATCCTGCTGCCGAATAACGCCAATGTGATTATGGCCGCGCAGCAGGCGGCGGCGCTGGCGCAGGACAAAAAAGTGCGCGTTGTGCCCAGCCGTACCATCCCGCAGGGGATCAGCGCCATGTTCGCTTACATGAACACGCGGGATGAACTCGACCACGAGCAGCTGGCTGATGAAATGAACGCGGCCATGATCAGTTCGATAAGCTGCGAAGTTACGACAGCCACCCGCGCCGCCGCGCTGAACGGTGTCAGCGTGCGCGCCGGGCAGATCATCGGTCTGATTAACGATGTGCTGGCGGTGGCCGGCGATGACCTGACCACAGTGGTTCACGATCTGCTGCGGAAAGCGGGGGCGGACAAACGGGAGCTGGTTACGTTATACTATGGACAGGACGTAACCCGGTTGGCTGCCGAAGCTCTGGCGGACACGCTGCGCGCGGCGTTCCCCGGCCAGGAGTTTGAAATGGTCAGCGGCGGCCAGCCACTTTACCCGTACATCATTGGCGTGGACTAAATGCCGACCATCCAGATTGTAACCGATAGCGCCGCGAACTTCGCTTCACCGCATTTCGTGCAGCAGCATCCGGTTACAGTAATTCCCAATAAGCTGAGCATCGCGGGTAAAACCTACCGTGAAGGGGTAGATTTAAGCGCCGAGGAGGCTTTGCGCCTCCTCGCGCACCAGCCCTATGCGCCGCTGGTCACATCGCCCAGTGAAAGTGAATTTGCCGAGGTGTATAATCGTTTAGCACGGACGTGCGATGCGATCATTTCGATTCACCCTTCGCGGGAGATTTTGCCCAGTTGGGCGAATGCGACGCGGGCAGCCCGTCAGGTCGCCGGTCACTGTCAGGTGGTGGTGATTGATTCACAATCGCTGTGCGCCGGCCAGGGGATGCTGGTGAAGGTGGCCGCGAAAGCCATCGAACGAGAGAGCAGCGTGGATGACATTGTGCGCGCGGTGCGGGGCGCGGTCGAACGGATTTACACGATTTATTATGTGGAGTCCGTGAACTACCTGCTGCAAAATAAAATCATGTCCACCTCTCATGCGGTGCTGGGACTGATGCTGGGCATCAAGCCCTTTCTTGGCATCGAGCATGGGCGCTTGCAGTTGATCGAAAAGGTCAAGACGCGGCTGCAGGCGGTGGATCGGCTGGTGGAGTTCGTGGTCGAGTTTTCGGACATCGAGGATGTTGTCATTCTCCAGCACAAATCGTATATCAGCGAGCAGACGCGCATGGTGCAGGATCGGCTGGCGGTGGATTTTCCGGGGCAGTATTTTCCCTATACGCTCTACAATCCCTCGCTGGCGGCGATGATCGGCACGGATGCGACGGGAGTAGTCGTGCTGGAAAGCGAGATGGAAGAACCTGACGATGACTTCTAAAACCATACGGTTCGTAACGGACAGTACGTGTGACATTCCGCCGGAACTGATTGCCAGATGGCGGATCGGTGTCGTGCCGTGTTTTGTCAACTACGGTGTCGAAAGTTATGCGGACGATGGTCATGAACTCAACCGGCACACGTTCTACGCCGAACTGCCGTCGCGCCGTCCGCATCCGACAACGGCAGCACCATCGCCGGGAATGGCGGAACAGGTACTCCGCGAAGCGGCCCAGGATGCCGACCATCTCATTGTGCTGACAGCCCCCGCCAGACTGAGCGCAATTCACAATACCCTGCGGCTGGGGATTCAAAGCCTGGGACTGGAAGATCGTGCGACGCTGATGGACTCCGGTTCGGTCAGTCTGGGCCTGGGTTTTCAGGTGCTGGCCGGTGTGGAGACCGCCGCCGCCACCGGCGATGTGCCGCAGACCGTCGCCGCGATTGAACGGGTGCGCGCTCAGGCGCGGGTATACGCCGGGCTGGCGACGATGGAATATCTGCGCCGCAGCGGGCGGGTAAACTGGGCGAAAGCAGGCGTGGGGGCGCTGCTGCAAATCAAGCCGGTGATCGGCGTTATTCACGGCGATGTGCCGCAGGTGGCGCTGGTTCGAACCTTTGCCCGCGCGGTGGATAAACTGGTCGAACTGGTGCGCGAACAAACCCCCCTCGAACGGTTAGGTCTGATGTATACTGATAACCCGGCGGGCGCGGAAGAACTGAAAGCGCGCCTGGCGGAAGTTGTGCCGCCGGATACTCTGATTGTCAGCGCGACTCCGGTGCTTGGCGTTCATATTGGGCCAGAGTCGTTAGGGGTTGCTACCGTAAGGAAACCCTAGAAATTGTTAAAGTGCTATGCCTTCTGCGTTAGAAACACTGGTAAAAATTCTCAAACTGGAACGCGAGCAGGGTTGTAAGGATTCCGCCGTGATCGGCGGTCTCGCGTCATTTGGTGATAAGTGGTCATTGGACGCGCACGCCCAGGCGCGCAAGCCGGAACATCACCTGCTGGTGGATGAACTGGTTGCCATCATGCAGACGTATCACGCGCTGGACAATAAAGCCGAGCGCCTGAAAATCGTTTCCTACATGCTGGATCGAATCGTCGGGCGTGTGCCGCCGCCGCCGGAATATCAGGTGAAGGCTGACCCACCGGCGGCTCCATCGCGCATAGACGAGGGGCCGCCGCCCGCCTCAGAGCCTGCGGCTGAAACGCCCCGGATGGAAGCCCCGCCCCGGCAGGAACACCCGCCGCGCGCCGATAGGCCGCGACCGGAGCCGCCGCGTCCGCCGCGCGACAAGCCGAAAAGAGACCGGCAGCGTCCGCCGCCGGCGAAACCAGCGGCAGGGCAGGCTGACGAAGATGACGACGGCCCGGCGGTGGATGAAGCGGTTGGCGCGCGCGAGGCCAGTTATGACAGCTACGACGCGCCCCCTTCGCGCCCGCGTGGCGACCGGGGCAAACCGCTTGAACTGGACATTAAACCGCAGCCCCGGCTGGCGCGTCCACCGCGCCGCCCGCGCCCGTCCGTGAGTCCTGACGAAGCCGCCGATATCCTGCGCGGCCTCAGCCAGCCGGTAACGGTGGTGAAGGGCGTGGGGCCGGGTATGGGCAAGCTGCTGGAAAAGCTGGGCGTCTACACCGTCAACGACCTGCTTAATCTGCTGCCGCGCCGCTACGACGATTACACCCAACTGCGTTCGATCAGCCGCCTCGAAGCTAACCAGACGGCGACCGTCATCGGTACGGTGGTTCATGCCGAGGTGCGTGCCGGGAAATCAGGCCGTAAGGACTTTTTCATCGTCATAGATGATGGTTCGGCGCGAATGCGGATTATGTTCTTCGGCCAGCACTACCTGGGACGGCAGATTCGTGTTGGTCAGCAGGTTGTACTCAGCGGCGACACCACGCTGTTCGGCAACCAGATTCAGATGGCGAACCCCGAATGGGAACACCTGGACGCCGAAAATCTGCATACCAACCGCATCGTGCCGGTTTACCCGCTGACCGAAGGCCTGAGCGGGCGCGCGCTGCGCAAGCTGATGCGGAAAGCTGTCGAATACTGGGCGGAACGCCTGCCGGATTATGTGCCGGAAGCGACGCTGGAACGCGCTGACCTGGCCGACCTCGGCTGGGCGGTCATGAATCTGCATTTCCCCGAAGGCTGGGATCATCTCCACCACGCTCGAAATCGTTACATCTTTGACGAACTGCTGCTGCTGCAACTGGCCGTGCTGCAAAACCGGCGCGACTGGCAGGCCGTCCCCGGTCTGCCGCTGGATGTGAGTGATGAGTTTGTTCAGTCATTTACTGAAGCGGTATTCCCGTATCCGCTGACCGGCGCGCAGCTGCGCGCGATTGACGACATTCGCCGTGAAGTGAGCCGCGCGGTGCCGATGAACCGCCTGCTGCAAGGGGATGTCGGGTCGGGTAAGACCGCCGTAGCGACCGTCGCGCTGGCGATGGCCTTTGCCAACGGCAGGCAGGCCGCGCTGATGGTGCCGACCAGCATCCTGGCCGAACAGCATTACCAGAATATCAGCGCCGCGCTGGAGAAAATGCCCGGCGACCGTAAACCGGTGGTGGCGCTGTTGACCGGTTCTTTATCCACGACCGAACGCGAGTCGATCTATCGCGGCATCAATGACGGCTCAATTGATGTTGTGATCGGCACGCACGCGCTGATACAGGAAGGCGTGGTGTTTAAGGAACTGGCCGTCGCCGTGATTGACGAGCAGCATCGCTTCGGGGTGGAGCAGCGCGGCGCGCTGCGTGGCAAAGGCACGAATCCGCACCTGCTGGTGATGACGGCAACGCCGATCCCGCGCACGCTGGCGCTGACGATGTACGCTGATCTTGACCTGACGATTATTGACGAAATGCCGCCGGGCCGCATCCCGATCAAAACGCGCGTGGTCGAACCCGTACAGCGCGAGCGGGTGTGGCACTTTGTTGAGGCTGAACTTAACCAGGGGCGGCAGGCGTTTGTTGTGCATCCGTTGGTCGAAGCCTCGGACAAAATCGAAGCGCCGTCCGCTGTCGAAGCCTATGAGCGGCTGAAGCAGGTGTTTTTCCGGTATAAGGTCGGCCTGCTGCATGGCCGGATGCGTCCCGCCGAAAAAGATGAGGTGATGGCGGATTTCGCGGCCAACAAGTTCCATGTTCTGGTCACGACTTCTGTCGCGGAAGTGGGCGTGAACATCCCCAACGCCAGCGTGATGGTGATCGAAGGCGCGAACCGTTTTGGCCTGGCGCAGCTTCACCAGTTCCGGGGGCGCGTGGGGCGGGGGGAACATCCCTCGTACTGCCTGCTGCTGACCGATACCGCCAGCGACGAAGCCCGTGAACGCCTGCACGCGCTGGAAGAAACCAACGACGGCTTCAAACTGGCGGAACTGGACTGGAAACTGCGGGGCGCGGGTGATCTGGTGGGTACGCGGCAGAGCGGCGGCAGCCGCCTGCAACTGGCGCAGGCGATGACGCCGCAGTTGGTTGAACTGGCGCAGCGGGAAGCCCGCACCATCTATGAAGAAGACCCGACGCTGGCGCAGCCGCAGCATCATCTGCTGGCCCAGCGGGTAACGATGCTGCATAACGACGATGCCGATGTGAGCTAATGTATTCGTGGGGGCGCACCGTCGTGCGCTCCTGCCTATTCTGGAGAAACTCCTTATGATCCGCCGAGCCGTTTATCCCGCCACCCTCGACCCGATTCACAACGGCCATATGGACATCGCCCTGCGCGCGTCCAAAATCTTCGATGAAGTGATTGTGGCGATTTATGATATGCCGAAGAAACGCCTGTTGTTCAGCACCGAGGAGCGGGTGGCGCTGGCGGTGCAAGCCTTCGCGGACTTTAGTAATATACGAGTTGCACAATATTCTGGTTTGACTGTAAACTATGCTCAAGAAGTTAACGCGATGGCAATCATTCGGGGTCTGCGCGTATTTTCGGATTTCGAGTTTGAGTTTCGGATGGGGCTTGCCAACAAAAAACTGGCCCCCAATATCGAAACCATCTCGATCATGACCGACGAGAAACACCTGCATATCAGTTCCAGCACCATTCGGGAAATTGCGGAACTGGGCGGGGACGTTTCCAGCATGGTGCCCCCGTTTGTGGACGTGGCGCTAAAGCGGCGGTTTGCTGAACTCCATGCCAATCAGAACAGCCCCGGCTATATGATTAGCATTCGGGACTAAAAAACGGAGGACAGGATGGACATCCAGCACTTGGTAGATCGGCTTGAGGATTTGGTGGACGAAGGGCGGCATATGCCCTTCAGCAAATTTACGATGATTGATGAGGAACGCGCGCTGGAGATCATTGACCAGATGCGGATTTCGATTCCTGAAGAAATCGAAAAGGCTTCCCGCGTGCTGGCGCAGCGCGACCGGATTCTGGCCGCCGCCAACGAAGAAGCGGCGCGCATTATCCAGCAGGCGCGGGAGCAGGGGGTGCAGCTGCTCGACCGTGAAGCCACCGTGCAGGCGGCCCAGAGCCGTGCCGCCAACATTATTGAACAGGCGCGCCAGGAGGCCGATGGTATTACCGCCGAAGCCGACCGCTACGTGATGGAAACCCTGGCGAAACTGGAACAGCAGTTGTCCCGCGCCCTGAATCAGGTGCGTAATGGTATCAATGAACTGGCGACCGAAGCCGACCAGCCGGCCATCCAGCCCGGCAGCCTGCCGCCGGTGCAGTTTCCCGTTCCGGCGCAGCGTCAGACGGTGGACGCTTTTGCCGACCAGTCAGCCGAAAACGCTTAACTTTATGATGATGACGAACTGATTTCAGGGTATCCCGCGATACCCTGTTTTTGTTCCTCTGGGTACAGTCCAGCCGCTAAAATGCTATCGGCAGCGCCTTCATGCCGTGCAGCAGCAGCGACTCCGTCCACTCGATTTGTGACGCCGGAACCGTCAGGTGCAGACCGGGCAGGCGGCGCAGCAGCGTATCAATGGCAATCGCCCCTTCCAGCCGTGCCAGCGGCGCGCCCAGACAGTAATGAATCCCCGCGCCAAAGGCGATGTGCCGGTTGGGCGTTCGGGTGATGTCGAAGGCATCCGGGTCGGGAAATTCCTGCGGGTCGCGGTTGGCGGCCAGCAGGACGGCGGCCACCTGATCGCCTTTACGAATGGGCTGCCCATGCAGTGTCAGGTCTTCCAGTGCCCAGCGCATCGTTGACAGCCCTACCGGGCCGTTGTATCGCAGCATTTCTTCCAGCGCCGGTTTCATCAGGGCTGGATCCGCCTTCAGCTTCGCCATCTGGTCAGGGTGTTCCAGCAGGGCCAGCGTGCCGTTGCCGATCAGGTTGACGGTGGTTTCATGCCCGGCCACGAGCAGCAGGAACACCATGCTCAACAGTTCCTGCGGGTCAAGCTGGTCGCCGGCCTCCTTCGCCGTCACCAATCCGGTGAGCAGGTCGTCCTGCGGCGCGGCACGGCGGCGGTCGAACATCTCATGAAAATACATGATGAATTCCAGCGCGGCAGTTGCGACTGCGTCGGGATTTTCGCCACGCAGGCCGCCCAGCACAATCGTCTGAGACCAGTAACGGAAACGTTCCTGGTCGGCCAGGGGGATGCCCAGCAGCTCTGCGATCACGGTGATGGGCAGCGGCAGGGCATAATCCGCGATGAGGTCGGCGCTGCCCCTGGCCTGCATCTGCGCGATCAGATCATCGGCAATCTGCTGGATGCGCGGGCGCAGATTTTCAATCACGCGCGGCGTAAACGCCTTACTGACCAGCGCCCGCAGGCGGGTGTGGTCGGGTGGGTCAGCCATCAGCATGTGTTTGTTAATCGCGGCGGCGGCGTCATTCATCATCCCGCCGTCGTTGCCGGGCGGCATTTGTTTGCCTAAATCTTTACTGAAGCGCGAGTCTTTCAAAAAATCTACACTGTCGTCGTAACGGGTTATCAGCCATACCGGAACCTTCATTTCCGGGTCAATTACGCGGTAGACGGGCGCTTCCTTACGCAGTTCCGCATAGATGGGATGCGGGTTGCGCAGGGCTTCCGGCGAGAGTAAATCGTATACCAGACGGTCAACCATCAGACTTCTCCTAAAGCACAGCTTGTGATGACCTTCACAGATTATCACCGGCTGGCGCGTTTTGTGTTAAATTTCACAGGCTTCACAGCAGATACTTAGGCGCTTCTTATCTGAGGAACGGGGCACTGGCGGGTGATGTTTGTCATACGTAAGTGGCATCCATGACCGTTACAATTGTTTCAAAAAGTGGTTCAGGAGTCATCTGCCCATGTCTGATCCCCTCATCCGTGTGGATGCGCTGCTGCCTGCCGAAATTGCCCGCCGCGCCGAGGAGGTTGGTGTTAAAAAAGCAAGTCTGGATACCCTCAGCATGTTCGCGCTGGCGGTGCTGGCCGGGGCGTTTATCGCTTTGGGCAGTATCTTTGCAACGTCTGTCACCGCCGGGGCGGGCGGGATGCTGCCCTATGGTGTTACGCGCCTGCTGGCCGGGCTGGCGTTCTGCCTGGGGCTGACGCTGGTCGTTATTGGCGGCGCGGAACTGTTTACCGGCAATAACCTGATCGTGATGGCCTGGGCCAGTCATAAAATCAGCACGCGGGCGCTGGTGCGGAACTGGATCATCGTGTACATCGGTAATTTTGTCGGCTCGGTTATCACCGCCGTTCTGATGTTCCTGACCGAACAGTATACCTTCGGCGGTGGAGTGGTGGGACAGGCGGCGCTGGCGACGGCCACCGCGAAGGTGAATCTGGATTTTACGCAGGCGGTGGCGCTGGGGATTATGTGCAACGCGCTGGTATGTCTGGCCGTGTGGCTGACACTGGGCGCGCGCACCACATCGGATAAAATTCTGGCGATCATCCTTCCGATAACGGCATTTGTGGCCGCCGGATTTGAACACTCGGTCGCCAATATGTACTTTATCCCGCTGGGCTGGTTGATCAAACAATTCGACCCGGTTTTTGCGGCTGGCACGAATCTGGATTTGAGCCGGCTTGACCTGGGTGGTTTTCTGGCGAATCTGGTGCCGGTGACGATTGGGAACGTGATCGGCGGCGTGGTGATGGTGGCCGGGGTGTACTGGTTCATCTATCTGCGCCACACCCGGCAGCATCCGGCCTGAGAAAAACAACTATCCTTGGGGTTTAATTTTGATGCTGAGGGGCGAACCCGGTGGTTCGCCCCTACTTGCCTACCGTGCGGGCAGCAGCGATTCCTCGATCATGTCCCGCAGCACGCGGGGGTTCGCCCCGACCTGCCGTTCCAACACCTGACCATCGCGGAACAGCAGGAACGTGGGGATAGAGCGCACCTGGAACTGGTTGGCCGTGCGCTGGTTTTCGTCCACGTTCAGTTTGACGACCTTCACCCGCCCGGCGTATTCCTGCGCCAGCCGGTCAACTTCCGGCGCGATCATTCGGCACGGGCCGCACCATGCCGCCCAGAAGTCTACCAGTACCGGCACCTTGCTGTTCAGCACTACTGACCGGAAGCTGCTGTCCGTGACGGTCTGCGGTCTGACGCTGCTGCCGTTACTGGCCGATGCCTGGGGCGCTTCGGTCTGCTTCGGTGTGGGCAGTGGGCCTTTGTCCAGCAGGTAATCCACGTGCGCTCGCGCGTCTGCCGGACGAATATTCCCGGCCTGCGATTTCACCTTACGCCCGATGGTGCCTTTGACCAGCGTGACGACAGCGGGCGTCGGCAGGCTGCCATAGCTGGCGTGGGTTTTGGGATTGGCCGCCACGTCCACCCGCGCGACCAGCACCATACCGGCTTTCTTCTTCGCTATCGTGTTGATGGCGTCGTCCAGCGGGGTGTCAGGTTTCTGGCGGCTGTCGTTCAAAAACAGCGCGATGGGCAGCGGCTGCGCCAGCACTTTATTCAGGTTGTTGTCATCCGTATGAATTGGGGTGTCAAACACCGGCATTTCAGTTCCTTCTGTCTTGCAATCTTGTCATATTGGATAGACGCTTGACAGGAGCTATCTCTTTCCAAAACAGGTCACGTTTACTGGTTCGTGGACAGGATGCAGTACATCAGTAGAAGGCTTGTAGCCAATACCAATCGCTGTACCCAGCATGATCGTTGCCGCGTCTCCCTCGAAATCCTGTGCGCTGGCAGCGGCGGTGCCATCATGTATGAAAATCACCTGTACAGGCTGTGCCAGTTGTTCACTTATAGCTTTGGAAAGTCCAGCCTGTATATTGTCAACGAGCGTTCGCAGCGCGGAAAACGGGCTTCTTGGCACTATGGAGGGTTGGCCGTCACGATCAACGTATGACGCGAGGCTGACCGGAATCGCGCTCGCCAGCGGCGAACCCGTCCGATTCAGGCAGCACCAGGTGGCGGCAATTGTCTCAACCATGAAGTTGAATAGCGGCTGTGCTTCTTCCGCAGTAAAGTACTGCGTTGCCACGGATTCCAGGCATTGGAGTTCAATCAGCACATCGTTCTGGTAGACGGCGCGGGCGCGTTTCACAAAACTTCCACCGAAGTCCATCACCAGCGCGGCATCCCAACCCACTGGAACGTAACGCGCCGCGCCGATCAGCGGTAGATTACTTCCATAAGGACTGCGCCGCAGGTTGGGAGGTGTTTCACCTGCCTCAAGAAACACACGGGCGGCATCTTCGATCAAATGCTGTCCCAACATCCCCTGTGTCAGACCACCGCCTAAAGTGACCAGCCTGACCGCGCGCCAGTATTCCCACGCTGCCACATCCCATTCCGGGCGGGCCGCCGGGTTGCCGCGCTTGAGCATCCGCAGCAAATATCCCAGATTGCGACCAAACTGCCGCGCCATGGCTTGTGCTGCCTGCCGGGACTGAACGTTATCTGAAAGCAGGCATTTACTGAGGAGTACCGGCCAATCCCGTTCGTCAGCGGGCAGCTTTTGCGGTGTTAAGTCCAGTTCGGTCAAATGCGCCTGCATCTGTTCCCGCAGGTACTTCGATGACAGCAGTTCATAGCCGACTTTGCCGAGGATTTCCGGCGGCGCGCCCGGTAGATCAACAATCTGTACCCGATTGAGCGAGGCCGAGATGGGTGTCGGGTAACGTGGATCAAATGGCTCTGCGTTCACGGCAAGACTCCTTACAGCGTGAAGCGGCGTTCCAGAATCAGGTCATCACCCTCGTAAAAACCCTCATTGTCGGCTTGCAGCAGGCCGGGGTAATGCGCGAACAGCCAGTCCCACAGCACATCCAGCTTTGCCAGCACCGGCTCGGCATCCGTTCCCGGCCATTCGGCTTCGACGGCGACCATCGCGTTGGCGTTATCCAGCACCTCGTAGACGCGCTGCTGCGCCGGGCTGTCCCCCGCGCCGACCAGATCATGAAATTCCGCCACGTCGTCCTCAAAAATATCATCGCCGGGGCGGTTGATTTCGATCACTCCCAGCCGCGTATCGCCGTGTATCAGGTCACCGATGTCGGGCACATCGGTATTGGTGATGGCGTAGGCTGCGTCCATCTGTTGCAGCGCCGCTTCGATCACTGATAGCGACAGGTCGCCCGCGTCCGTTGTGATATACCGCATGGTGTAACCCATGTTTAAGCCTCGCCTATCAGGTTGCGCCGGGTGAAACGAGCCGTCATAAAGCGCCATAGAATTTTGCGGGTGGACAGCCAGTCTATCAGCACCCCTGCGCGTTCATTCTCCAGCATCTTGCGCGCCAGCCAGGGCGTGACCGTTTCCACCCGGTCGCCCAGAATGTTAAAGATACGCCGCGCCTGCGCTTCGTCTTCACCGCCCAACCCGCCCAACAGCAGATCGGTAATCACGATCCCGGGGCTGATGGCACTGATTTTGACCGGCGTGCCTGCCGTTTCCTTGACCAGCGACTTGGTCAGGTAACGCACAGCGCGTTTGCTGGTGTTGTAGGGTGTCAGACCGGGCTGGATGCGGCCATTGCTGCCTGACCCTTCCATCATGTAAATGTGGCCGCCGCCCTGTGCGATCATACCGTTAATCGCAACCTGACAGGCGTACATCGTGCCCAGCACATTCACGTGCAAAATATCGCGCAGTATATCGGGTGGCTGCTGCCAGAACGGCATCAGCACGTTGCCCAGCCCGGCGTTGTTCACCCAGATGTCCACGCGGCCAAAACGGCTAACGGTGGCGTCCCATAACGCCTGCGCCTGCGCAAAATTGGTAATGTCACCCGCGTGGCCGAGAATCTGTTCAACCGGATGCCGCTGCACTAACTGCTGCACCGCCTGCGTGACCGCCTTATCGCTACGCCCATTGACTACAACGGCGCAGCCCAACCGTAAAAACGAGTCCGCCAGCCCGAAGCCGATGCCCCGTGTGCTGCCGGTGATAACGACGACTTTCATCAATGAACCTCAACAATCTTCAGGATAAAGGCCGAATGATCTGCCGTAGCCGCTCGCCCTGTTCCGGCGTGAATTCTCCCTGTCCGCGCCACAGCACGTCGCCGTCCGCGTTCAGCAGGAACACCTGAATCACGCTCACGTCGGGAACTGCCAGCGCGTCTAAAAAAGCCTGCCGGTCTTGCAGAAAGGCCGTCAGGGTCAGTGTGTGTACCTCCGCCGGGATGACGGCATTCATGCCCAGGCGGATAAAAGCGCGCATCGGCGCGGCCATGTCCGGGAAGATTGCCACGCTGTAGAAGGTCAGGCCGGAAGTTTGCTGTGCCAGTTCCCGCGCGAACGGCAGCCAACCGTTCGCTGTTACCTGCTGGTCGCGGTCGAACGGCACGATCACCAGCGCGAACCGCCCGCCAAAGTCCCCCGGCAGGGCCAGTTCCTCACCCGCCAGTGTTTCACCGATAATGGCAGGAAAACGCAGGCAGCCAGCCGCGCCTGACAGGCATGGCAGCGCCGTCACGTTGGAAGTCACGGGGGCAGTTGTCACACTGACCAGCACCGCCAGCGCCGCCAGCATCAGCAGGAATAAACCGACCGTCCACAATACGCGCTTTTTCATAGCTTAAAATGACCCGCCAGGGTAAATCTGTTCCTGGCGGTCCTAATTTCTTACGGCTTCAGGTACTTCTTAAAGAAGTCGGTGATGGCGTTATAACACGTCGCCCGGTTCTGGAATTTCAGCACGTCGTGGCCTTCATCGGGGAACATCAGATATTCCACTGTTTTGCCCGCCGCCTGAAGCTGTTCCACCACATCGCGCGATTCGCGTTCGGTCACACGCGGGTCGTTCGCGCCCTGGATCACCAGCAGCGGGCACTGAATCTGCTGAATGTAGGTACGCGGCGAGCGTTCCAGCAGGAAATCATGGTCTTTTTCCGGGTCACCAACGGCGATGGCAAAATATGGCTTCCACGTTTCCGGGATACGATCCATAAACGTCAGCAGGTCATACGGGCCGAACATATCCACCGCTGCCGCCCACAGTTCGGGGTGGCGCGCCGCCAGCGTCAGCGTCATGTAACCACCATAGGAACGCCCGATGACTGCCGACCGCGTCACGTCCAGCCGCGTATCTTTCGGCAAAACCTGTGTCATGGCATGAACGTGGTCAAGGCGATCCTGCCCGCCCCAGTCGCGGTCAACGTGTTTGGTGTACTGCAAACCGTAGCCGGTGCTGCCGCGTACATTCGGCACGAACACCGCGAAACCGTTCAGCGTCAGGAATTGAATCAGCGGCATGGAGAACCAGGCGAAATCCGGGCGTTCCTGGCTCTGCGGCCCGCCGTGAATGTAATACACCACCGGGCGCGGGCCGCTGAAACCGAGCGACTTCGCCGGCAGGTACAGCCGCGCCGATACACGCAGCCCGTCGTGTGACGTAAACGATGCATCTTCGCCGGGGGACAGCAGATCCGCCGGGATGCCGAGGATGCGCTCCCGCGTATGCTGGACAACGCCGCCGTTATGGATGGTGTAGATCTGTGTGGGGGTCATGGCCGTCGAATACGAGAGCGCGTGGTGGCCGCTGATTTTGTCGTAGCTGTGGGACTCCAGCACGCCGTTGGCGATCTCTCCCCGGCCACACAGCACCGTGTCCAGCGTCAGAGTCAGCGAGTCCTCATCAAACCGGCCCTCGTACAGCCACGATACGCCGTCAATGTTATAACCAACCACGTACCGCTGGCCTTCGAGGTGGTCAAACCGGTCGAATTCACCCATACCACTGTGCTGCGTTCCGGCAATCGTGACCGGCTTCACCGCCTGCGGGTCTGCCAGCGCGAAATATCCGAGGCCGCCGGTATCCTCAAACAGCGTCGTATTAAAGACCAGCCCCCGATCTTCCGGCGTGAAGAAACACGCGCCGATACCGTTCAGCGGTACTTCCTGCCCCGGCTGGCGATTTTCCAGCGGTACGCCGTAGAGCAGCCGCATCTCGCCGCCTTCGGACAGATACAGCACGTTATCAGCGACGGTGTAACCATCTATCAGAATCGTTTTGCTGTGCGCGTCGTTCACTCCGGCGACGAACGCGCCCCAGGCGCTTTCACCCAGCTTGTCAATCGCGCCGGTCGCCAGATTGCAGCGGAAGGACTCCTGCATCGCCACCTGGCGCGACTCGGCGGTAATGTACACCAGGTTGTGTTCAGCGTCACATTTCAGCGCGTGGCAGCGATAATTGGTGAAGCGGTCGCCAAACGCCGGTTCGGGCGCGCCGCCGTCCAACGGGATAAGCATCGGCTGGTAATTTTCATCGCCGTTGTCATCCAGCATTACGAGGATTTTCCCCAGTTCGGGGAACAGATAATACAGATGACCGGTCATCAGGTGCGGATTTTGCAGCACGATGTTGGGCGGAAGCAGCGGCTCCGGGACGCTGCCACCCGAATCCATAACGTACAGACTCATGAAGCCGCTGAGATTGCTGACAAAATAGATCCGCCCGCCAGTTTGTCGCGCCGCGCGTACATGGCGGGCGGATAACAGTGCTTCGATACGAACCATGCGGGCCTCCTCAAACCGGAAGTATGCCGGTTATTGTATCACTCCCGGTGTGTGAGGCCACCAGCAGCTTTAGCCCCCGCGCTGCGAGATGAACCAGAACAGAAAGAAGTACACCCCGCCTAACACCCCGCCGATGATGGCTAACGGCTGGGAATTTTTGGCTTTGGTGATGCCGGCCACAATCAGCGGCAGCACGAAAATACCGGCGTTGATGACCAGCGCCCCGAAGGCCAGCGGGTCAAACACATTCAGCTTGGCGATAACCGCCAGCGCGCCGACCAGACCGGAAATCATCGTCGGCACAAGCTGTTTATCGGACTGCATGAACATCACGATTAGCGCCAGGATGAACACAATATACAGGAGAATATCGTATAGGAGTCCTATGCCGCTGCGGGGGGCTAACCGCGCGAGGATGTCCTGGGGATTCAGATTGAGTTGTTGGGCAAGAATCAGCATAATCCTCTGCTCCTGTCACAAATGAATAGATGATCTGGCGACGATATTAGCACATTCTGCGCCAGCGCAGTAACGGCGGTGTCAGGCGTTCGTCAGGAGCAGCGGTTCCAGCGCCGCCGGTAAATCCATTCCGGGTGTATACAGCACCCCGTGCAGTCCCACCGCCCGCGCGCCGGCGATGTTGGCGGGCAGGTCGTCAATGAAAATCGCCTCGGCGGGTAGCCGTCCGAGCTGGTTCAGGACGGCCTGATAGGCGCGCGCGTCCGGTTTCATCACCCCGATCTCGCAGGAAGCGACGATCACATCAAAAAGATCGGTCATTTCAAACGCGGCCAGTTCGCCGCGCAGCGCCGGGCTGGCGTTGCTTAACAGGGCGACGGTATGCCCGCGCCGCCGCAGTTCCCGGAGGTAGGCCAGCAGTGCGGCATCCGGCTGGTCGCCGCTGTAAAAATCGCGGGCGAACTGCGCGGCAGCGCTGTCATTCAGCCCAAGCTGGCGCGCGACATCCTTCCAGTAATCGGCCAGCGCAAGCTGTCCGGTCTGGGCCTGCCGCCAGCTTTCGCTGCCATGCGCGACCCGCTCCACGCTGCCGCGCGGCAGGTTCAGCCGGTCGTCCCAGGCATGGCGCGGGGTGTAATCCACCGTTTTGACCAGCACGCCGCCATAGTCGAAAATGACCGCGCGTTGGTTTGTTTGACCCATAAAGCTGCTCCGTCCGTCCACAGATGAATCGTCCCGCCCTGATCTGTCCGGTACACGGGTATATCGCCTAACAGCGCCAGCGTATCGGCGTCGGGATCGCCCAGCCGGTTGGCGCGATCCGATTGCAGGATGGCGACCTGCGGCTGCGCGGCCTGCAAAAAGGTCGCATCCAGCGAGCGTATGCCGCCGTGCCGGGGAAGCTGCATCACCGCCGCCAGCGGCCACTGGCCGGCGTCGAGCAGCCTTTGCTGCCCCGCGCGGCTCAGATCGCCTGTCAGCAGGAAGGATACATTGCCGTAGCTCAGGCGGGCGGCCAGCGTTTGATCGTCCAGTGAATCGCTCAAGCTGGGCTGCTGCGGTGGGTGCAGGATTTCCAGCCGCGTACCGTCATCCAGATCAAGCGTATAGCCGGCCCGCGCGGTGACGACTTCACCCGCCGCCAGCCGGTCGAGCAGGGCGAGGAAGGTTTCGCTCTGATTCGGCTGCCCGCTGTACAGCGTCACCCCGATGGTATAGCGGTCAAGAACGGCGTTTAACGCGCCGGTATCGGCCTCATCCGGTTGGGTGATGAGCAGTACCTCGATGGCGCGGTCGTTGAACGGCAGGCGGTCGCCAAGCGCCGTCAGCAGCCGCGACGGGTAGCGCCCCCCGTCTACCAGAAGATGCACGCCGCCGGGGGTTTGCGCCAGCACGGCGTTGCTGTGGCCGACATCCAGCAGCCAGACATGCAGATGGCCGTCGGGTCGGCTGGCGGCTGCCGCGCCCATGAGCAGCGCCAGCCCGAAACCGGCCAGCAGCGTGCTGGTCAGCACAGCGCGCACCCGGACGAAACGCCCCAGGCGCAGCGCCCAGTCAGGTTGCGTGGCTTGCATCAGCGCCCCTCCCAGAACGATCAGGTAAAACAGTGCGATCAGGCGCGGGTCGGCATGAAAAGCCGCGTCCGGCAGCACGCCGAACCCCCGCACGATGCCCAGCGTCCACGCCAGCGGCAGCAGCACCAGCCAGAACACCACCTGCGTCGCTGCCGGAGCGATACACGCCAGCAGCACCGCCGCCAGCCCCAGAAACAGCACGTAGCTCTGGGCCGGGATAATCAGCAGATTAACCAGCATCGCTGCCGGCGACAGCCGCCCGAAGTACAGCACGATCAGCGGCAGCGTCATGATCTGCGCCGCCAGCGAGACAATCAGCGGTTCGCTCAGGAAATCGCCCACCGTGCGCGCGAGCCGCTGGGGGAACAGCCGCGCCAGCAGCCGGTCAAAGCGCCGTGACAGCGGTTCGGTGAACAACGTCAGGCCCAGCGTGGCGAAAAAGCTCAACTGGAAACCGACATCCCACAGTACGGTGGGATTCTGTAAACTGAGCAGCAGGGCGACCAGCGCCAGCGATGCCGGGACGTAAGTCTTACGTTTGATGAACGCGCCGATCACCAGCAGACTGCTCATCAGCGCCGCCCGTACCACGCCGGCGCTGGCGCCAACCAGCAGCGTATAAAGCGCGATCACGCCGATGCCGGTGACCGCCGCCAGCCAGCCGCGCAGCCGGAAGCGCGCCAGCAGACCCATGACCACGCCGCTCAGGAGCGCCATGTTAAAACCGCTGATGGCGATCACGTGCGCCGCGCCCGCCGCGTTAAAGGCTTCACGCACTTCCGGCGCCAGGCCGCGCTCGTCGCCCAGCAGGATGCCGCCCAGCAGTCCGGCGGCAGGTTCGGGCAGGCTGCGGGCGATGAAGCCGTAGGCACGTTCCTTAATGTCCAGCAGCGCCGTGTAGAATGGGCTGCCATGCCCGCCTGATACCACCTCGACCGCCGCATTCTGCATGAGGCTGAACACGCCGCCCCGCGCCAGATAATCGGCATACGAGAAGGTATCGGCTTCTGCGGGGGTGATGAGCAGGCCGGTGGCGCGCACGCGGTCGCTGTAACGGGCGCTCGTCGAGGGCGGTGCGTATACCAGCACCGCGCCGCTGGTGGCGGTGGTCTGTCCGGCGCGGGTCACGCTTTCGGCTTCGACGCGCAGCAGCGTGCGGTCGTCGCGGTAGTCTGGCTCAGCATGTACCACGCCTTCAATCGTCAGGCCGCCCAGGTTGTTATGCTGCGCGACATCACTCGATGTGGGAACGAGCGCCAGCCGCAGCCCGCCGAGCGTGAACGCCAGCAGCGCCAGCGCGAACCAGCGGCGGTCGCGCCACCACAGCGCCGCGACCACCAGCGCCAGCAGTACCAGGACTCCCCAGACTGCCGGGGCAGGGGAGGCCGCGTTGGCCGCCAGCACGATGCCAGCCGCCCAACCGAGAGTCAGATAAACCAGGCGCATGATCCTATATCAGCAGATTGGTTTTGATCCGTTCCAGTATTTGTTCATCCACACCGGCCCGGTCGCGCAGATAAGCTGTTACCGAGCCGTACTTTTCAACCAGATAATCCAGCGCGCCTTTCAGCGTTTGGGGATCGGCAGTCAGCAGCGGGTACATATCCGCGCTGGTGATACCCAGTACCGCCAGCCGCCGGACGTAGTGCTGCGTGTACCGCGCGTAGAAGGCGTAGTGCCGGTTGCTCAGGCTGTAATCGGCGAGTACTACGTCTTCCGGCACGCCCAGCGCCAGCAGCAGCAGCGCCGCTGTCAGACCGGCGCGGTCTTTCCCAGCGGTACAGTGGAACAGCGCCGGCAGGTTGGCGGGGTCGGCCAACTGCCGCAGCACGCTGCCAAATGCGTCGGCGTGGTCGTCAATCACGCGGCGGTATATTTCCGGGATCATCGCCATCAGCCGCTTTCTGTCGAACAGCAGTGCCCACAGCCGCGCCCGGCGGTCGCCCCGGCGATCAGCGTTCACCGGCGCGCGCACGTAGCGCGTTCCGGCGGGCAGCCGGTCGGGGGTATCCTGCACCTCGGTATCGCTGCGCAGGTCACAAATCACCTTCAGCCCCAGGCTGCTCAGGGTCACCATATCGCTGTCGTTCAAACCCGCCAGCGTGCCGGAGCGATAGACCTGCCCCCAGCGCACGTACCGGCCATCCGTTGTGCGATAGCCGCCGATGTCGCGCAGATTGGCACCGCCGTCGAGTGGGATGTGGCGGCTGCCGCCTTCATGGGGCAGCAGATCGGTTTCCAGATCAATTACCAGGGACTCCGGCGCGGGGTAAGCTGGCTGCGTCCGCCGCGACCCGCGCCATGCCAGCACCGCGCCGCCCGCTGCCAGAAACGCCCACCAGTCGCGTGTTTTCAAATGATTTTCCTATCTTCGCGATAGACAATGGATTCACTGTAACAAAGAAAGTGTATTTGTGCTAGTTGTGCATTGTATCCAAGACATATTGACAGACCCTAAACAATAACCTATTCTTAAAGTAACTCGCGTTACTAACTCGCGTAAGCTGTAGAAATGGCTAAACGGAAACGAGTCACAATGGCGGATGTGGCCCGCGTGGCCGGGGTGTCACGCACGGCGGTTTCGTTCGTTTTGAACGAAGTGGCTGACGCCAGCATTCCCGAATCGACACGCCAGCGCATTTTGCAGGTGGCCCAGGAACTCAACTATGTGCCCAACGTGCAGGCGTTGAATCTGGTGACCGGCCATACCATGATGCTGGCGCTGGTTGTGCGACAGACTTCCGAGCAGATGTCCATTGACACCTTTACCGGCGAGTTCATTCGTGGGGTGACCGCCGTCGTGGAGGCGCAGAATTATCATCTGGTCATCCATGCCGCCGATCCTGACGCGCCCGAAAGTACCTATGGCCGGCTGGTGCGAACCCGCAAAGTGGACGGCCTGTTCATCACATCGCCGCTGGTCAATGACTCCGACGTGCGTCTGCTGTACCAGGAAGGTACGCCCATCGTGTTACATGGCGCGACCGACGCGGGCGATATTCCGAGTGTGGATGTGGATAACCGTCAGGGCGCGTATACGGCGGTGCGGCATCTGCTCAATCTCGGCCACCGGCGCATCGGGCATATCAGCAACGCGCCGTTTTCCTATCGTTCCAGTTCCGATCGCCTGGACGGATATCGCCAGGCGCTGCTGGAAGCCGGGATTCCCTACGATGACCGTCTGGTGCTGCCGGGGCAGTTCACCCCATCCAGCGGCTACCGGCCAATGCTCGCCCTGCTTGACCTGCCGGAACCGCCGACGGCGGTGTTTATCGGCAGCGATACGGTCGCTCTGGGGGCGTTCGAGGCGGCACATGAACACGGTTGCCGGATTCCTGAAGACCTGTCGGTGATCGGTTTTGACGACATCATCTTTGCGCCCTACACCCGCCCGCCGCTGACGACGATCCGTGTTCCGGCATATGATCTGGGACACAGCGCCGGGGAACTGCTGTTAAAAATTATCCGGGGTGAGGGA
>JARKOK010000423.1 GCA_029975765.1 Aggregatilineales bacterium
ACCGTTGCGGCCTCATAGGTGCTGTCCGCCGCCAGAATCACGTCCAGCGTTCTGACTGCCGCGTCCCAGTCATTCAGTGATACCGCCTGCTGCGCGTTTGCCAGCAAACCGGCCAGATCAAACGCGCTGCTCGCGCCGCTGGCGGCGGTCACTTCCGGCAGCACCATCGCTGCTTCCGGAGTCGGGGTGATGGTCGGCATCAGCGTGGGAGTCGGGGTCAGCGTCGGCTGGCTGGTGAGAAACACTGCCGTTGCCGTCTGCCTGAAATCCGCCAGCCCGGTCACAGCCGGCGTGACGGTTGCCAGATAATCCAGGCGCGCTTGCAGCAGCACCGTATTACCGGCAGCAATATCCGCCGGCAGCCGGTTTATCTGTTCCATAATGGCGGCATTCTGCGTAGCCGCCGCGTTCATCTGCGCGACCCGCTGGCCGGAAGCCCAACCGGCCACCGCCGCCAGCACAACAATCACCACCGCGAACCCCAGCGCCACCACGCCCAGAATCGCCCACACCGCGCAGCCCGGCCCGCCCGACGATGGGGTTTCGTCGTAGGGGTCGAGCATCACGGGCGGCTGGCCGTGCGGCGGGGTCTGAAAGGGTGAACGGGGTTGAGTGTCGTCCGGTGATGCCATAACTGTCTCCGAATTACGGCACGCCCCTGCGGGGGCGGCCATGCCAGAACCAACGCGGCATTATAACGGAGCGGAAAAACGAAGTACAGCGACGTTTGCCCTACGACAATCAAAACGAGCCACTCGTAAGAGAGGCTCGCCGGCAGGGGCACTACCCCCGCGAAAGAGTCGTTTACTAAACTGCGCTATGAATGCGCCTTTTGCCCTCATCCCCCAACCCCTTCGCCCTGAGAGCGAAGGGGAGAATATCGTTTGAAGGATATTTTCAAGTCCCTCTCCATGAGGGAGAGGGCTTAAGGCATCATCCGGCGTTTACTACTGGCCCATGCCCTGGAGTTCCTCCAGCGATTTCATCACCGCGCCCGCCGGGGCCGATGGCGCCGCTGTCGCATTGTGCTGGTCCATCTCGACATCCAGCACCAGATTCAGCGTGATCGGTTCCATCGCCGGGGCATCGCCGCCGGTGCCGCCCATCATCGCGCCGATGTCCACCAGCGCGTTTACTTCCAGCACCAGCCGGTGCGGGAACTGGTCATTCACACCGATCCAGCGGGTCATCTTAACGTTGGCCTGCTGCACCAGCATCGGCAGGATCATGCCCATCTGCGCGATCTGCGCGGCATTCGGGTCATCACCCGCCGCCTGCGCAGCCTTCATCAGAATATTCTGGAATTCCGGCGCGGCCAGCAGCGCGGCAATATCCACCGTCGACTCAAACGCGGCCATCGTCTGCCCGTGCAGATTCGCGTCCGCCACGCGCTGCTGCCCCAGGAACCCCTGCACGTTCATCAGCGCACTTACATCATCGGGGGAGAGGCCGGCTTCGGCCAGCATGGCCGCCGGGTCGGTCGCCGCGCCCATCGCGCTCATGTCACCTTCCAGCATTGCTTCGGGGTCGAACGGCAGACCGGCTTCGGCCAGCATACCGGAGTCAACCGCTTCCTTCAGCGAGAAGCCTTCCCACGCGCCGGTTTCCGGGTTCTTGAGATAGAAGTTGCCGTCGGCAATCACGAAGCTGACCGAACCAGAGCTGTCCACCCCTTCGCCCAGGCCGCTGATGCTGCCGTTGACATCCATCGCCAGCGCAATGCCCGCCGTCGGCTCAGCCGCACCGGGAACCATCACGAATGGGCTGTTGCTGGCATTGGCGCTGATTGCCAGCGACGACGGCGCGCCTTCATCACCCGCGCCCATCATACCGGCCAGCGTGCTCAGGCCGCCGACGTTGAGATTGAATTTAAAGCCCAGCGTAAATGAGGTGAGTTCAGCCGCATTGGCATCGGCTGCCTGAAGAATCGCGCAGTCGCCGGATGACAGACCCAGACACGGATCCATCGTCTGCGCAGACACAGTTGAGATCATTCCCACGACGAAAACAAAAACCAGCAGAATCGCCATAAACCGTGACTTCATGCAGGGGTTGCTCCTTGTGTGATCACCTATAGGGTAAGTAAATAGAGTCTTTACTTATCGGTCATTATAGTGTCATTTGACAGCCGGAACAATTGCGAAAGCTGCAAAAAACTGGTTAAAAGCAGATTACAGCTTTACTCAGCGGCTTAATACTTCTGCCACGCGCCGGATGACCGTTTCGCCAACGGCGGCTTTGCTGGTCAGGCCGAGCGCCTCCTGCCCGCCGCCCGCATCCAGAATCACGACGCGGTTGGTATCCACTTCAAAACCGGCGTCGCTGGCGGTGATATCGTTAGCGACCAGCAGATCCAGCCCTTTCCGTTCCAGCTTGGCGCGGGCGTTCGCCAGCAAATCCTGGCTTTCCGCCGCGAAGCCGACCACCACACGCGGGAAGCCGGTATCGGCGCGGCGCTGTTTAATCACCAGCAGAATATCGGGCGTGCGGGTTAAGGCCAGCACCGGCGCGTCGGTCGAGTCCTCTTTCTTTTTAATCTTCTGCGTGGCGACGTGTTCCGGCGTGAAGTCCGCCACTGCCGCCGCCATCAGCAGCGCATCGGCATTGGGTGTGTGTTCCAGCACCGCATACAGCATCTCCGCCGCGCTGTTGACCGGTACGACCATCGCGCCCACCGGCGCGGGTAAATGCTGCGCCGCGCTGATGAGCGTGACGTTCTTCGCGCCGGCATCCAGCGCGGCCTGCGCCAGCGCGTAGCCCTGCTTGCCGCTGGAACGGTTGGAGATGTACCGCACCGGGTCAATCGCTTCCCGCGTGCCGCCCGCCGTGACGACGATATGTTTGCCGCGCAGCGCGCCGTCGCGCCCCAGCATCCGGCGGATATGCCCCATCAAAGCCGGTGTTTCCGGCAGGCGACCTTTGCCCACCAGCCCGGAGGCGAAGCGGCCTTCGTCCGGCTCGATCACCATCACACCACGCCCTTTCAGGATGCGGATATTAAACTCGGTGACTTCGTTGGCGTACATACCGCCGTCCATCGCCGGGGCAATGATTAAGGGGCAGCGCGCGGCCAGCGCCGTCACGCTCAGTAAATCATCGGCCAGCCCGTGCGCGATCTTCGCCAGCGTATTGGCCGTGCAGGGCGCGATCACCAGCACGTCCGCGCCTTCGCCCAGGCCGATATGCGCGATATGCGTCGGCAGGCCGCCGCCTGTATCGGTCTGCCACATCGAGGTATACACCGCGCGTCCAGTGACGGACTGGAACGCCAGCGGCGTGACGAACCGCTGTGCCGCGTCCGTCATAATTACGTCCACTTTCGCGCCGGCCTGCGTCAGTTTGCTGGCGAGGTCAACCGCCTTGTAAGCGGCGATGCTGCCGGTCACGCCGAGAATGATCCGTTTGTTGTCAAGGAGAGTGATTTTATCTGGCATCATGGTTTATGGATGTGCGGTTGGGTTATCGGTGGGCAGCCCTTCGGCGGCTGCGGCGGTGAGTAAGCGTGTGTCTGCGCTGACGAAGGTGAGACGAAATCCAAAATCTCGAACGATTAACAATGCATCTGCAAGCTGTATCGCATCCAGCGTCCGTAACTGATGATCGAAAATCAGGCGACGTGCTACAACAAAAGTTCTTGTTTCAAATTCAACCACATTGTATTGCCGTCGAACATGAGCGAAGAAATTATCACGTATTTGCAAAACAGCTATAGGTGATAATGCCATTTCATATTGTTTGCGAACCAGCAAAGAAATCATCTCGACTGTGGTTAAACGTGAAATCAAAATCGTGTGATTGTGCCTGGGTAGAATCCAACTTCTTACCCAGGTATATCCAATTTCGTCGAGATAACGCTTTGCAAGAGCACTCGTATCCACAAAAAAAGTACTCAAAAGCGTTCCTCCCTATCTTCATTCACCAGGTCTTCGGCAGGGCGGCCTCCTGCCATCTGGCGCGCCAATTTCACTTCTTCTTCCTCGGATAGCTCTTCACCTTCTGGGATGTCACTTATATCTGCCAGCAGACCGGCAGCTTTCAGTTTCGCCTGTACCCATTCGCGGGTCAGCGGCTCTGGCCGCGTTTCGGCCAATGGGCGCGCAGTAATTTCAATCGGGCCGGTCGGCATGTCGTCGGGCAGGTCAATCATCACCCGGCGTTTCTCGTCTACGATCACCGTGATCACATACGGCTGCATCGGCTTAAACCCTCATCCTATTGTCCAGTCCTCACACTTTCCATTATAGTACAGGGAGATCGAAACCTTTAGAGCCTACAGGTGGTTAGATGATACGTAAACTTTTATGTGTGCTGATGGGCCTGATCGTCGTCTCCGGCGCCGCCGCGCAGGATGCTGCCGTGCCCGATCTGGTCGGCCTCAGCGTGCCGGAGGCGGCTGCCGCCTTGAACCGTGTTGGCCTCAGGCTGGGCGCGGAAAACAATCAGGGCTGGACGGCGGAGTCCGGCCTGCCGCAGAACAGCATCAGCGGCCAGTCCATTCCCGCCGGGCAGGCCGCCGCGCCAGGGACAGCCGTTGACGTGGATGTGCTGCGTTCGCCGAATACCCTGCTGATCTATGACGATAACGATCTGACGCTGGTCAACAATACCGGCGGCACGCTCGGACTGAGTGGGCTGACCTTCCGCGCGCTGGATGGCAGCGGCGCGTCATTCAGCGCGGGGCGCTGGGGCGGTGGGTTAACAGCGGGGGACTGCGGGCAGGTGTGGTCGGTCGGGCGCGGCAGCGGCAAGGACTTGCCAGAGTGCGGCAGCGTACAATGGATGACCACCAACAACCCCGGCGAACACTTCTGGACGGGCGCGGGCGGCACAACACAGTTTGGGGTATTCCAGGACGGCTTGCAGCGCGGCACCTGCGCGGTCGCCAATCCGGGGCGCTGCGAATTTTATCTCTCCGGCGGCGCGTCCGGTGACGCGACCGAATACATCTACTTCGCCTACCGGCTGGAAAATCTGGCGATCATCAATAATTCCAGCAGTCAGTGGATGGTGCTGGATGGTTTCGCCGTCACCAACAACTACGTGCCGCCGTTCGGCGCGTCCGTTAATGTATCCGACCCCACGCTGTACGGCGCGGGCGTAAACCCGGTCGCCGACATCGGGCGGTTAGCGCCCGGCCAGTGTGTGCTGTTTACCAACAGCAGCCCCGGCAGCGATCAGCCGCCGCAGCCCTGCGATGTTATCGCGCGGCTGGATGTGGGGGATACCGTCAAGTTCTGGGGGGCGGATTTTGGCATCGGCAGCAGCGATGGCGTTGCGCGTTCCTGTCCGGCGGCGGTGGCCGGAAAACTGACGCTGTGCATCATGCCGCGATAACGTGGTTAGCAGGGGCGGGTTTCGAAACCCGCCCCTGCGAGGATCAGTCTTTCCGCAGGCGGCGGGCGGCCTGATATTCGGGATTGCCCTTCACTTCCTGCCAGCGAGTCGCGCCGCCGTCCGTATGCCATTCCACCGTGAACAGGCCGTTGGTATCCACGTAGGCCAGCGCGGGACGCAGCATGAGAATCTGCCGCAGCACGCCGATCAGTTCCTTCACTTCGCGCCCGGAGCGCAGGATGAACGTTTTGCCCGGCTGCCACTCAAACTGCACCGGCATCCCGTTCCACACGCCTTCCATCTTGATCGGATTGCTCGCCTGCACGCAGGACATGGACAGCCCTTGCAGGCGGTTTTTCCAGAGGGTATGGTTCACCCGTTCTTCAATAAAATAAGGCCGGGGTTCCGGGGTTGTGTAGAACCACGTCCGCGCATCCGTTGCCATGCTTCCAGCGCCTCCACCA
>JARKOK010000412.1 GCA_029975765.1 Aggregatilineales bacterium
GCCGGCATGACCGAAGAAGCGCAAAAAGAGGCGGAGCGCGAACTGGATCGCCTGTCGAAACTGCCAACGGCGGCGGCGGAATACGGCGTGATTCGCACCTATCTCGACTGGCTGACCAGCCTGCCCTGGTCGAAGCGGACGGACGATCATCTGAACATCGCCGCCGCCCGACAGGTGCTGGATGAAGACCATTACGGGCTGAAGGATATTAAGGAGCGCATCCTCGAATATCTGGCGGTGCGCAAGCTGCGCCAGGAGCGCGGCGTTGACCAGAGCGAACGCGAAGCGTCGGATTACACCATCCGGCGCGAACGGCGCGGTGCGATTCTGTGTTTCATCGGCCCGCCGGGGGTGGGTAAAACATCGCTGGGCGCTTCGATTGCCCGCGCGATGGGGCGCAAATTTATTCGCATGAGTCTGGGCGGCGTGCGCGACGAGGCCGAAATTCGCGGTTTCCGGCGCACCTACATCGGCGCGATGCCGGGGCGCATCATTCAGACGATCCGCCGCGCCGAGTCGCATAATCCGGTGATTATGCTGGATGAAGTGGATAAGCTGGGGCGCGACTTCCGGGGCGATCCGGCCTCGGCGCTGCTGGAAGTGCTTGATCCGGAACAGAACGCCGAATTCCGCGATCATTATCTGGACGTGGCCTTTGACCTGAGTGAAGTGTTCTTCATCACGACGGCTAACGAACTGGAGCCGATTCCGGGGCCGCTGCGCGACCGGATGGAGATCATTCAACTGTCAGGCTATACCGAACACGAAAAGGTTGCCATTGCCGAACAATACCTGGTGCCGCGCCAGATTCACGAAAACGGGCTGACGCCGGAAGAAATCGAGTTCAGCCGCGACGCATTGCAGTTGATCGTGCGGGACTACACCCGTGAGGCGGGGGTGCGCACACTGGAACGTGAGATCGGGCGGGCGGCGCGTAAGGTTGTCACGCGCATTGCGGAAGGCGTGACCGATAAAGTGGTGATGGACGAGAAAATGATCCGCGACCTGCTGGGCCGCCCGCGCTACGGCTACCGCGAGGAAATCGCGGAGCGCACCGATCTGCCCGGCGTGGCGACCGGGCTGGCCTGGACGCCGGTGGGCGGTGACGTGCTGTTTGTCGAAGCAGCCCGAATGCCGGGCGCGAAGGGCTTCCAGTACACCGGCCAACTGGGCGAAGTGATGCAGGAAAGCGCGCGGATTGCCTTCAGTTACATCCGGTCGAAGGCGATTGAACTGGGGATTGACCCGGCCTTCTTCGAACGTGGTGACATTCACATGCATGTTCCGGCGGGGTCTGTTCCTAAAGATGGCCCGTCGGCAGGCATTACGATGGCGGTGGCGCTGGCTTCGCTGCTGACGACGCGCCCGGTCAAGAAGAATGTTGCCATGACCGGGGAGATCACGCTGCGTGGGCAGGTGCTGCCGGTGGGTGGCATCAAGGATAAGGTGCTGGCGGCACACCGCTTCGGGGTGGACACGGTGATTCTGCCCAAGAAGAACGAGAATGATCTGGAAGACCTGCCGGAAGAAGTGCGCGGCGAACTCAAGTTTGTGCTGGTGGAAAATGTGGATGAAGTGCTGTCAGCGGCGCTTGAGCCGGCCAGCACCCAGCCGGCACAGCCGGAAGTGATCGCGCCCGCGCCGGCCCAAGAGCCGGAGCAGCCCGCGCCGATGAACATTCAGTAAAGCGGTTAATAAGCAGGGGCGACCACAACAATCGCCCCTGCCTGGTTTATCGGACTACAGCGACGGCTGTTCGGTCGTTTGCGAGGGTGTGGGGACACCGGCACGATGCCGGTAAATGAAGACCAGCAGCGCGATCACACCCGCGATCAGCGTCACCACCTGCGAGACGTTAATCCCGCCGACCAGCGTCACATCCACACGCAGGAATTCCAGCAGGAAACGAATGACCGAATACTGCACGATGTACAGCAGGAACAGATCGCCCGCAATCAGCCGGCTGCGGTAGCGCAGGAACAGGTTCAGCAGCACGACAAACGCCAGCACGCTCCACAGCGACTCATACAGGAACAGCGGGTGGAACAGGGTGGTCGCGGCGGGGTAGTCCACCGTGCTCATGTATGGCTCGACGCGGTGCGCCGAGTCAATTGTAATGCCCCAGGGCAGGGTCGTCACCGTGCCGTACAATTCCTGATTGACGAAGTTTGCCCAGCGGCCAATCGCCTGCGCCAGCGGCAGCGCGACAGCGGCGATGTCCAGCCAGGGGCCCAGCGGCAGCTTGTTCCGCCGCAGATAGAGGTAGACACCCAGCAGGCCGCCCAGCACCGCGCCGAAGATACTCAGGCCGCCGCTCCAGATGGCGATAGCCCCCTGCTGCAAATCGAAGAAGTTTTGCAGCAGCCAGGCGGTATCCCGCCCCGCTTCGATCACGGATTTGGAGGGGAACAGCACGAACCACAGCCGCGCGAAAATGATGCCGGGGATGATCGCCCAGGTCAGTCCGCCCCACACGTGTTCGGGGTCGAAACCGGCGCGTTTCGCCAGCCGCGCGGCGACCGTCGCCGCGACCAGCATGGCAAAGACGATGATCAACCCGTAATAACGAATTTGCAACTGCTGGCCGAACAGGGAAATCAAGATGCCTTCTGGCTGGAATTCCATAATTGAAGCGACCTCACTAGTTTTGGGTGTTGCGATAGACGTACCAAAGACGCTGCAAGCCGGTGATATTAGTCCCGATTGCCAGCGCCAGCACCCCCAGTTCGAGCAGAATGGGAACGAACAGGATGAGTACAATAATGATGACCCGCACAAACCGGTCAAACAGGCCAATCTTCACCGACAGGCCGGCTTCCCCGGCGCGCGCGCGCACATAGCTTACCACAAAACTGCCGATCAAGGCAGCCAGCGCGAGCAGCATCATCTCGAAGCGCCCCTGGACTGCAAAATAATAACTCAATCCGCCAAAAATGAAAGCGTCGGCATACCGGTCAAGCGTGGAATCCAGCACGCCGCCGAAGGTGTCCTTACGCCCCATCGCGCGCGCCGTTGCGCCGTCCAGCGCATCCAGCGGCAGGCCGAGTACCAGGATCACCCCGGCCAGCGGAAACTGGCCGCGTGCCACAAAGACGGATGCAAGGGCGACCACCACTAATCCGGCGACAGTCAGCGCGTCCGGGTGGACACCCAGCCGGTGAAGCGTGGTGCCGGCCCAGGCTGTCCAGTTCCGGGTATAAGCGCGCGCCCGGTCGGTTAACGTCACGGGAGGAGTGGTCGTCATGATTTTGCCTCTTGAAAATGGTGCAGACTTCATCTATACTCGCTAACAGTTCGTTACGGGGCGTAGCGCAGTTTGGTAGCGCGCTTCGTTCGGGTCGAAGAGGTCATGGGTTCAAATCCCGTCGCCCCGATGTTCACTAACCCGACTAAGAGCCTGCGGCATCACCGGCAGGCTCTTATGTTATCTGGTAGCTATAACAGTACAGGCCGCGCAAAGTTTCTACTTTCAGGTGATTTCACAGCGGGTCAATGCCGTTTAATCCTCTCATTTTACCTGCCCGGATACCTTTACAAAACCTGCAATTTATGGGAAGATAAATGCGATAGCGCCAAGACCGTCAGGCCGAAGATCGCAAGCCGCGTTTTGCTCTCCTCGCAACCGTCCGTGCTCGCATTTTGCCATGTCTGTGACAGCTATCAACTGTCCGTTTTGTCCAAAATAGGAGACCTTTTGTGACCAAGAAGTTGTATGTCGGCAATCTGCCGTACAGCGCGACCGAAGAGGAAATCCGCGCGCTGTTCGAGCAGGCCGGGGAAATCACCAGCGTGACGGTGATTACCGACCGCGAGACGGGCCGTTCCAAAGGGTTCGGCTTTGTAGAAATGTCATCGGATGAAGATGCTGAGGAAGCCATCAAGCGGTTTAACGGTTATGCCATGAGCAAGCGCCCGCTCACCGTGAGCGAAGCGCGCCCCCGCGAGGAGCGACCGGATAACCGCCGCCCGAACGGTGGTTACGGCGAACGCCGGGATGATCGCGGCCCGCGCCGGTATTAGAGTCGTGTAGGGCGGCTGCCCTACGGAGCATAAGCTGAAATTATGAACCGCGCGCGGGTTGTCCCGCGCGCGGTTATGTTTGTGGGGTTACTTACTGCTGGCGGCTGATGAGCCTGGCCGTTCCTGGAGCGTAACGGTGATGTCCTGAGTTTGGCCGTCGCGCCAGATGGACAGGGTCACCTGGTCGCCGGGCAGGGTGTGGTTTTCCAGATAAGCCGTTAAATCCGCGACCTGCGATACCGGCACGCCGTCAATCGCAGTAATGATGTCGCCGTTGATTGGCAGTTCGCCAAAGGGGGTGTTGATGCTCACCGCCGTCCCCCGAAGGCCGGCCTGCTCCGCCGGGCCGCCTGGCACCACGCGGGCGACCATCACCCCGTTCAGATCGTTGGGCAAACGCATCGTCTCACGCTGCTGCGGCTGAAGCGGCCCGCCCGAAATGCCGAGATAGCTGTGGCGGTATTCGCCGTTGGCGATCAGATAGGGCACGACGCGCCGCACCTGATTCGACGGAATAGCGAACCCGACGCCTGACCCGGTGCGCGACGTGCTGAGGATGGCGGCATTCACGCCGATGACCTCGCCCGACCAGTTCAGCAGCGGGCCGCCGCTGTTGCCGGGATTAATGGCCGCGTCGGTCTGGATCACTTTGGGGATGACGAAACCTTCCACGCCTTCAATGGTGCGATTCACGGCGCTGACAATACCGGTCGTCAGCGTAAAGTTTTCACCAAACGGGCTGCCAATCGCCATCACCCGCTGGCCGACCTGCACCTGATCGGAGTCCGCCAGTTCAATCGGGTCGAGTTCCTCACCCACGTCCGCCGGGTTGACCTTAATGACGGCCAGATCAGAGCCGGGATCGCGCCCGACCAGTTCAGCGTTGACTATGCGCCCGCTGACGAAGGTCACCTGAATGTAGCTGGCATCCTCGACAACGTGATTATTGGTGACAATATGCCCATCGGTATCTATCACAAAGCCGCTGCCCGTACCAAGCGGTGCGTTGTTCCCGGCAACGGCGATATTGACCGTCGAGTCCACGATATTCTGATAGATTTGCGACAAACCCAGTTCTTCCATATTTAACTGATAGGGCTGGGAAGCCGCCGGCAGTAGGGGAAGTTCAGTTACCGCCTGCTGCGACAGCACCGGCAGCGCCACGCTTAACAGCGCCGCCAGCACGATAAACACGAAAACACGCTTGACCATCGCCTCAACCTCCATATTGTTTTCAGGGGATTCTCGGATGCACGGGTGTCCCAGGCGCGGGAGCGCCCACCCGCGTTGAAGCGGAATCCGGCAGAGTCTAACACCGGATTCACTGTAACCGGCCTGTGTAAAAACCGTGTTGGAAAAAACTAGACAGAGGCTTAGAGCCGGCGGGGCGATCACGCGGATCGCCCCGGATAGACCGAACTGAATTAGCTGCCCAACCCCAGCAAACCTAACAGCAGCCGTCCCAGCAGATCATTGCTTTTGGTGGACTGATCGTCGGTAATGATGGGCTGGCCGCCCATGTCCGGCGGTGGTTCAAAGGTGGGCACCGGTGGCGGCTGGACGGCCTGAGTCTCGTACTCCTGCACAATCGTCTGCGGCTTGTTGAGGTCGTCTATGTAGTTGAGCGTGATCGTGATTTTCAGCGGCCCTTCTTCCAGCGGCATGATGCTGGTTGTCAGGGTGGTGTCGTCGTCTACCCGCAGCGGGCCGAGGAAAGTTTCCGCGCCTTCGATGACTTCACCGCTGCTGGTGGTGACGGTGGCCGTGTTGAAGTTGACCGTTTTACGCCCGCGATTGGCAATTCCTAACGTCAGAAACAGCGGTTCGCCCAGATTGGTTTCGGTAGGCAGGGGTGATTGCAGTTCCAGGCTCAGGCGGGGTGGGAGGATAACGACGAGGCTGGCGGACAGCGTATCGGTGACGTTCGTGCCGTCGGCTTTCTGGTAGCGCAGGGTGATCGGCAGCGTGTAGATGCCGGTATCTACCGAACCGTTCACGATGAACTCCTGAGACAGGTTGATCGTCCCACCGTCGGCGGCGACGATGCCGGCAAAAATCGTCCCGCCGGAACCCATCGGCGCGAAGGTGGCGCCGGGATTGGTGGTGGTGGTCGTGCCCGTGCCCGTACCGCTGCCAGAGCCAGAGTCGCCGCTGCCGGATGAACTGCCGGGGCTGACCGTCCCAAACGTGATCAGCATATTTTCGGCGCGTTCCTTACCCACGTTTTTCAGGATAACGTTGGCGGTGAACTGCTCTCCCGGCTGCAAGAAGGTTTTGCCAATATCGAACTTGTCCAGCAGCATCACCGGCGCGGTAGGCACTACCTTGGCGATATCCAGCGTCACACTGCTGGTGAATTGTTTGGATTCGCCGTTTTGCAGGTAGTTGATGCTGAAACCCTGCGGCTGCGGGCCGGGTTTCGCGCTGGAACTGACAATCAGCGGCATTTCGACACTGAAACTGGCGCCGGCCTTCAGGTCGCCCACCGGAAAGCTGTCGCCCTGCGGGCCGGCCAGCAGCAGGCCGCCGTCGCCAATCCGCACCAGAACCTGTTTCGCATCGGCGTTACCGGTGTTCGTCAGCAGCAGGGTAACTTTGACCGCTTTGCCCGGTTCGGCGGGTGTGGGGTCAAATAAATACCGCGCCAGCGTGATCTGCGTGGCGGTTTCCACCTTTTCAATCGTGACCATCAGCGTGCCCTTGGCGCTGTAGCTGTCGCCGGTGAAATCGCGGTAGCTCATCGTGATCGGCACACTCTGCGGCCCGGACGGCGTATCTTCGGCGGCGGTCACCGGGATGCCGACCACCGTGCCGGAATTGGGCGCGATGTTGGGCAGCAGCAGCGTGGCCTGCCCGTTGGCCGGAATGAAATGGCCGCCGCTGTCAACGGAGAGTGTCAGCCCTTCCGCCACGCGCGTGCCCACATTGACGATTTCCACGTTAAAGGTGATGGTGCCACCGGGGGCGGCAACCGATGGATTGGCAGTGAAACTGCGAATGAGCAGGTTTGGCGCGCCGGGAACCACTGTGGGCGGCGGGGCGGCGGTGGGGATGACCGGTTCCAGTGTGGGAACGGGCGCGCTGGTGGGGGCGCGCACGATCAGCGAGGTGACTCCGCCGCACGCGGTACAGGAGATGTTGTCGGCCACACCGGGATTGACCAGATAAACCTGATAGGTTCCGGGGGGAATACTGGCCGGTACGGCGGCGGTGATCACATTAGCGTTTTCGACCGTTGTCTGAAGCACGCCATACCCCCCCAGCCGTACCTGAAGCTGGGGTGACGCGCCGGGATCAAAGCCGGTGCCGAGTACGGTCAGCGTGAAGGCCGTGCCCGGATTCACGGAAGTTGGTTCAAATCGCTGAAAATCAAAGACCGGCTGCACCGGCTGCGGCGGCTCTGGCGTGGTTTCCTGCGCTGCCGCGCCCCACGAGGCCCAGGTCAGCACCAGCAGCAGCGCCAGCAGCGCGATACGAAACGTCCGCGTCCGTACAGTCCTCACCCCCCAACCCCCTCTCCACTGAGTAGAGAGGGGGAGCAGAATACCTTTTAAGTCCCCTCTCCAGCTTGTGGGGAGGGAATTTAGGGGAGGGGGCTGTTTATTAAAAAATTTATTACGCATCGGGCACTCCCTCTTTTTTACCGGGGGACAGGTGAATCCCGTTGCCCTTCCGGGTGGGTTTCAAGAATACGCGCTCGTCCTGGATCACGCTGCCGTCCTTCAGCCGGATGGTACGGTCGGCGTAACTGGCAACCTGCTCATCATGCGTGACGACCAGCACGGTTTTACCCCGGCGGTCGCACAACTGGCGCAGGAGTTTCATGACCGTCTGGCCGGTTTTGCTGTCCAGCGCGCCGGTCGGTTCGTCGGCCATGATGATGGGCGGGTCGTTGAACAGGGCGCGGGCAATCGCCACGCGCTGCTGCTGCCCGCCGGAAAGCTGCGACGGACGGTGGTCGAGCCGGTCGGCCATACCCAGCGCGGCCAGCAGCCGGACGGCGCGCTGCTCACGGTCATCACGTGGCATCCCGGCAAAGACACCCGGCAGCGCCACATTTTCCAGCGCGGTCAACGTCGGCACAAGATGAAAGGCCTGGAAGATAAACCCCACGGTTTCACGGCGGAAGTCGGCCAGTCCTTCGCTGCCCAGCGTATTCAGGAAACGACCGGCAACCAGAATATCACCCATCGTGGGGCGGTCGAGGCCGCCCAGCAGGTACAGCAGTGTACTTTTGCCAGAGCCGCTCGGCCCCATAATCGTTACAAACTGCCCCTGTGGAATGGCGACGTTCACCCCGTTGAGCGCGTGTACCTGCTGGTCGCCCAGGAAGAACACTTTATGCACGTCGCGCCCGACAACGATGGCCGGGCTGTCGCCGTTGCTGCGTTCCACGACTGTCATAGGACACTACCTGTACCACTTACTTCCCATCGTGACGGTCGAACAGCCGCGCCGTCCGCCTCCGGGATATGAGCATCGGATGTCCACAGCGAGATGACCGTTCATGTTCCCACCATCACGACTCGCCCGCAGCGGCAGGCGTTGGTTCCGTCGAACGCGAAGCTGGCGGCTCGACCATACGGCCACCGGCGGAGGGGGTGGGTGACGGCGCGACCTCGCTGGCAGGCGCGTCGAGCGTTGTTTCCGGGCCGGATGGTTCGGCCAGGGGATCGCCGGCGGGCTGGCCGCCTTCACTGCCGCCCGCGAAATCCGGCGGCGCGCTTTCCGGCGGTATGATCAGATCGGTGGGCATCTCGTCGCCCGAAGTGGCCGACATATCCGGCAGGGTGGTTTCCGTGTCGGGCGCGGCAATCGCGCCGGTCAGCACCGGGGCGACGACGACCACCACCACCCAGGCGACCACCACCAGCGCCACCGCCCAGGTTTTACCGTTCAGGGCGCGGCGGCCAGCAATGTAGATCAAAATCACGCTCCACAGCCAGAACAGCGTCAGGTGACTGGCGAACGACAGGGTCAGGCTTTTGATGAACGCGGGCAGGCCGGCGTAGCCATCCCACTGGCCGAGCAGGCCGGAGATGCCGGGTTCGCCCACCGTGCCGCCCGCCGCGTAAAACAACAACTGCAGGGCGGCCATCAGGCCAAGCGGCACACTCGTCCAGATCGCAATCTGGAAATTGCTGCCCAGACGCGGCGCGACACCATTAAACAGCGATACCTCGCACAGCATGACCGCCAGGATGAACCATCCCAGCACCACACCGCTGCCGGCGATCAGGGCAATCGTCCAGGTCGCGGACACATCCGGTTGAGAAGGTGCTACGGGTTCTGTCGGGACTGCCGGCAGTTGACCACCGCCTCCAAACGGGCCAGAGGAGGCAAACGGGTCCATTGGAACGGATGTATTCGCGGACAGGGCAGCCAGGTTGGTGTCGTCGCCGTTCAGCAGGGCGTCCTGACGCACGGCGCTGATACCAACCAGCGCCAGAATCAGCAGCGCCGCCCAGACCCACTGGCGGCTGCCATCGGCATACGGCAGCGCGTGAAAGAACGCGCCCGGCTCCAGCAGCACCATACCCATTTGCCCGACCAGTCCGCGCGGGCGGCTGCGGCGAGCGAGGGCATAATCTCGATTGTTGATTGTTTGAATCTGTTTATCGCCCATGCGTGTTGCCATCTGCGCGATCCACGAGCCTGATACCAACCCTAATTTACCAACCTTTCTGTCACCTTTCGGTTACGGGCAGGCTGGTGCGCTTCAGGTTAAAGACGCGGCTCACGGTCGTTGAGTTCCATCACGCCGGTATTATAGCCTGTATGAGGACAAATGTGTCAACGCCGGCTCACTACCGCCGCCCACCGATTTCCCTATGCCTTACCAGTCGGCCAGCGGCGTGCGCCCGCCATAGCGCCAGTTCCATTCACTGTCAACCATGAACTGCACGACGGCCTGACCCATCGTTACACCCCAGTCGCGGAAGCCACCCACACAGTCGCTAAAGGCCTGGGCGGTCGCGCCGCAGGGGTGTGCCAGCAGTTCGTCCATGCGGCACAGCAGATCGGCGGGTTTGTCCGGCGCGCTGCGCAGAACGTGCGTAAACCATTTGTGATACGGGTACAGGATGCGGTTATGCGCCAGGATCAGCCGCCCGCCGTACAGCGCCAGATCGCTGACCGCATGGGTGAGCAGGTAATTATCATGACGTTTTTCGGCTTCCGGCACGTACCAGTTGAGGATGAGCACCTGGCTGTAAAAGGCTCTGATCTTGGCCTCGCGTTCAGGTTCGGGATAGACCGGGATGCGGGGCAGCAGGTCGTCTATTTCGGCGCAGCGGGAAAAGGCCGCGAACGCGCCGGCGAAGGCCGCGCGTGCCGGCTCGCTGCCGTGATCGGCGACCTCGCGCAGAAAATCCAGGTTGACGACTTTGCCGTCAACATAGCCGCCGTCATAATCGCACATATCCCTGTTGAAGTAATGATAGGCGTTTGCGGCGGCGCGGCGTTGGTATTCCTCATCTGTGACAACAATAGCGATGTCCACGTCAGAATCAGGCTTCGCCCAGCCCTTCGCAATCGAGCCGCCGATGATGAGCGCCAGCACGTGCGGGTCGGCCTCAAACGCTGCCGCCAGCCGGTCAATCACCCGCTGATGGTGAGCTTCCATGGGTCCCCCTTTATCAAGCATGGTAAGACAGTCCTTAATTAAATCGCGGTGGGGTGATTATCTTCCAGTGATGAACGTCACCAGCGGCGGGGAGGGGAGTCACACTCGCAAATCCTTTACCTTACACCCGGCTGCTATCCAGTAAAATGATGAACAAACCAAACACGATTATGTAGAGGTAGATTCGTTATGCGGGAACATGTTAACCTGGGGGAAGCTAAAGCGGAAACCATTACGGCGGCTTTAATCGTGGTTCTGCTGGCTGCGTTTTTCCTGACTAACCTGTCCGACGCCCTTATTATGACATTGGCGGGACTCGTTTTATTGGGTTCCGGCGTGTATCAGACAACGCGGGGCTGGCATGTCAGCCTGATAACCTGGCTGATGGGTATCGTGTTGACGCTTGGTGGATTAGGCGTGCGGTTGTTTGTGGTCGCCGTCGCACAGATCAATTATGTCGCTGTTGTACTCGTGTTGCTTGGCGTCTATCTGGCGTGGCAAATCTTTGTTCGAAAACGCTAAATAACCGTCTTACTAAGTGGAACAACCTTGACGGCCTGTGCGTTAAGGAACTACCCAAACCTCCGCGCATCCACCGCGCCAGGGTGCGTGCCGTTCAGCAGCATATCCACCGCACGTTCAGCCGTACCAACACCCAGCGCCAGCCCATGTCCGTGAAAGCCGACGGCAAAGCCGACACGCGGCCTGCCCGGCAGCGTGCCGACCAGCGGCAGGCCGTCCGCGCTGAAACCCATGATGCCCGCCCACCGGCGTTCTACCGGCGCGTCCACGTCCGGGAACTTTTCGCGCAGGTAATTATTTAAGATACGCTGCACCGGGTCGGTGATGCGGTCGTCGGTGGTGTCGTTTTCGAGCAGTTTGTTCTGCTTGCGCCCGCCGCCGATCAGCAGCCGCCCATCGAAGGTGTCACGGTAATACATGTAACCATAATCGCTGTAGCCGCACACACCCAGCACCGGGCCATTCTTCAGCGGCGCGGTGACGAGGCACTGCGCGCGGGTGGGAATCACCTTACCGGCGAAGTACGGGTCAATCAGGGGCGAATAGGCGTTGGTGCAGAGCATGACATGACGCGCTTTAAAGATGTACTGCCGCGTACAGACTGTCACCGACTCATCATTGTCCTGGCGCAGCGCGTACAGTTCGTTGTTGTTGACCAGTTCCGCGCCGCTCTGCCGGAAGATCGCCCATACCAGTTCATACGGCTGCACGGCGCAGTCCCAGGGCTGGCGAATGGCGGCGAAGTACCCCCGGTCAAGCGGGTCACGGCTGTGAAATTCCACGTCAATGCCATCGGCGTTGAGCGCCCGCGCGGCGGTTTCCAGTTCGCGCGCTTCTTCAGGGGATTCGGCCAGCAGCAGCGACCCACACTGCTGGAGCGGCACGCTGCCCCGGCGGGCGAAGTCGTGCAGGTGCGCGTGGGTGGTCTGCGACAGCGCCCACATTTCGCGCACGACCGGCAGGCCGTAGCGTTCGGCGGCACGGTGATAATAGGTGTCGAGGCCGGTAATCATGAAACCGGCGTTGCGGCTGCTCGCGCCCAGAGCCACGTCCGCTTTATCGGTGATGACCACCTGCCGCCCGGCCTGCGCCGCGAAAAAAGCCGCCGCGCAGCCCACCAGCCCCGCGCCAACCACCAGGAAATCCACTTCACGCGCCGGCTGTGTATCGTTCGCCTGCCAGATCGAAACGGTCATGCTCCCCCCGGAAAACAGTGATGCGTGATGAACCTGACTTACAGTGTAATATCCCACGCGGCCAGATCGGCCAGGAAACGGTGCGCGGTCAGGTCGAGGTGAAGCGGCGTGAGGCTGGCGTAGCCATTATGCACCGCCCACAAATCGGTGCCTTCTTCCTCAAACTTGCCACCCGGCTCTGGCCCAACGATACGGACGACATCGCCCTTACGCTCCATTTCGTCGGTGTAAATCCGCACGCCCTGGCGTGTCAGCCGGATGCCTTTGATGTCATTGCCTGCCGGAAGGTTCAGGTTCAGCACCGTGAAAGGCGGCAGCCCTTTTTCCAGCACGCGCCGCGCCACATGGACGGCGGCTTCGGCGGCGGCGGTATAGGCGGCGGGTTCGGTGGCTTCGCGGTCAGCAACCGACACGGCAATGGCCGGCACGCCCTGAATCGCGGCTTCCAGCGCCGCCGTAACCGTACCGCTGTAGGTGATGTCCTGCCCCATGTTGCCACCGCGATTGATGCCGGACACCACCAGATGCGGCGGCCACGCCACCAGCCCCAGCGCCGCCAGCGCGATGCAGTCCGCCGGGGAACTGTCTATCGTGATCGCTTCCGTGCCATCCGGCCAGATGGCTTTGCCCACCAGAATGTCCTGAAACAGCGTTTTCTTGTGGCCGGTGGCGCTCTGATTTTTGGACGGCGCGATCACCTGCACCGTCCCTAACTGGCGCATGGCCTGGGCCAGCGCGAAGATGCCGGGCGCGTTGACGCCGTCGTCGTTGGTTACGAGAATATACGTCACTGAAGCATTACCTTTGTTGACTGCCTCTTAAACTGCACATAACCATACCGATGTATCATCGGCAGATGCGTGCAGGGTCAGCAGTGGCTAATATTGTCGCCTTTGCTCTGTGCAATCTGGCTAATGTATTGTAAGCTGTAATGAGAGTATAACGATCAGCCATAGGAATGTCGAATTGAAGCGAATCAGCGTGGAGCAGTCATCCACGCCTCTTGAATACTGCCAATCTCTGATGAGCGAGAGGAACGTATGTCCGACGACTCATTTAAGATGAACTACGCCGAGGGTATCAACGTCTTTCAGGGCGCGCGGCGGCGCGCGTTCTGGCAGGAAGTGCTGGGCCTGCTGCGCGGCAAACCCGCCGAACTGCTGAGTTTTGACGACATCAAAACGCGCCTGCGCCTGCGGGAAGAAAGTTACAAAGGCTTGCAGGATGTCCCCCTGGAACGTATCGTCGGCAGCGTGGGCCGCTACCGCGATTTCACCAGTTCGTTTCTGCCGAAGGGCAGCACGTCGCAGGATCGCTGGAGCCGCGTCTATGCTCAGGTACACAGCATGGAGGGCGTGCCGCCCATCGAACTCTACAAAGTGGACGATGTGTATTTTGTGCGCGATGGCAACCACCGCGTTTCGGTAGCGCGGCAGTTGGGCGCTAAAACGATCCAGGCGCATGTGACCGAACTGCCGACGCCGGTTGATCTGGAACCCGGCATGACGCAGCAGCAGCTTGATGCGGCGGTGGCGTATGCCGCTTTTCTGGAAGAAACCGGGCTGAAACGAATGCGCCCGCATCACCAGCCGATGCAGCTGTCTGAGCCGTCACGGTATAACGAACTGCTCGGCCATATCTATCTGCACCAGAATATCATGGAGCATACACGCGGCACCGGCGTCACGTTCGAGGAAGCAGCGGCGGACTGGTACGACCAGGTGTACCGCCCGGCGGTGACGCTGATCCGTAAGTATGATGTGCTGGGGCAGCTTCCCAAACGCACCGAAGCCGACCTGTATCTGTGGATGGTAGACCATCTGCGGGAAGTGCGGGAGGAATACGGCGAAGCGGCGCAGGCGCGCAGCTTCAGCGATGCGCTGCAGGAATTTCTGAAAAAGCACAAGCTGGATGTGCCGGAAGAACTGCGCTACGAGGACGACGACTCCGTGCTGCTGACGCGCACGCAGGTGATGAAAGCGGTCGCCCTGGCGCGGGCGCGGGAAGCCGCCGAGGCACAAAACGAAGAAAACCCGGAACAGTCATAGGGCTGGCTATCGCCGGCTGTCGTTTGAGGGACACGGCAGCGCCGCGTCCCTACAGAATTACACCAGTTATCCTTGCGCCGCCGCGCCCAGCCACTCCCCGGACGGGTCATAAGGCGCGCCGGTCAGGTCGCCGTAGATGCCCTGTACCGTAAAATCGGCGGCTGTCAGAAACGCCGTCACATCATCCGCCGAATAATAATGCGTCCAGACACGAATTTCGGTGACAGCGCCGGACTCTTCGATGATGAGGTATTGTTCCAGGCCGGTCGTATGGTCGGGGTAATCGTGATAGCGGGTGAGTGTCAGGTGCGGCGTGGGCTTCCAGAACCCCGCGCCCGTCTGGATGTCCCAGCTGGTCGGCGGCTGCCGGCGGTTGGCGTGCTGCGGGGTGGTCACGTCAAAAAAGAACCAGCCGCCCGGTCGTAAAACCCGGCGAACCTGCGCCAGAACGGCATCCCGGTCGGCGTCGTTTAACACACACAGGTCGCCGTAAATCAGTGTTACCGCGTCAAAGCCAGCCGGGACATCCAGCTGCCGGTAGTCGGCGTGGATATAGGTTGAAACCGGGTCATGTTCGCGGGCGTAACGCAGCGAATTCTCGGACAGGTCAACGCCGGTTACGTTTAAGCCGCGTTCGGCAAAACGGCGGGTGTACAGCCCCGGCCCGCAGCCCAGATCGAGCAGCCGCATCCCCGGCTGCAAACCGGCACGCTCCCACAGCCAGACGACCGTGCGGTCAATCGCTTCCGGTTTGCGGCTGGCCGCATCGGTGTTCGGGTCAAGGTGGGCCTTAAGCATCTGCTGCGCGATATAGGGATCGTCCCAGAAACGGGATGGACTCGGTTCAAAATAGGGCGGCTTCTGCTCCAGCCGCGCCAGATCGGCCAGCATCAGCCGGTCCTGTTGAATCAACTGCATAGTTTCCCCCGGTGGCTGCTGTCAGCCCAGTTTAATCTCACTCATGCGTTCAGGATGCCGGCCCGTCATGCCGGCGTAAAACTGGCGGATGGTCTGCATATCGGCCTCAAAATCGCCAGTTGGTTCGACGACCGGCCCCAGGCCGGCGGTTCGGGTTTTGTAATCAATGAAGCCTAACACCATCGGCACATTCGCCCCCTGCGCGATATGGTAAAAGCCGGTTTTCCAGCGGTCGGCTTTACGGCGGGTGCCTTCGGGCGCGATCACCAGCGCGGCGCGTTCGCGGTGGTTAAACCACTGCACAGCCTGCTCCACCGCGTTATGGCGGGCGGTGCGGTCAATCGGGATGCCGCCAAAAGCGCGCAGGATAAAACCGAACGGTGGTTTGAACAGGGTGTGTTTGCCCAGCCAGTGCAGCCGCACACGCAGCGCAAACGCCATCAGAATGACGATCAGGCCGTCCCAGTTCGAGGTATGGGGGGCGGCGACGATCACGAATTTGGGTGAGTTGGGGACATGACTGACCGGTGTCCAGCCGAACAGCCGCAGCAGCGCGCGGGCAATGACCGATAACACATAGGGATATTCCGGTGGACGAGAGGGTGAAACAGCACTCATAATAATCCTTCAGCTTTCAGCGCATCCAGCGACTGCGCCAGCGCGCTGTCAACGTCTTTGATCCGTTCATAAACAATCGGCGCATACCGGGTACTGTCCAGAGCCAGCCGCGAACCGGCCTTTGCCAGTAAAATCGTGGGGCGACCTTTACCCCAGGCATAACCCAACTGCAAATAAACACGCGGGTCGGCGGCGGTCAGGTCAGCCACGACAACGGCGGCAGTTTCAATACGGCGCTTAACCTGATCGAGTAAATCATCATCGAGACCGGGCTGCTCGACGCGCTCGCACAACAGACCCAGCGCGTGAATGGGTGACTGGATACCATAGAAAAACACATCTTCGGCATCGGCGGTGGGCGGCATGAGCACAAAGGCGTGGCGTTTGCCGGGTGTTTCGGGTTCGGCTGGCCGGGCCGGCTGCGGCGTGCCGACATACAAACGATAACCCCAGCCGGTCGCTAACGGTTCGGCATACTCCGCCGGCTCAAGCTGGGCATCCAGCGCGGCGCGCAGGCGTTTCACACGGTTGGGGCTGATTTCCAGAATGGTGATTCGTTCCAGCGCGGGCGGCAGCCGTCCCTGATTGATCGAATCCAGATAACCGGCGAACTGCGACCGGAGCGCCTCGACTTCATCCAGGCCGAAGCCGGGGCCGTGAATCGTCATCGCCAGATGGCGGGTGTCCGGCGCGGCGGTGGTCAGGGCATCCAGCACTCTGGTGGTGAACTCCCTGATCTGCCGGTAGCCAAAATGCCGGGGCGGCGGCGTGCCGACAAACAGCGCCCGCGCCGCCGCAATCGCGTTTTCGGTCGGCACCAGACAGTATTCGTCAGGTTTGACTTCCAGCGATTCCTGATTCAGACCGGCCAGAACAGTGAGGTTATACGCGACAATCTGATCCGCGCCGTAGAAGCTGCTGGCATGTTTCAGCGCCACAACATCAGCTTTAACTTTGGTGACATCACCTTCCCTGATGGTCAAGATGATCGAACGGGCGGCGGTCCGGGGGGTCGTGTCGGGCAGCCGGGCGCGCAGATTGTGGAGGAAACCGGCGGACGGTTTCGCCCGCAGCCCGGCGCGCATATCTTCATACTGGATGTTCGCCAGCCGCGACCACGCTTCCCCGGCCAGCAGCACCGGATAAATCGGGCGGCGCAGTTTTTCCGCCAGCAGAATTTCGCGCTCCACCCAGTCGGACTCCGCCGCGTGGGGCGACATCACCACCACAAACACGGCGCAGGATTCGATATTCTGCTCGATGCTTTTCCACCAGCGGGCGCTAGGCTGCAAGCGCACCTCGTCCATCCAGACGGCGAAGCCCGCATGTTCCAGCAGGGCACGCAGATACCGGGCGAAGTCCATATCCTGTTTGCTGTAGCTGATGAAAATATGCGCCATGTGTGTTCCCCCACTGGCCTGTTATCCACGCGGTTCAAAGCAGACGCCAGCACCGGCAGTCGTCACACCACCGATTGTACCCGAAACCACGCGCAAAAAGCCTGAAGGCGTCTAATTTGTTTGACAGTTGAAATCATCGTTGAGGTGGCAAAACGCGGTTTAATTAAAACAAACTTGCGTTTGATGATGGGGCGTGGCTCACCATCAGGTGAGCCGCGTGCCTGAAGTGTTACAGCGCCCGCACGACTCGCGCCGGGCTGCCTGCCGCGATCACCCCCGGCGGCACATCACGGGTGACGACGCTGCCCGCGCCGATCACACTGCCCGCGCCAATCGTCACCCCCTTCAAAATCAAACACTGCATCCCGATAAACACGTCATCCTCGATGACGATGGGGGCGGTCGCGCCATCCAGCGGGAACTGCTGGCGGCGTGTGGGATCAAGCGGGTGAAAGTCCGTATCAGCGATGATCGTGTTCGCGCCGACGGTGACGCGGTGGCCGATGATGATACGCTCCTCCGCCACAAGGCTGCCGCCGGTCATGCCAAAATAATCGCCGATCTGTAACACCGCGCCGGGCCGCCGCGTGCTGAGGATGACCGGACGGTGCGGGCCGAGCGGATTGCTGCGCGCGGTCGAGCGCAGTTCCAGCCGAGCGCCAATCGTGAGCGTGCTGCGCCGGTGCTTCTGGATGACCGGCAGGCCGTACAGCTTCCAGTCCGCGCCCCAGGCCACCCCCGCCAGCATGAACTGAAGCCGCGCCAGCGGCAGCAGCAGCAGGCGTTCCAGTTCGTTGATGGCCTTCCAGGGCATGTCCCGCGCCATCTGGACGGCTGCGGCGGACAAAAACGAGTCGGGCGGAGTGGTTTTGTAATCGGACATTTTTGAGCCTGAGAAGCCCTCACCCCAACCTCTCTCCCTTAGGGATAGGGGCTTCAAACCCGGTTTCCCATAGGAAGGAAGATTGGGGAATGAATGTTTACGAGCGTTCAAACACAGCGACCGTATCAATAAAATACGTCTGCGGCGCGAGGTCAAGCGGCTGCGCGTACAGCAGCCGGTAGCCCTGCGCGGCCAGCCGTTTGCCATCGCGGGCCAGTGTAGCCGGGTCGCTGCTGACATACACCACGCGCGGCACATGTCGCGCGGCCAGCGCATCCAGCACGCCGGTTGTAAGGCCGCTTACCGGCGGGTCAACCACTGCCGCGTCATACTGCCCGTCCAGCGCGTCCAGCACATCTTCAACCGCGCCTTCGATGATGTCCACATTATCCAGGTCGGCCAGATTTTCATCGGCGTCGGTGGCCGCCGGCGGAAAACTTTCGACCAGTGTCACCCGCCGCACACGCGGGGCGATGAAGGCGCTGTAAATGCCGCTGCCGGCGTACAGGTCGAGTACCGCTTCGCCGCCGCGCAGATCGAGCGCATCCATGACAACGGTCACCAGATTATCCAACTGCGAGGCATTCGGGCGGATGAAGCTGCCAGCCGTCACCCGAAACCGGCGTTCCCCCACCATGTAATACGAATGCGAGTCGCCAATCAGGTTAACCGGCTCGTGGTCAGGCAGCAGGATATTGACGCTGGTCGGCAGATCGGTTTCCAGTTCGGGCGCGTCCTCACTGGTGAGCGACAGGATTATCATGTGCGCGCCGTCCGTACCGATTTGCAGCCGCACCTCGGTGACTGCCGGCAGGCTGTCCAGATCAAGCGCATTCTTGAGCGCCAGCAAGTCCGGGTGCAGGATGTGGCACTCATCAACCGGGTACAGGCGGCCATCAGCGGCAGCGGGGAAGGCCAGCGCCCCAGCGGCATCCCTGACCAGCGTGAAGGTCATGTGATGGTTGTACGCCCATTCCTGCGGGCTGGGCATCACCGGACGCACGTCGGCGGTGGTGAAACCGCCCAGCCGTTCCAACTGGTCGGCCAGCACATCCTGTTTCAGCAGGAGCTGCGCCGGATAGGCGATGTGCTGCCAGTGACAGCGCCCGCATTTGCCGGGGCCGAAGTGCGGGCAGCGCGGGCGCACACGGTCGGCGGAAGCTTCCAGCAGCGTGAGTCCCTCGGCAAAGGCCACGCGGCCTTTGTCCTGGGTAATACGCACGCGGGCGCGTTCGCCGGGAAGGGCATACGGCAGGAAAATCGTTCGACCGGCATGGCGGCCCAGTGCGCTGCCACCATGCGCCATACCGGTGAGTTCGAGATCAAAGGTATCGTTGGTCAAGGCTTCAGTCCACCATTCAACAACATTGCATAATTATGCGGCATGGCGAGCAATCCAACCAGAGCATAACCGGATAAAAAGGCTGATTCGCCCACCATCATCAGTATTGTCGTTGACGGACGGCCACAGCCCATGTAAGATTCAGCATGTGGCACATGGGGAAAAGTCACCGTCCCGCTGGAACGATCTTCATTATCTCCGTTCCGGGGACACCAACGGCACACGCCGTTATTGGCCGTTCATCTGTCCGCTATTATTCGGTTTCACCGGACTGGCATCCGGCCAGCGCCACCCCGTTCCCCAACTGGCCGCCCGCTCGCCCACGTTTATCCGCGAGTCTCGCCGGTGCGTGAAACCCGGGAGTTTAACCTCATGTCGGCTGATTTTGTATCGCGGCTGCTGGGTACCGTGCTGTTCGCATTGGTCGGCGCGCGTCTGGGCGCGGAAATTTCCTCATCGGTGACTGGCCTGCCAACGGACGTGACAGCGGTCATCTTTGCGCTGGTCGGGATGCTGGTGGGGCTGATTCTGACCCCCTGGGTCACAGTCCGTCCCTGGCGGTTCATTCGCCAGATGATCAGTGAAAATCCGGTGGACATGCTGTTCACCGGCCTGGTCGGGCTGATGATCGGCGCGATCATCGGCCTGCTGCTGGCTTACCCGCTGGCGCAGCTTGAGCCGCCGCTGGGCCGCCTGCTGCCGGCGATTGTTTCGCTGCTGGCGGCCTATATGGGGCTGACGATTTTTACGGTGCGGTCGCGGGAAATCTGGAGTCTGCTGGGTGACCGCGCTAACTTCAGGCCGGGGCGCTCCTTCAGCAGCGGGGCCGTGGAACGGCAAATCCTGATGGATACCAGCGTGCTGATTGATGGGCGCATCGTGGATATTGCCAAGACCGGCTTTCTGGGCGGGACGCTGGTCGTGCCGCGTTTTGTCATCAGCGAGCTGCATCAGGTGGCGGACTCGTCCGATCCGCTGCGGCGCAACCGGGGGCGGCATGGGCTGGCGAAACTGAACGAACTCCAGCGTGACGCGACCGTGCCGTTCAAAATCATCGAGGATGATGTGCCGACGATTGCCGAGGTGGACGATAAACTGGTGGCGCTGGCGGTACAGATGAAAGCCATCGTGCTGACCAACGACTATCCGCTCAACCGGATTGCCGAGGCGCAGGGTGTAACCGTGCTGAATGTGAACGCGCTGGCGAACGCGGTGCGCTCGATTTATCTGCCGGGGGATACGCTGCCGATTCGTATCATCCAGGAAGGGCGCGAGGCCGACCAGGGCATCGGCTATCTGGAAGATGGCACGATGGTGGTGGTGGAAGGCGGCAAAGCCTACATGGATCGCACCATCAACGTGAGCGTGACCAAGTTCATCAATAAGGATACCGGGCGCATGTTCTTCGCCACGCCGGAAAAGCGATAGCTGCCAGCTTCCGGCTTGAGTACGATGGTGGTAGTCGCCCGCGCTTACGGCTGTGGGAACAGCTTATGGGTCAGGGTATGTCTGTGTTGCACAACCTGACCCATGACTGTCTTTGTTTCCTTTTCCTCAGTCCCCGATACCCGTGATCGTGAAGCACCGAACCGGGGAGTAAGGGCAGGCGTGTGATAGAGGCCGCCCGGCTTTAGCCGCAGCAGAGCGTCACGAGCCAGATTTCTGAACTTCAGGTGCGGAGTTATCTTCCGGCGGGATATAGATGTAGTTCGGTTCGTACTGCCGGCAGTCCACCACCCACTGTGGAAGGCAGGGCACGCTCTCGGTCAGCAGTAAGTCGCTCACCTGCGGCACATAGACATAGCTGGTCTCGTACTGCTGGCGGTCGAGCACCCACTGCGGAATGCGGGACATACTCTCGGTTGGCGGGCAGTCGCCCACCTGCGGCACATAGACATAGCTGGTCTCGTACTGCTGGCGGTCGAGTACCCACTGTGGCACGCCATTGGTGCAGCGGTCGGGTTCCTGAGCATAAACCATCTGACCCAACAACAGGACTCCCAGCAGCAAGACGATGACCAGAAAATGGCTGCGCCTGATTAGGGTATTCATTGTCCTTTCCTCCCATATTGACCTGAGTGCTTCATCCAGATAAATAAAGCAGCTTTTTGTCACGGGTAAGTGTGGCGATATGGTAGTCCCCCTCACGTTTTCTGTAGCCTCATCAACCACAAACTCCCATGCGCCGATGCAGCATGGCCTGTGCAGGTCATAGGCCACCCGGTTCAGGCGGGGCGACGACCAGCGCAACGCTGAAGGTGCTTTCATCGAAGAAATACGGTCGCTGCCTGCCTATCTTCACGATAGTGCTCAACCCGGACGACGTCATCTATCGAAAGATAGAGATGGCGATTGAGACGAGTTGATTTTTCGGGATATGGGAGTCGACGTCAGGGGAGGATACCCAGTACCCTGGCTCGCGCTGTCAACTGCGTGCGGTTGCTGGCACTGAGCTTCTGACAGAGGTTATGAACATGGGTTTTCACGGTGCCTTCGACGATTGTAAGGGTTTCGGCGATGGCACGATTCGACAGCCCATCGGCCACGAGGCGTAGTATCTCTAACTCGCGGTCGGTGAGCGGTTCGATCAAGGGTTGTCGTGTCTGGACATCACTCACGACCAGGAGCTGCTCAATGACCGTGTCGAGATCGAGCTGTGAGCCGCGTCCCCAGGCCGCTGTAAAGGTCTCTTCCCGCAGTTGCGCGGTTAGCTGCGCCCGTAATCGAGTCAGCAGCGGCCAGTGTTCCAACCACCCTCGTGCGCTGGCCGGGTGCGTAAACGCGAGGCCAAGCAGTTCGGCAGCCCATTGCAGGCGGCCTTCGTGTGCCAGCAGAATCGCCCATAATGGGATACACAACAATCGAGTGCCGGGACGTGTTTCCTGTACCAGTAAGGCGCGCAGGTGGTGGCGGGCCTGATCGAAGTCACCCAGCCCGCAGGCAGCCATTGCCAATATCCGAATGATGAAACGCTCACGGGCCTGATTGGGCTGCACCAGAGCCAGCGCCTCTTCAGCAATCATTTTGGCCTCATGGTAACGCTCCTCGACGCAGGCCAGATGCCCCAGCACGATCCGGGCAAAGCCCTGTTCGCCGGGGGCTTTAACCTGGGTGGTGGTTTCCAAATCCTCGATGATCCAGGCCCTGGACTGCTCAAAGTCGCCGCGCAGGAAAGCCACAAACCCCAGCGATCCCACACTATCGGCTGCCATTACACGAAATCCCAGAGTCTTCGCAAGGGTGACGGCTTCCTGAAGATGACACTCAGCATCAGCCAGGCAGCCGTCATAACAGGCTTTCCAGCCAGCGTAAAACAGAAACCAGTACTGATGGTACAAACTGCCGATTCCCAGAGCCAGGCGCATACCCAGCTCAATATACGTCTGGGCAGCCTCCCAATCGCCTGTTACCATCGTCAGATGGATCAGGTTGGCGGCTGCCGTCGCCATCCCGAAGTGATCTTCCAGCCGCCGGTAGATGTTCAGACTGTTTTGCAGATCGTCAAACGCGTGGGCATACTGGCCTCGATAAGCGTAATAGATGCCACGTTCTTTTAGACAGAAAGCGGTTTCGGTATCGTTATGCTGGTGTTGAGCCATTTCCAGCGCCGTGTTAACCGGCGTGACATCTGCTCGGGGCGCGCGAATTAACACGCGGCCCCATACCGGATGGGGATGATCACCGGGCGCCGGCGCGAACGCGTCGCGGGCAACTTCGAAGAGCGCGTTTGTCTCGACAAACCGGCTGCGCATGTAACCAAAAAGGGTCAGGGTATCCATCATGCGCTCAACCAACGGATAAGCCTGGTGAGCGACCGCATACGACCAGGCCGCGCGGATATTCTCAAAATCGGCTTCAATCCTATCGAGAACGGCCAATTGCTGCGGGCCTTTAACCTGCGCCTGACAATCATCCATGAAGTCCGCAAAGTACCGGGCATGTCTGGCCGCTACAGCATCCGCTTCGCCGTATTCGGCCAGCAGTTCTGCGCCGTACTGGCGCAGCAGTTCATGGATGTCGTAGCGGTCTGCGGCGTCCTGGCGAACGAGCGACTTATCTACCAGCGCCGCCAGAACGGTCAGCGAGGCTGTGGCAACCGTCTCGGCTGCGGCGCGGGTGAATCCACCGTGAAAGACCGACAGGTTCTGAAAAACCCTGCGCTCGTCTTCAAATAACAGCCGCCATGAGTGGTTGTATACCGCCCGCATACTGCGGTGGCGCTCCGGGATGTTGCGCTCCCGGCTGGTCAGAAAATCCAGGTCTTTCTGGATTTCATGGGCGATTGTGTCACAGTCCAGCGTCCTGATCCAGCCCGCCGCCAGTTCAATCGCGAGCGGTATACCTTCCAACTGCTGGCAGATACGGATAACCGCCGCACGATGCTCGGCCAGCCTGAAGTCCGGCTGGATTTGCCGCGCCCGTTCGATGAACAGGCGGATCGCGCTGTAGGTCTCGATGTCCTCGGTTTCGGCATGAGGAAAAGGCAGCCCCTGCACCGGCCAGCGCCATTCCTCGTGCAGGTTGAGCGCCTCGCGCGAGGTAACCAGCAGCTTGATCTCCGGCGCCGCCGCCGCCAGATCAGCAATCAGGCCAGTGCCATCCAGGAGATGCTCAAAATTATCAAAGAATAATACCAGGCGCCGCCTGCTCAGGTACTGCTGCAACTGCTGGCAGAGATCGCTGTCCGCATGGACTGGCAGTCCCAACACATGGATGATCGCGGCGGGCAGGTAGTCGGCGGATCGCAGTGATTGCAGCGGGATGAAGTAAACACCATCGGCATAACGGTGTCCGATGCGCCGGGCAACTTCCAGAGCCAGGCGCGTCTTGCCGATACCGCCCGGACCAGTGAGTGTAAGGAGCTGGCAGTCAGCATGATCCAGCAGGTTGAGAATATCCTCAATTTCCTGTTCCCTGCCGATGAACGAGGTGGTTTGATGGGACAGGTTATAGCCAATCGGCGCCGCTTCGGCTTTACGATCCATCCCTGAACAAGTCCTGATTACCGGGCAGATTCGACCCTGACTTCCGGCGCGCTGTCAGCGAAATTTCTTCAAAGCGTAATACCCGAAATTGCATTTGATACGGCCTGACACTTTTATCATAGGCGCAGTTTGCCGGGTTATACAGTGCCAAAAATCATATTTTACACGCAGGTAAAGCGAGATGATGCCGGTGTCCGGGGGAGTGTGATCAAAGCGCATAAAACAGTCGTTGGAGAGATAAGACACCCAACCCTTCTGTCTCATTCTCCTGCGCTAACCCCCTCGCGCGTTCGGTCAATTGCAGCCCTAGCAGGAACAGAAAACCGGCAGCGTTAAATGTGATCAGTGCCGCCGGGCAGGTTGTCCAACTTATCTCTACGGCTGATCTGACGCCGCCCAGCCGGCAGATGAAGTTTTCCACCGGGCGCAGGAGCGTGCGCCCGGTGTGGGTTTCAGCCTCACGGAGGGTCTGGCGCGCCAGCGTAACATCGGCTTCGATCAGGCCGTGAATGATGGGTTTGTGTTCGGTCAGGCGCAGCAGGCTGACCGCCGCGTGGCGGGATTTCGAGAAGTTGCGAAGCTGGTAGCCGGGCATGGCACGCATCCTCGTCTATTGGAAGTCCACTGGGACAGGTCTGGTTTTTTCCATCCTGCTATGTATCCGGTGGTGTGGGTTCTGTCTGGCCGGTTTCCGGCAGCAGCCACAGGCCGGCCAGCAGTAACAGCGGGTACAGCACCCCCACCCACGACGCGCCGAACCCGTAGGGGGCGCGCAGCAGCGGCGCGAAAGTCGCGGCATAAGCCAGCAGCGCCAGCAGCCGGCTGTAACGAGAGACATAGATCAGCGCGGGGATGAGCAGCACGTAATAGTGGCCGTGCGCGTAAGGGGTAAAGGTCAGGTTGGTGGCGACGGCGAGGCCCAGCGTGCGCTCGGTCAGGCCGTCGCGCCAGGTCAGCCGCAGCAGGGCAGCGACCGCCAGCAGCGCGGGTACGGCTGGCAGCCATTCCGGCAGACCCAGTGCCGCCGCACCACGCCAGATGGAAATCGCCAGCACCGAAACCGGGTCGGTAAAATTGGCAAGGTATTTTAACGGCCAGTCGAAGCCGACCAGCGCGCTGGACAGCAGCACCATGACCAGCGGCGGAATAAACACGCTGGCGAGGCGGTGGCGCGGCCACCGGCGCAGCGCGATCAGGATAAGCAGCGTCGGCAGGATGACATTCACCGGTTTGATCGCCAGCAGGCAGAAGCCGAGGCCGACCAGCAGCGGGCGCTCCTGAACGACCGCCCACCAGCTCAGCACCAGCCCGGCCAGCACGAACAGATCAAGCTGTCCCAGCAGAAATAAATCGAAGGTATGCAGGTTGAGCAGCGCCAGCAGCAGGCCATAACGCGGTGGGGGGTGCAGGCGGCTGAGAAGCACCAGCGCCAGCAGCAGGCACACCAGCGAGGCGGTGTTTAGCAGGGCGCTGCCCGCTGCCAGGGAGGGCAGCCCCAGCGGCAGGATAACAAACAGCGTCCAGGGCGGATAAAAGAGGCGCTGATTCGGGCCATCATACAGGGTGTGATCGCCATTCAGCCATTGTTCGGCAATCGGACGGTAGTAATAAAAGTAGTCGTTGCCGAGCGGGAAAAACCGCAGCATGAGCAAAAATACCACCGCGATGATGGCTGCCAGCAGCAGGGCAGACAGCAGGAGGCGAGGGGGGCGGGTCTGGGCTGTCACCAATAAATCCTTGTGATGAGGTCTCCACCGGTTAGCACGCGCCAACTTTGATATAGGCTACCCCGCCGTTCTGCGTTAAAATGGTGGAGTCTGGCGTGCATATGAAGGGCAGAACCGGGGTATGGCTTTAAAGATTTATAACGTCCTGGGACGCGATAAGCAAGAATTCATACCGCT
>JARKOK010000453.1 GCA_029975765.1 Aggregatilineales bacterium
TTGATGCGGACAGGCCGGGTGAACTTTGGCGGCATCGTCAAGGAGATCAACCTCGCTTATGTGCCGGAAGCCGAAGTGGGTCATTATGTGATCGTCCATGTGGGTTTTGCCATCAGCATCGTGGATGAAGAAGAAGCGAACCGCGTGTTTGAATATCTGCGGGAAATGGATGAACTGGCCGAGTTAGAGGATGAAGGTTCATGAAATACCTTGACGAATACCGCGACGCGGAGGCCGCGCGTAAATTTGCCGACGCGATTGCCCGTATTACGACGAGATCCTGGACGATCATGGAAGTCTGCGGCGGGCAGACCCACGCGATTGTGAAGTTCGGTATAGACCAACTGCTGCCCGATAAGATCACGCTGCTGCACGGGCCGGGCTGCCCGGTATGTGTGACTCCGCTGGAATTGATTGATAAGGCGCTGGACATCGCCGCACGCCCGGAGGTGATCTTTACCTCGTTTGGTGACATGCTGCGCGTGCCTGGCTCACATGCCGATCTGCTGTCGGTGAAGGCCGCTGGCGGCGACGTGCGCATGGTGTACTCGCCGCTGGACGCGCTGAAGCTGGCGCAGCAGAATCCCGGTAAGCAGGTGGTCTTTTTCGCGGTCGGGTTTGAGACAACCGCGCCGGCTAATGCGATGGCTGTTTATCAGGCGGCGCAACAGGGCGTGGAAAACTTCTCGATTCTGGTGTCCCACGTCCTCGTTCCCCCGGCGATTGAGGCGATTCTGTCGTCATCCACGAATCGCGTGCAGGCATTTCTTGCGGCGGGGCATGTATGTGTGGTCGTCGGGTATGAGGAATATCTGCCGCTGGCACAGAAATACGGCGTGCCGTTTGTGGTGACGGGCTTCGAACCGGTGGACATCCTGCAAGGCATCTATATGACGGTCAGGCAGCTTGAGGAAGGCCGCGCCGAAGTTGAAAACCAGTACGCGCGCGCCGTGCGGCGGGAAGGCAACGTTCCGGCGCAGCAAATCATCCGCGAGGTTTTTGAAGTTGTGCCTCGTAAGTGGCGCGGCATCGGCAGCATCCCGCACAGCGGCCTGGGTTTGCGCGCCGCGTATGCTGATTTTGACGCGGAAAAACGTTTTGGACTGGGCGAGTTAACCGTAGAAGAACCATCGGCATGTATCAGCGGGCTGGTGCTGCAAGGCGTGAAGAAGCCAAACCAATGTCCCGCTTTTGGTATGCTCTGCACGCCGGAGCATCCACTCGGCGCGACGATGGTTTCCAGCGAAGGCGCGTGCGCGGCATATTACCGCTACCGGCGGCAGGAAGTCCTCAGTTCTCAGTCCTTAGTCCTTAGTCCTGAGAATTCCGCTGCCGGTCTTCAGTTGCCGGGCGCAAGCCAACCACTGGTGATCGGCGAGGGTGACGAATAATCATGACCGATTTTACCGTGACCTGCCCGATACCGATTTCCCAGTATCCGCAGGTGCTGCTGGCGCATGGCAGCGGCGGCAAGCTGATGCATAACCTGATTGAAAAGATGATCGGGCCGGCGTTCAGCAACCCGCTGCTGGACTCGCGGCATGACGGCGCGGTGTTCCCGCTGAACGGCCAACTTGCGTTTACGACCGACTCGTATGTCGTGCATCCGTTGTTTTTTCCCGGCGGCGACATCGGCAAACTGGCAGTGCATGGCACGGTCAACGATCTGGCGATGTGCGGTGCGAGGCCGCTGTACCTGAGCGCCGGGTTCATCCTCGAAGAAGGGCTGCCGATGGATACACTGTGGCAGATCGTGCAGTCTATGCGGGCGGCGGCGGACACGGCGGGCGTGCAGATCGTGACCGGCGATACCAAAGTAGTTGATCGGGGCAAGGGGGACGGCATTTTTATCAACACGGCGGGCGTGGGCGTGATCGAACATAACCGCGTGATTGCGCCGTCCAGCGTGCAAGCCGGCGATGTACTGCTGCTTAACGGCGACATCGGACGGCACGGGATTGCGATTATGGCGGTGCGCGAAGGACTGGAATTTGAGAGCGCGATTGAAAGCGACACCGCGCCCTTAAACAACGTAGTGCTGAAACTGCTGGACGCCGGCATTAACGTTCACTGTTTGCGTGACTGCACACGCGGCGGCGTGGCTTCGACGCTGGTCGAAATCGCGGAAGCGGCGCGGGTGCGGATTGACATCAGCGAGAGCGCGATTCCGGTGCGCGAGGACGTGCGCGGCGCGTGTGAGATGCTCGGCCTCGACCCGCTGTACGTGGCGAACGAGGGGCGTTTCGCGGCGTTCGTCGCGCCGGAGGATGCTGACCGCACGCTGGCGATTCTGCGCGAATACGATGGCAGCGCGGCCATTATCGGGCAGGTGTATGGCGATGTGCCGGGGCGCGTGACGATGAAAAGCCGCATCGGTGCCAGCCGTATCGTGGATATGTTGAGCGGCGAACAACTGCCGAGGATATGTTAGATTAACCACCAGGATAGGACGAAATGGATGCAGGGGCGGGTTTCTCAACTCGCCCCTGCTGGATTCAGTACATTGGTCGTATACCGCGCCTTTAAGGCGCAGCGTTAATGGCAAACGTGGATGGCGGACTCCATGCGCTCCACGCGCCGCCCGACGAACGGGCACGCACGCGCCAGAAATAGATGCCATCACCTAAAGCGGGTGTCGTGAACGCCAGATCGCTGACCGTTCCTTCAGCCGCCAGACTTGAGAAATTGAGGCTGTCATCCACCTGTACCTGGTACTCGTCCGCCCAGGTTAGCTGACCCCATGCGAGGGTCGCCGCAGGGGTATCAAAACGGTACAGCACCGGCACGGCATCGGCGGGATCAGGTTTGGAGATGATCGCGTTCAGGGTGTAACGACGCGTTTCACTCCACGGTCCGTACACGCTGCCATTGACCCCGCGCACGCGCCAGAAGAATTCACCACTAGAGGCGAGGCTGGCGGTGTAGCTAAGATCGGCGGTTATCGTGGTGCGTTCCGGCGAGCTGAAGTCGCTGTTGTTGTCAATCTGAATCTGATAGCCGGTAACACCGGTCAGCGCCTCCCAGCTAAAGGTGAGCGATACGCTGTTGGTCAGCAGATTGTCGGACGGGCTTTGCAGGACCGGTGTTTTGGGCGAAGTGGGCGGCACGACGTTGACTGTGAATGCCGCAGTTCCGGCAACCAGATAGTTGTCAAACACTTTAAAGGTGATAGTGTGCTGGCCGAGGCTGAGACGGTTGCCGCGCGCGAACCGCGAGATGCTTAACCGACCATCCAGGTTTGACGACCAGTCATAATCGCCCTCACCGATTTCCAGGTCTTCCATGTCAAAGCCATACCCCTCGAAGACCACCGGCGTTCCCTGGGTGATCGTGATCTCGGAAGTTTCCGGCCAGACAATCGTGGCTTCCGGCGGGTGCTGTGTGGATCGAAACAGAACGGAATCGCGGCGGAAGGTGTTCACACCATCCGTTGCCAGGATACGGATGCGGCAGCGCGCAGTATTCGCGCCCGGCAGGGTCGCGGTGTTAATGGTTAACTGTGTGGCCGTGATATTGGTCGCCAGCGGCAGCCAGCGCGGCGCAGGGAAAGTGGCGTCGGCGCTGTACATGACCGTGTAATACAGGGTATCACCATCGGCGTCGCTGCCAGTCCAGGTGATCGTCTGGTCGGTGTTCAGCGGCCAGACGGTCGAACTGCTGGTGGGTGAGGTGATCGTCACCGTTGGGGTATTAGGGCTGATCGTCTGGACGGCCAGTTCCTGCGCTCCTTTGCGCAGGACTAACCGCTTGGCGAGTGAACTTTGCGGCAGCATCAGGGTGAAGATATCCACGTCGGCGAGTTCACCGGTCGCGGGGTGCTCGAAGTCAAGGTCAAAACAGTGACTCGATAACACGGCGCTGCTGGCGTTTTGTGCTTCCATGCAGTAGGTTGTCCCCGCCGGCGGCAGAAGCGGCTCATTGTTATACTGGGTATAGGTTGGCTCCAGTTCCGCCGTGTCGTTACTGAATATCTTGCCGCTGATGACATAATAGTCACCGGCTGCCGCTGGTGCCGCGAGCGATGTTATGATGCCGAAGTGGCTCGCAATTCCCGTATAGGTGTAGCCCGAAATCCAGCGGTCGTCACAGTAGGACATGAGATCGTAGTGGGCATTGGCGTCAAGCAGTTCCCACTGGCCGTTACGAAACACGACGCCCCAATCCTGGATTTTCGAGTCGACATACGGCCAGTCCGCGACCATAACCTTGCTAAAGTAACACTTGGAATCGCTCAGACTGGCGACCGTGTTGTTATGTTGGCGGCCTGTGAGATGCCCCAGTTCGTGCGCGACCGTAAGACTGGCCCCTCCCCCCTGCTGAACGATGGCCGCGCCAACCGCCCTTTCGGCCAGTCCGGCGCTGGGGATAACACCCTCGGCGGTAACCCCCAGGACGAAGTCGTTACCGTTGTCAAAGGCCTGCAATTTGGCGAGTTCAAGGATGACCTCGTATTCTTCCAGAATGTCATCTATGGGGCCTGTCACCAGCGGCGGGCCGGCATACGGCCTTGCCATCGCCGCATGAACAGGAAACATGAAGCGCGTGCGGTTGAGCGCGTTCTGCACGAAATTACCGGTTGGCAGCACACCACCTACCTGAACGGGCACCACCAGAACATCGAGCGTGCTGGCAAGCCTGAACTGAAAATCATAGGCTTTCTGGTCAATGATCTCGATACCGCCGCCGGCTGCTGGCATCTCCAGCTTGAACACAAAGTTACGTGTACCCAGGGTCGGTCCCGGCAGGTCAAAATTGAACGTTGCGTCCAACGCCCCGCGCCGGGCGCGCCAGTCCTCAACCGGCGCGACGGCCAGCGGCCCGGCGGTGATGTTCTGCCCATCCATTTCCAGGCGGGCAGTTACGCCGTTGATCGCTGCGGTGGGGCAGGGGTCGTTGCAGGTCGCGTACACTCGCGCCAGCGTGCGTTTGCCGGCGATCAGCGGTACGGTGTTATCATCATTCTGTATCACCTGGGTCATCTCAACATGCTGGATGCTGAGAAGCTGCTGGTAGTTAAACTGGGTTTGAAACGCCGTATTCGTACCTTCCCAGAACTGGACGATCCGGCCACGCACAAGAATCCACATCGTCCATTTGGCGATTGTGGGTTCGCAGTCGCGGTAAAGTTTCACCTGTACGGTATAAATGCCAAACAGGGGCTGCTTGCCGTAGGGATAGTGAATGTTTTCAACGCTGCCGGGTGTAAACTGGCAGTTGCGCTGGGCGTCACGGTCAAGTTTGCCGCCCGTCGGTGATGTGGGCTTGCCGAAGAAAATCTGATTCCCGTTTGGCTCGGTCAGCCACAAGTCCATATCATCGGAGTTGTCCCACTGGAGGACGATCTGAATCTTGCCGTCGCCCAGTTCGGCCTGTTGGGCGCTGGCTTCTGCCAGCGCATTGTCTTTTGATAGGGTTATATCCTGGGCGTGCAGGCGAGCGCCATTACCCAGGAAGCTAAATAAGAGCAAAACGGCCACAATCCAGATCGGTGTATGACGATTCATCCGGTTCTTTTCCCCCTGTAAGTTCCAGTACAGACATACCTGCGGGGCGAGCCATGCTGGCTCGCCCCGGTTCATCTCGACTTAATTGCTGTTTGCCGCCGGCGGGATGTCGTAGCCGAAGCGGAAGCGGTTCTGCGGGTCGTGCCTGGTTTTGAGCGCCTGCAGGCGGGCGAAGTTCTCCGGCAGGTATCCGTCGCGGGTGCGTTCGCGGGCTTCTTCGCCGCCCATGAAGTTCATATACACGCCGCCGGTCAGATGGTCGCCTAACGCCTGTTTGAAGGCCTGCCCGTATTCCTGCGCCGTCTGATAGCGTTCCGGCGTGGGCGTCATGCCGATCAGGTTGAGCAGCAGCGTTTCATCGCGGTTGCTGTAGGCGTTGGCGTGTTTATCCACGCGGGCGATAGCGCCGCCGGCGTGACGGATTTCGACCACCGTAAACGGTGATGAACCCTGCACTGACACACCCCAGGCCAGCAGGGTGTCAATCGTTTCATCGTCCAGATCGCGCAGCCAGCCGCCGGTGCTCAGGCTGGGGGACGGGTCTTTGGGATCGTTGCTGATCGTCGCTACGTCTGCGAACGGCATCGCCTGGAAGGTGTTCATCATCGGCGATTTCCAGTCCAGCCAGTCCTGGATGTACTGTGCGCCTTTTTCTGCCTCGCCAGCATAGGCGGCCTTGATAAAGACGACCGTTTTTCCGCGCAGAAAATCCGGCACCTGCGGGATGGGCGGCATGTTCATCAGCACGATGGACGAGGTGAGTTCATCCGGTGCGGACTTGATCCACTCGCGGTAGCGGGTGTAAACCTCTCTGGCGTCCTCTACCGGGTACAGCAGATTACCGCCGTAGATCGTCGTCACCGGATACAGCCTGATGCCCATACCGGTAATCACGCCGAAGCCGCCCCCGCCGCCGCGCAGCCCCCAGAACAGATCGCTGTTTTCTGTCTCGCTGGCGCGCACCAGCCGTCCATCTGCCGTCACCAGTTCGAAATAGTCCACGCTGTCCAGCGCGAGGCCGTACTTGCGTGCCAGCCAGCCCATGCCGCCGCCGAGGGTGTAACCGACTGCTCCCACATTCGGTGACGAACCCAGCAGCGGCGCCAGCCCGGCGGCCTGCGCCAGCACCAGCACCTCGCCCCACTGCGCGCCGGCTTCAATCCAGGCGGTGTGCGTGGCCGCGTCAACACATATTTCTTTCATCTCCGAGGTGACAATCAGCAGCGCGTTCTGCGCCGGGCGGATCACGCCGTGTCCGGTAGACTGGACGGCAACCGGCAGGTCGGCAGTACTGGCAAAACGCACTGCCGCCGCTACATCGGCGGCGCTTCGAGCGACCACAATCAGCGCCGGTTCGTGTTGATACGCCCGGTTCCAGGCCTGACGGCGTTCCTCATAAGCGGCGTCACCCGGAACGATGACCGCACCCTGAACGGCGGCTTTCAGATCATGCAGTGCTTCTGGTGTAATTGAAGGGGCGAAAGTATCGAGTGCGAACATGGCGGCCTCTTTCGGGGATGTTTTGTTTCCGTCAACGAGGCACATCATACGCCCGAACTGGCGGGGTTTTCATCCAACTAAAGGCTGAGATTGGTCTGAGACTTGCAGGGGATGAAAGCGGATAAAGCGGGCTGTACTTTCGATAAATAGCAAGGGGCGAACCAGAACAGTTCGCCCCTACAGCCGGAGAATGGGGCCGGTCTAGTCCGGCCCCGATGGCGTCACCCGGTGTATTTACTTGTCCTTGCGGATTTCGCCGCCCTTGGCCTGGAGCGCCGCATGGGCCGCCGCCAGCTTCGCAATCGGCACGCGGTAGGGCGAGCAGCTCACATAGTTGAGGCCAGCCTTGAA
>JARKOK010000469.1 GCA_029975765.1 Aggregatilineales bacterium
CGCCAGCGCGGCGGGCGGCTGGGTGGGGCCAAACAGCGGCGTTGGGGATGGGCCAAAGGTCGCCTCGCGCGCGGCGAGTGTAGGGGACGGCAGCACGACCCCGGCGCCGGGGGTGCGGGTGGGTGTTTCGGTAAACGTCGCAGTTGCCGAAGGCCGCGCGGTTGGGATGACCAGCGGTATACCCGCGCCGCAGGACGCCAGCAGCGCCGCGAGCAGCATCAAAGCCAGCGGAATGAGGGCGAACGAAACGCCGGGTTTCGAGTTCCGCATGATCCGGGTGGAAAACAGGTTTCGGGCATTCATAGGTAGAAGTATAACGCGAACGGTGAATTTTGCCTGTACCGTCCCGGACTCCGGCGATTGATCTGCGGCTGGCAGACTTTAGGCCGGAATTCGGTACAATGATCGCCGGTCAGGCTTCAAGGCTGTCTGACTCAATATTGCAACGTCAGTTAGGGATAACGTTTATAGCCCTCACCCGACTTCTCTCAGGGGACATGCGTCCTCATTCGAGTCGCCCTCTCCCTCATGGAGAGGGACTTGAAGGCCTCTCCTGATCCGAATTCTCCCCTTCGCCCTGACGCGGAGCGGAAGGGGCCGGGGGATGAGGGCAAAAGGCGCGAATCCTTTATCCATAACTCGCGTTATTGCAGTTTATCAGGAGAACGATGACTACCACTCCACGACTCACGGCTGGCGCACGGCTCACGCTGCTGGTACTATGGCTGGCCGTTCTGGCTGACAGAACCGCATTCGCCGCTGCGTCCCTGTTACAGCCTGTTCCGGCTTACACCGTCAACCGCGCCGATGATATCCATGATGGCACCTGTGACGCCGCGCATTGCAGCCTGCGCGAAGCCATCCTCGCCGCGAATGCCAGCGGCGAGGCAAGCCTCATCCGATTCAATCTGCCCGGTGATGGCCCGTATATCATCCAGCCTGCCAGCGCGCTGCCGGTCATCGGCGTGCCGGTGACGATTGACGGCACGACGCAGCCCGGTTACTCCGGTACGCCCATCATTGAACTGGATGGCAGCCAGGCCGGGGCGCTGGTCAACGGGCTGTGGCTGAACGGCGGCGGCAGCACCGTGCGCGGGCTGGTGATTCGCGGCTTTTCGTTCAGCGGCATCCAGATCAGCGGCGCGGGCGATAATACGATTGAAAATAACTACATCGGTACGGATGTGACCGGTACGCTGAAACGCGGTAATCGGGATGGGGTGTACATCTTCAATTCGGCGAATAACATCATCGGCGGTAATCTTATTTCCGGCAATAACGACGATGGCGTAAATCTGGCGGGCGCGACCGGCAGCCTGATCCAGCACAACGTCATCGGTCTGTCGGCGGCGGGGCAGCCTTTGGGCAACGCCGGCGATGGCATCAAGGTCAGCCGCACCGCCAGCCATAATGAGATTTCAGACAATATCATCGCGGCTAACACGCTGAACGGCATCTATCTGGAAAGCGGCGCGACCAACCCGACCGGCATCTACATGGCACGCAACAGCCTGTACGGCAACCGGCTGCTGGGTATTGACCTGGGGGGCGATGGTGTGACCCTGAACGACTCCGGTGACGCCGATACCGGCCCGAACCACCGGCAGAACTTCCCGGCCATCACCCGCGCGGCAGCGACCGATACCCATGTGCTGCTGTACACCACGCTCGATGCCGCGCCGAATACCGCCTACACACTCCATTTCTACTACAGCGAAACGTGTGATCGCTCCGGTTATGGCGAGGCGGAGCAGTATCTCGGACAGGCGAGTACGATGACGGATGCCAGTGGTACAGTGATGCTGGGCATAACATTTGTGAAGCGCCTGCCGCCGGGGACGGTTATCACGGCTACCGCGACCGACCCGGATCGTAATACGTCCGAGCTGTCGGCCTGTAAGCTGGTGGACGTTCATACTCTGCGGTGAATACCTTTGCCGGACAGCCTGTACGACCGGCGCCGAAGGCAACGCCGCCCGCGTCAGCGATCTGGGCGCGGCCTACACACAGACCGAAGCCGATCTGCACGCGGCGATGGACGAATGGGGACAACTGGCGGAGTAAGACAAATCAGGCTTTTAGAAGCGCGGCGGCGTCAATTGAAACGCCGCCCAGCACATTCGAGACAAACGCCTCACCCAGGCCGAACGCGCCCATGCGGGCGAGTTTCTCGCCTTCACGCACGAATATCTCCATGTATTGGCCGTCGGGGTCAATCAGCCAGTATTCGCGGACGCCGTGTTTTTCGTACAGGTCGAATTTCACCCGTCGGTCTTTATGAGCGGTTGAAGGGGATAACACTTCGACGACCAGATCAGGTGCGCCGTACCAGTAACCGTCCTCACCCAACTTACATTTACTCTCTGCCCCGCTGACCCAGAACACATCAGGCTGCACACAGTTGTCATCCAGCCACACGTCCATAGGAGAAACAACCGCCTCGCCATAGAGACTTCCGGCAGTTATGAGATGATCGAGAAGGACAAAAATTCGACCAACAATGCGCTGATGTTTGGTAACGGGTGTCGGACTCACAATCACCTCACCATCAATGAGTTCTGTCGGTTGCGCCGTTTCGCCAAGCTGTCTGAATTCAGTGGGAGTCATACGAACACGTTCTATTGTTGCCATCGTTAAATCTCTGCCTCACTCAACTCGCTCATTAACGCCAAAACCGCTTTCTTTAAATCGGCTTTGAGTTTTTCCGTCCCTGCAATCGAATCCTGATACTCAATTAGGCGTCGCCCTTGAATATCGAACGGCGCGTCTTTGATGTTTTGTGTAATCAGAATATAGGGCTTGCCAAGTGTATGGGCAATACCGAGTTCGTAAAAAACATTTGCGTTTCGGCCTGTACAGTCGGCAATGACGATTTTGCAGGCATTCAACGCACTCCAAATTTCATCCATGATATTGCGGTGCGAAAAGAAATCATCGCCGCGTTTAATACCCTTCTTTAGGTTCAAATCCAAGTCTTTTTCCAGAGATTTGATTACTGATTCATATACTGGCTTAAACTCCTCGGCAAAAGGCATGATGACGAAAATATCACATTGAAATTGGGGAG
>JARKOK010000474.1 GCA_029975765.1 Aggregatilineales bacterium
GACGGCGCAACGAGTTCTTGACCTGGACAGCGGCATGGCGATGGTCGTGACCGATTTACACGGCGCGTGGGATGTCTACCGCCGCCTGCGGGACCAGTTTTTGTCGCAGCACGCTGCCGGCTCGCTGGATTATTTCATCCTGTGCGGCGACCTGATCCACAGCGAAGGGCTGGAAGAAAACGACGCCAGCCTGGAAATTCTGCTGGACATCATGGCGCTGCAAGCCGAACTCAGCAGTAAGAAGGTAATCATGCTGCTGGGCAACCACGAACTGCCGCATATCTACGGCCTGACACTGGCAAAAGGTTCGGTTGAATATACGCCGCGTTTCGAGGCCGCGCTCACCCGCTTCGACCAGCGGTATAAAGCAACACAGCGCCGCAAGGACGTGATTGATTTTCTGAAAACCCTGCCGTTTTTCATCCGTACCAAAGCCGGGGTGCTGCTGACACACGCCGGTGCCGGCGCGGAGGTGGTGTCCGTCAAACATGCCGAGCGCCTGTTTAACCTCGATCACACTGCCTTGATTGATGGCGCGGACAAGGAACTGAAGAAGTTCGACATCGCCAGCTTGCAGCGCGGTTATTCACACTTCACTGGCCTGTCTTACGAGGAGCAGGCCAAACGCTATCTGGCCGTCACCGGGCCGGACGATCCGCGTTATAACGACCTGCTGCGGGTGCTGTTCCTGACCGGGCAGAATACTGACTTTGATCTGATGTGGAACACGCTGTTCTCGCAGAACGAGCTGGAAGTGGGCGACTCCGCTTATCAGCGCACTGTTAAAACCTTCCTTCAGGTGATTTCTGAGGTTAGCCCGTGCGAACAGCGCGTGCTGACCACCGGCCATATCGGCGTCAAGGATGGTTATCTGGAAGTAGGCAAACAGCAGCTTCGCTTCGCCAGTTATACCCACGCCTTCCCCAAGCGGTCGGCGCGCTATCTGCTGCTGGACTGCGCCGCGCCGGTGAAAACCACCAGCGACCTGGTGAGCAGCCTCAGGTTCGTGTTCGAGCAAACGGCTCCGCCGGTGGTTATTCCAGTCTCGCCCCCACCCACCCCGGCTGGCCTCTCACAAACTCCGGGGTAGACAGTGCTTTACGCCCGGCAAGCTGTACCTGCGCCGGGTAAAACAGGCCGTCCCCGGTGCCAATCGCCGCCCCCTGGCGTGTTTCGACCACGCGCCCCGGTTCGGCCTGTCCACCGCCAGCCGAACCGCTGAGGATTTTCAACATCTGCCCGTTCCAGAAGGTATAGGTCCCCGGCCAGGGGGTGAAGGCGCGCACCAGCCGTTCAATTACTGCCGCCGGCTGCGACCAGTCCAACCGGCCTTCTTCCTTGCTGATCTGCGGCGCGTAGGTGACGCCGCCTTCCGGCTGGGGCTGCGGCGGGATCGTCCCGTTCAGATAGCCGGGCAGCGTTTCCAGCAGCAGTTCCGGCCCCAGCAGCGCCAGTTTATCGTGCAGCGATTGGCCGGTTTCATCCGGCGCGATGGAGATGGCGCGCTGCGCCAGCATCGGGCCGGTATCCAGCCCGGCGTCCATCTGCATGATCGTAATGCCCGTTTCCGCGTCCCCGGCACGAATCGCCGCCTGAATCGGCGCTGCGCCCCGCCAGCGCGGCAGCAGCGAGGCATGGACGTTAATCGAGCCATGCGGCGGAATATCCAGTACGGCCTGCGGCAAAATCTGCCCGAAGGCCGCAACCACGTACACATCCGGCTGCCACTGCTTCAGTTCCGCGATAGCTTCGGCACGGCGCAGTTTTTCCGGCTGGAATACGGGAATGCCTGCCGCCTGCGCTGCCTGTTTGATGGGTGACGGCTGAAGCTGCCGGCTGCGTCCGGCGGGCCGGTCGGGCTGTGTAACCACACCGATCACTTCATGCTGTGCGATCAGGGCTTGCAGCGTGGGCACGGCGAAATCGGGTGTGCCCATAAAGACAATTTGCGCCATTGAACATTTGTCCTTGTGCTTGTTTCAGTCTGGGCAAAATGCTAACATGTTGGGAACACCTTTGGATAGGGATAAAGATGAAGCTGCCTCATTATGAAAACGCCGTAATTGCTGAGGCCAAAATCACAAAATATCTTTTGGATGAAAGCCATGAAGATGGTAAGACAAAAGCTGCATTCTTTATCCGATTTGGTTTTTCTCTCTCCCAATGGAAAGTGTTAGCAGAAGCCTTGAAACAACATGCCCTGCTTAATTAATGAAGCTGTCAGTATTCTCGATACAATGCGCGGCAAACATTATGTGGTTGAAGGTGAACTACAAACTCCATCTGGTCGAAAGCCAATCGTTCGTTCGGTATGGGCTATTGAAGCAAGGTAGTGTTACTCCACGTCTGATAACCGCGTATCCGGTTAGCGTTAAACGAGGCAAGAGCGATGATACAGGAACTTGAGCGGGTTGCCCTGCGAATTGATCTCCCGGAATACCACTTGAAGGCTGGTGACATGGGAACAGTTGTAGACATTACCAGCGATGGACAGGAATATACGATTGAATTCTTTACGTTGGATGGTGAGACATTTGCTGTTGTGCCGGTATTACTCTCGCAGATTCGACGTGTGGGCCGCCACGAAATCGCTCATGCGCGACTGGTAGAATAAGTTGACACTATGCCCGTTCTAAGCAAGCGTTGGATTATAAAATCAAACGATACCCCGGATCGTATTCGACAGTTTGGGATGCATGGCATTGGTGAGGTGCTGGCGAAGGTGCTGATGAACCGGGGATTCGATGACCCCGACACCGCCCGCCGCTTTCTGCGCGCTAATGATCTGGATGCCGGGCGCTATCTAAGCATCAAAGGTAAACTGCGCGCGATTGACCGCGCGGTAAGCCGGCTGGTGCGCGCTATCGAGCAGCAGGAGAAGATCATCGTTTACGGCGATTTTGACGCCGACGGCGTGACCTCGACCGTGCTGCTGGTACAGGTGTTGAAGTCGCTGGGGGCCAACGTCGAGCCGTACATCCCCAACCGGATTGATGAAGGTTATGGTCTCAACGCGCCTGCGCTGCGGTCGTTGAAGTACGAATACGGCGCGCGGGTGGTGGTCACGGTGGACTGCGGCATCCGGTCGGTGGAGGAAGTCGAGGATGGCAAACGCTTTGGCCTGGATATGATCGTCACCGATCATCATTCCATCGGACCGGAGATTCCCGACGCGCACGCTGTCATCAACCCCAAGCTGCAAGACCGCGATCTATCGCCCCTTCACGCCTCCGCCTACTCGGAAGATATGCTGGCCGGAGTGGGTGTCGCCTATCGGGTGGCGGAAGCCCTGCTGACGGTAGCCGAAAAGAACCACAAAATCAGTCGAAACCGGAAACCGCTCGAACTGGATGATCTGCTTGATCTGGTCGCCATCGGCACGGTGGCCGACCTCGCGCCGCTGAACCGCGCCGAAAATCGGGCGCTGGTGCGGCGCGGTCTGGAACGCATGAACCAGCGCCCGCGCCCCGGCGTGAAGGCGCTGCTGGAGGTCGCGGGCGTGAAACCCGGCACAATCTCCGCCATGACCATTGGTTTTGCCATCGGCCCGCGTATTAACGCTGCCGGGCGGCTGGACAGCGCCATGATCGCCTACGATCTGCTGTCGGCCACCACCGAAGCCGAAGCAGCCGGCTACGCGCAGCAGTTGCAAACCCTTAATACCCGGCGGCAGGATTTAACCCGTGCCGCGCAGGAAAAGATCAAAGCATCGGTCGAAGCGATTCACGACCAGCCGTTGATCTTCGCCGGCGATACCGGTTTTCAGCCGGGGATTGTTGGTCTGGTGGCTGGCCGGCTGGTAGAGGAATATTTCCGCCCGGCGGTGGTGATGGAACTGGGCGAGGAAGAAAGCCGCGCGTCGTGCCGCAGTATCCCCTACTTTGACATCACCAAGGCGCTGGATGAATGTTCCGGGCTTTTAGAGCGTCATGGCGGCCACGCTCAAGCTGCGGGATTTACTGTCAAGAACGTCAATATCCCGCAACTTAAAGAGAAGCTGCTGGCACTGGCGCATAATAGTTTAAGCGATCAGGACTTAAAACCTGTACTGGAAATTGACGCCGACGTGAACGTGAATCAACTGAGTGAAACCCTGCTCCGCGAACTGGAACAGCTTGAACCCACCGGCCACATGAATCCTTCACCCGTGCTGATGAGTCGCGGCGTGCGTGTCAGCGACAAACGAACCGTCGGCGCCGACGGCAAGCACCTGAAACTTAAACTGGCGCGCGCCGGACAACCGCCGCTGGACGCTATTGGTTTTAATCTGGGCGCGGGGGCGTCCCAACTGCCAGAGTACATAGATATTGCGTTCCAACTGGAAATGAATGAATGGAATGGCAGCCGCAGCTTGCAGTTGAACGTGCAGGACATTCGCCCGGCAGAAGCGGTGAACGGACGATGAAACCCCTGCGATGGTTTCTATGGGCTTTGCTCCTTTTGCCTGTCCTGCGTCTGAACGCGCAAAGTGCCGCGCCGTACAGCCCCTTTGGTGTGGTCGAAGGCTTCTGGCTGCCGGATGTGGTGTGCGATCTGGGCGCTGGCTGGGAGCGCATCATCTTTGACTGGTCGCAGCACCAGCCGACCGGCCCGGACGACTGGCACACGCTCAATGTGGATGATCGCTGGCTGGCCGCCGCGCGTGCCTGCAACCGCGAAGTCGTGGCAATCGTCAAACACTCACCGGACTGGGCGACCGACGGCACGCCGGGGCCGGGCATCCCGACGGGACTGTATCTGCCGGTGGGCGACCCCGGCAACGTGTGGGCGAATTTCATCCGTAAGGCGGCAGAATACTACGCGCCGCGCGGGGTGGAGCGGTTCATCATCTGGAACGAACCGGACATCACGCCGGATACTTATGGTTACATTTTTGAAGGCACACTCGACGATTATTTCCAGCTGTTGAAAGTGTCGTATCTGGCAGCCAGACAGGGCAACCCGAACGCGAAAATCCACCTGGCCGGTATGACCTACTGGCATGACGTGAACGCCCACCGCCGGCTGTACCTCGACCGCCTGCTGGAACGCATCCAGCAGGACCCGGACGCGGCAGCCAATGACCATTATTTTGATGTGGTCAGCCTGCATATTTATTTCCGTACCGAAACGGTCTATGATATTGTCAGCC
>JARKOK010000419.1 GCA_029975765.1 Aggregatilineales bacterium
CTGCCGTATGTGTTCCATCGCTCGCGCCCATCATCCGGGTTGCGGCTTTGCCTGGTACAAACGGTCACGGTCGGCGGCGCTCAAAGGCGACCGCAGCGCGCGGCTTAAAACATCGGTCGAGAGCGCCCGCTCCCAGCAGCCTGGCTGGTCGCACAGATACGCGCCGCGTCCATTCAGCTTGCCGCTGGGGTCTACCTGCACGCCCTGCTCCGTCCGCACGATGCGCGTCAGAGTGCGTTTATTGTTTTTCTCCCGGCAGACGATACAGGTTCGCAGTGGAACATGTTTCGCCCGCAGCTGACGCTCCTGGTTCATAACCCAACCTGATTGCTGGCTCGTTATTCCGCGTCGTCGTCCCAATCGCCACGATTGCGGCTGCCTTTACGCCGCCGCTTGGCAACTACCTGCCCACGATCCTCATCGTAGACCAGGGCGCGCCGCTGGTTGCGCTCTTTGCTTTTCTTCTTCTGTTTCTTCCCACCACCGGGCTGCGCCAGCGCCTCTTCATCTTCGTCTTCGTCGAAGCCCGGCTCAACCACCGCCACTTCCGGTTTGACCGGCGCAGGCACCGGCTTGCGCGGCGCCGCTGCCGCCACACGCGGCTTAACCAGCGGCTCAATTTCCACATGGTCGTCGGCAAAAGCCGCCGCCACTGCTTCGTCATCCAGTTCACCGGCCAGTACGGCGGCAGCCGGCGGCACATCGAGGACGGCAGGCTGCTCGGCGACAGCTTCTACTTCAGCCAGTTCTTCCGCCGGCAGGTCTTCTGGCAGCACAACTTTATCCAGCGCGGCCTGAACCCGCGCCAGCGAGTCACTTGGCAGGTTGACAAGCATCTGGCGCAGGCGGTTTTCATCCAGCAGGAAGCGCCACATGATCTCGCCCACGTTCTCCAGCGGCTGGAGAACTTCGATGATTTCGTCCGGCAGATCAAGCGAGGTGATCGGCAGTTGGAACATACCCTGCGGCAGCGTGGCTTTGACGGCGTTGATCTCCGCGATCCGCGCCTGACGCGCGGCTTCGCGCTTCGCCACCTGCCGGCGCTGGACGTAGTCGGCAAATTTGCCCATCAGCGCGTATTCTTCCGGCATGATAGTGCGGCTGGCCGCCTTCTTTTCCAGGATGCGGTGAACCTCTTCGGTCATTTCCGGGTACTGGCGCTGCATCTCGGCCAGTTCCGGCGAACCAGGACGATTCAGCACTTCATATACGGCTTCGGTCACACTCTTGATGTCAATGCGCCAGCCGGTCAGCTTGGCGGCCAGACGGGCATTCTGCCCCTCGCGGCCAATCGCCAGCGACAGTTGATCATCCGGCACGATCACCACCGCCGTGCGCCCCGCGTCGGGATCGTCTTCCAGGTATACGCCGTTGACACGGGCGGGACTGAGCGCCTTCGCAATAAACTCTTCCTGGTTGGAACTCCACTCAATCACATCAATTTTTTCGTCGTGGAGTTCTTTCACGATGTTCTGGATACGAATGCCGCGCATCCCGACGCACGCGCCGACCGGGTCAATGCCTTCCTGCAGCGCGGCGACCGCCACTTTCGAGCGATAACCGGCCTCGCGGGCGATATTCTTGATGTCTACCTGGCCGTTGAAGATTTCCGGCACTTCGTATTCCAGCAGGCGGCGCAGCATATTCCGATGGCTGCGGCTGACCACAATCTGCGGCCCGCGATTGGTACGCTTCACCTCGACCACGTACACCCGTACTTTATCATAGGGTTTGTAGCGTTCGCCGGGAATCTGCTGGTTGCGCGGCATAACCGCTTCCGCACGTCCCAGACTCAGGGTGATCGCGTTCGCATTCGCGTTCTGCACCGTGCCCGTTACCAGGTCACCTTCGCGTTCGACAAACTCATCAAACAGTGAGTTGCGTTCGGCCTCACGAATTTTTTGCAGAATGACCTGCTTGGCGGTCTGCGCGGCGATACGTCCAAACTTTTTGGTAGTGCCTTCCACCTGCACCATGACCATATCCCCAAGCTGGGCTTCAGGGTCATAGTAGCGGGCTTTTTCCAGCGTCACCTCGGTATTGGGGCTTTCGACCGACTCAACCACTTCTTTTTCGACAAAAATGCGCGCCCGCCCGTTATTCGGGTCAATGGTGACTTCCACACGCTGCGCCGCGCTGGCGGTTGTATCCCGCCGGTACGCGGACACCAGCGCGGTTTGTAACGCCTCCAGCACCACCTCGCGCGGGAGCGAACGCAGCTCCGTTATTTCATTGAAGGCGACTTCAAACTCGCTTCTCATGCCTGTACTTTAACTCCCGTACCATCCCCCGATGAGGACGACGATTGTTCTATTATGATACAACAAAATGCTCAAAGTATTTCATTTGAGCATCACAAAAAACGACGACAAATTCCACAAAAACAATGAAAAGTGGGGATTACCCACTTTTCTTGCCCGACAAATTACATTTTAGCAGAGGGTCAGCGATCTGACAAGAGTAATCGAGAACAATCAACCGGCGGGCAGAACGACCCTGCCCGCTGATCATCTTTAACCGGCTGCCGTCGCTTCCGGCGTGGCCTCGGCAGTAATCTCCAGCATGATGCCACCCGGCTGATCCGGCGTGACTTCCGGTGTGATCTCGATCACCGCCCCCAGATTGTTACTCTCCGGCGGCGCGACTGCCGGGCGTGGGAAAGCCGCAAATTCCAGAATGCGCCCCGACCCCGCGTCCGTGATAAAAACATTACTCCCGGCGTCCACTGTCAGCCCGCCGATGCTGGCGAACTCCGCCGTACCGGGGCTTTCACGGTTCAACTGCCCGAACGACCCGACACACGTGCCGTTTATATCATACACCAGCACTCGTCCCGCGTCGGGGTCAGTGACATACAGCAGGTTTTGCGCGGAGTCAACGGCCAGATACGGGCGGTTGCCCAGATCATCGAACCAGGCGCGCACGCGGAAGTAATTCACCAGCGAACCATCCGCCGCCGCGAACAGGGTCGCCGGGCTGCCATCGAGGTTAAAGACGGAGATACGACGGTTCCAGGTATCGGCCACGTATAACAGGCCGCTGGAACTGAGCGCGAGGCCGGAAGGTTCATCCAACTGGCCGACGCCGCTGCCCGCTGTGCCGATGTCCCGCAGCCACTGGCCGTCCGCCGTATACACCCGCACGCGCTTATTGCCCGTATCCGCGACATACACCTGATTATTCGCATCCACTACAACGGCGCGCGGCCCCCAGAAACCATCCATTGGGTCAGCCTGCGCCGCCGCGCCGTACTCGCCGCGCTGGCCCCAGCCGGTGATATACTCACCTTCCGGCGTAAACCGCTGCACCCGGTAGTTCCACGTATCGGCCACAAAGATGCTGCCGTCCGGCCCGACCGCGATGCCGTTCGGGCGCTCGAAGAACGGCCCCGGCTGCCCACCCTGCTGCCCGAAGGTCAAAGCCAGCGTGCCATCCGGGTTATAAACGGACACGCGGTGGTTAAATTCCTCGGCCACATACAGCCGGCCATCCGGCCCGACCGCGATCTGGCGCGGGCTGCTCAACTGCCCCGGCAGCGTGCCTGCCGTGCCAAAGCTGCGGCTCGCGACCAGCGGCTGCCAGTTCTGCGTACACAGGTTGACCTCGGTCGTCTGCGTCAGCGGGTTCGCTGCCGAGCCTTCACCCACACCGAGATTCCAGATTTGCGAGGCGATATCCTTCCGCACGAATACGTACATCCGGTCGGCTACCGGCCATTCGGTGATTCTGAAGCTCTTACCCACCGCCTCACCGAAGGTCGTATAATCGCGCCACCACCAGATGTTAAAGATGCCCTGCCGGATTAACGCCGCCTGCGTGTTTTCCGGCGAAAAGTCAAACGTGTTGATCACACGCTGCGGTGTCAGACCGAAGTAATCCTGCATCGGCCACCACAGACGCGGGTAGGTGAACGTGTAGTAACGATCTTCCAGCGCGGCTTCCACCGCCGACCGGTTTTCATCCCCCACGATGACCATCACCGCACCTTCCATCACGCGCGGGCTGACGCTTTCGCCCATGTAAACCGCGTTTCTGAAATTGCGGAAGTACCACGCGCCCGGCCATGAGATTTTGAAGTCGTAGGCGAACTTCGCATCCATGCCGCCGGTGGTGCGCCGGCTGATTTCCTCAAGCTGCTCGGTGACCCGTTTATTGGCCGGCGCGCCGTGCGCGTATACCAGATATTCCGTCGCCAGATCGTAATTGATGAATGACGCCATCCACGCCGAACGCAGCGTGATGACCGACAGCGCCGCAAAGACCGCCACACCCAGCAGCAGCCGGAGCTGCCCCCAACCGGTGCGTGCCGCCAGCCGGAACAGCAGATACAGCACCCCCGCTGTGATCACCAGGCCGGCAATCCACTGATAGGTGCGCGCCAGCTGCGCCTGCTGCAAGCCGCCCAGCGAGGCCCCCATCAGCACCGGCGCGAGTACCTGCGCCAGCGCCACGAACAAAACCGGGAACAGCAGCAGGTATAACCAGGTGTTCTGGCGGAAAGCCGGGAAACTTACACGCTCGAAGATGCGCCCGAAGAACCACGCCGCCAGGAAAATCAGCGGCAGGGTGAGATGCGTGCCCAGCCAGGGCATTTTTTCTCCGGCCAGGGTCAGCGCGATGTGCATGAAAATCGCCCACCACGACACGAAGATGAGGAACGGCACGCGGGTCAGCCGCTCCGATGGAGCTACCTCGCCGGCAAACCATATTTCCCCACGCTTGCGCTTCGGTTTTTCGTCATAGGTATCGGGGGAAGTTTCCGGCGGCTCACTCACCACCTCCATGCCTGCCGCCAGTTCTTCCGGTGACATCGCCGCCATGCGGTCGGCATCCCACGCCGCCGCCTCCCCTTCTTCCAGCCGGTCGCGCCGGAAGTGCCAGAAAGACGTCATACCCACGATCATCGCCAGCAGGCTGCCGATTATCGGCAGGAACTCGTAAAACGGCATGATGATGACAAGGTAATAATACTGCGGCTGGTTGCCACGCCGGACGGCCTGCTGCTCCAGCCAGTAATCCAGACTGGTATATATACCCGCCAGCCCGGTCATATTCGTAAACACGGTTGTGAAGAAAAACACGTACAGCACATGGTAAATACCGCTGGCAATCGCCCAGCGTTTGGCGTTCCATACCAGCCCCGCCGTGATCGCCACCGCAAAGGTGGGAATCATAAACTGCAAGGCGAGGAAGGTTTTGCCAATCGCGTCCGGCGCAGCCACCGGCAGAATGTTCTTAATGAACTGCGGCGCAGCCTGCCCGATAGCCGTATAGTCCGCTGCCGTCACCCCGGTAAACGACACCAGGAACGGCGTCAGCCAGGGCAGCGCCAGCGTGCCCATCAGCCACATGATATCCAGCTCGCGGAAGCGGTACAGTGTGCGCCACCAGCCGCGCCGCGCGGTGAAGATCAGGAACCCGATCAGCGCCGCCGCCCCGATATATGTCGCATACAGCACCCAGGGACGAATACCCGTACCCAGTACCGCTCCGCTTTCCTGCCCCGGCACGGCGGGCGCCGCCGGCGCACTGGCGCTCTGGGTGGTCACATGCGAGCGTTCTTCGATATAGATAAAGAACGCACAGACGGCCACAATCAGCACCAGCAGCAGCAGCAGATCACCCCAGACAATGCGCGGCATACTCCGCCGCCGGTAGGCCCACAGCAGCGTGCCGAGAATCACCACAAATACCGCGCCAAACACCAGCAGCGACCAGACGATCAGGCTGGTGAATTCCTGCGTGCCAGCGCCCAGCGCCAGCGCCGTATCCAGCGGATTAACCGACAGCACCACGTACATGCCCAGCGCCGCCACTCCTGACAGCAGCACCGCCAGCGACAGGAAGTAGAAAATCGTGCGGCCCGGCAGCTTAAAGAAATACTGCCCCAGATGCACCAGCCAGTACAGCGTGAGCACGCTGCCGAAAATGGCGATGTACATGAAGGCCACTTCCTTCGACGCCATGCTCGCCAGCATCGCGGCGGCGAAGATATACAGCCAGCGCGCCCGGCGGCGCAGATGGCGCGGCCCATCCAGATACATGAACGTACAGTACACCATCACCAGCGTGTAGAAGATGGACGGCGTATCCTCACGGATGTAGCGGTTGTAATACAGCAGCAGCGGCGAGATCAGCACCATAATCGAAGCGAGAATCGCGCCCCACCGCCCCAGCCACCGCCGGAACAAAATCGGGAACAACACCATCAGCACACCCAGCACCGCCGGATAGATGCGCGCGGTGAAATCATTGTCCCCGAACAGCGTGTACATCAGCGCCGTTGCATGGAACAGAATCGGCCCGTGCATCAGGGGAGTGTGCTGGTAAATACCGTCGCTGTACAGATCATGCGAGAACTTGGTGTGCAGGCTCTCGTCGTGGCTCATCACCCGGTCGCCCAGAATGTAAAACCGCGTGAAGATCGCCAGCAGTAAAATCACCAGATAAATGGCGACTTCCCAGTTCAGCGTAAACGTCCAGCCCGTCAAACGGCGGGTGGGCGCGGCATCGGACTCAATAGTCTCTACAGGTCTGATCGTCGTCATAATCCCTCATTGTCAGGAGCAGCAGTCGCACTCAGGCCGGGCGCGCTGCGTAAGTTGGCTTCGGGCGTGGCGGCGCGGTCATTCACCGTGACGGACAGCGCCACCACCGTACCCTGCGGCCCCGGTTCGGTAAGTTCAGCCGTTCGGATAACCAGCAGCGGCGGCGGCTGGGTAGGCGGGGCGGCGCTGGTCAACCGCTGCCCGCCCATTGTCCAGGGGAACAGCAGCGCCAGCAGCAGCGCCAGCAGCGCCAGACTGTACCGCGCGTGAAACTGCGGCGAACGGCGCGGCTGCACCAGTTCACCCTGAACGGACAGCCACACCCGGTCAAACCGGGGCGCGTCGTTCCTGCCGATCAACGGTACAGCATTCTGCAACTCGCGCGCCAGCTCACGCTGCTGCACATACAGCGCATAACACGCGGCGCAGTCATCCAGGTGATAAGCCACCCGCCGCCGCAGGTGCGGCGAGAGTTCATTATGTAAATAACTGACCAGATGTGCCTGGCAGCTTCGACACGTCATCATGATAGTTCGAGGCCGACCCATTCTTCCAGTATCGTTTCGGATTGCAGCAGCCCGCGCAGACGTTCATGTGCCAGCCGCACGCGGCTTTCTGCCGTCTTTTGCGGGCAGCCCAGCACCGCCGCCATTTCGCGGTACGTCAGGCCATGCCCGTAGCGCAGGATGACAGCCTCCCGCAGCGCGGGGGACAGTTCCTTAAGCGCCGCCAGCAGCGCCGCGTGTAAATCACGCTGCGCCAGTGTGGCTTCCGGCAGTTCCGAATTGGGCGCGGGCAAATCCGGTGACAGCAGCAGCGAGAAATTCAGCAGCGGCAGGCGCTTGCGCCGGTACAAATTCCGGCAGCGGCTCAAGGCGATGGTGTACAACCAGGTCTTCAGGGCTGACCGCGCCGCATCATAACGATGCAGATTACGAAAGGCGTAAACAAACGTTTCTTGCAGTACATCCTCGGCATCCTGCGCGTTCAGCAGCAGGCTGTAACACAGCCGGTAAATGGCCGGGGCGTACTCGTCGTATAACTGCGCAAAGCCGCTCTGGTCGCCCTGCAAACAGCGCCGGATCAGCGCGTCGGTTGCCTCTGTCATAACTCCGCCTCGGTTGGTTGGCCTGGTCAAGTCTATATACACGCTGCGCCGCCGGATTCCTTACCTGCCGAGGTCGTTAAACGGCACGCCGCTGTAGATGTCCTGCCGCAGCCACAGCACCATACGACTCGCCGCCTGTGCCGGTGTTCGTACTTCGCGCTGAAGCCACCATGCCGGAAAATCGGCCAGCCGCACCGACTGTGGACTCCAGCCGCCGGTAATCGTAAAAGGCTGCCCGACGTAGCTTCCACCCAGATCAGGCGGATCGGCCAGTTCCGGCAGCAGCACCACCGGCAGCGTGCGCGCTTCGCTGATATGCTGCACAAACCGCGTGTTGGGATAGGCGCGCAGCAGCCAGGCGACAACGCCATCCTCCGGCGCGAGGGCGGCTACTTCCAGCATCGGGAAGCCCCGGCTCTCACGGGCCGACAGTTCGGTAAGTGTTTGCCGCAGCAGCCACGTATTGCGGCTGGTTGGCTGGATGTGCCAGAACTCAACCGGGCTGTCGGCGTCGAACACCGCCGTGTTCCAGCCCGCCCCCAGACTGCTTACCAGCCCGAAGGCCAGCAGTCCCAGCGCCCAACCTCGCAGAGCTGTCCCCCCGCCCCACACGCTGCCCGCCATAAAATAGCCGGTAATCATGAACAGCAGCGCCACCAGTACCCACACGGCGCTGCGCGCGTCAATCTGGCTGATCTGCACCGTGCCTTCCGGTGACTTCAGCAGCGCGCGCCCTAACGCCTGGGTATGCACTGCCAGCACCACCAGCAGCGCCACCATCGCCAGCGCCAGCGCCCACTTCGCCCACCCTGGCGCATACCAGATGAGGCGGTCAGAGTCGCGCAGCAGTTCCACGACCACGCGGGAGGTCAGCCCGGCCAGCGGCAGCACCACCCACAGCGCATGGTCAGCGCCCAGACCGGCATACAGGATCGAAACCACCGCGCCGAAAATCAGCCAGCCCAGCAGAAAACGATCCACGCCAGCCAGCCGTCCGCTGCGCGCCAGCCACAGCGCGCCCACCACACCGAATAACACCAGCACCGGCTCGTAAAACAAGACAACCAACAGCGGGAATGCCAACGGCGCGCCGGACGGCGGCGCTGTCAGACCGCGAGCGCCCGCGCCGAGCAGCCCGCTGACGGCGCTCAACCCTTCGGGGTACGTCAGGAACAGCGTGCTCACCAGCACCACCGCCAGCAGACCTACCAGCAGGCCGTACAGCCATGACCCACCGGCCAACAGTTCGCGCAACGGCGTGCCCTGCCCCTCCTCGTCTGCCCGTTTACCCCACAGCGTGACCGCCGCCGCGCCGAGCAGTATCAGCGCCAGCACCGGCCCGGTGGGGTCGGTCAGCAGCAGCGCCGCCAGCAGGCACACGACAGCCAGCGCGGAATAACCGGACTGCCGCGAATCCCGCCAGCGCCACAGCGCCCACAGGCCGATCACGGCCACCAGCAGCGTCCATACTACCGGACTGTCCGCGCGCGAACTGATGAGCAGCGCGGGCGAGAAAAACAGCAGCGTGCTTAAAAGCAGCGCCCGCTGCCGCCCCAGCAGATCACGGAACAGCGCCGGTGACAGGATGAGGGCCACACCCGCCAGCGCCGTAAAAATACGCGCCGTGAACTCGTTCCCGCCCAGGGTACTGAAACTGAACACCTGAAGCGCGAACAGCAGCGGACTGTCCGGCACGATGTCCACGCCGGCGGCGTTCGGCCAGGCGACGCGCCACGCGGCCAACGCCTGCCGCGCCTCGCTGTCAGACAGCGGCACGGCGTCCAGTTCGGCCACCCGCAGCACCAGCGCCAGCAGCAGCAGCGCCAGATAGGCCGCCAGTTCCAACCGCAGCGTCAGCCCGCGCGGCTGTGCCGCCGCCCGTCCATCATAAAGTCTGTCTTGTGTTATATCCATAAACAGCTTCCCGCCGGAGGCTGAAGCCATCCGGCCACCTGTTCCGGCGGGAAGTCGGCTGTAGCCGTTCCCAACCCGCCGGGTATCTCGATCATGCTATGCCTCTGAGTCTCTGTATTACGCTTTTTCTTCGCGTCTTTGCCTCTTTGCGCCTTCGTGTTACGCCTTTTCTTCTCTGCGCTTCTGAGTCTCTGCGCCCCGCTGTTGCGCTTTTTCTATTCGCTCACAGCGGCCAGTGCCGCCGGTGTCACCCGGTAGAACAGGCTGCCGCCGGTATCACACACCGGCTCCAGATACGCCTGGAATTTCTCCTCGCCGCCCGTACCATAGGTCAGGCGTTCGCTGCTGCCGTAGAAAATGTAATCAATACCGTAGCGTTGAATGATCTCCCGCGCGGTGTCCCAGCGCACATCACTGTACAGCAGCCGGATATCCGCCGCGCGCGACCCGGCAGCCGCATCGTAAGTCGCGCCGCGCCACTGGCGTTCGTGGTTCTCCCATCCGATCAGAATCGGCATTCCGGTCAAAGCGGCCACCCGCCCAAAAGCGGGATTATACGCACCGCCTACCGCTTCAGCTACCACCAGATTATCACCCTGTACCTGCTGCTGCCAGCACTGAATCGCAGCCAGATCGCTGCCGGCGATACCAAAAGCCGTGCTGCCGTCCAGTGTCAGCGGGCGCGCGTCGGTCAAACCGGCGCGGTTGGTCTCGATAAACATGCGGTTGTGAATGGCAAAGACCGGATACACCAGCCCCAGACCTACCGCCACCACCGCCAGCGCGCCAAAAGCTCGCTGTAGTGCCGGTCGCGCGCTTTTACGCGGGTCGCCGGCCAGCACATAATACACAGCGTAGGCGCTGGCAAGGCTGAATGCCAGCCACGCGGCGTAATAGAACTTAAAAATCGTATTGATGCGTGTGCCAAAGTTGTCCCGCAGATAGAAAAATTCCGGCACGAGTGACAGACCGATGCCGACCGCCACCAGCAGCAGCGCGAAAGCTGTCGAAGGTGACGCCGTTGGGATGACCGCCGGCGCTTCTTCCTCTGGCGGCAGCGGGCGCGGGAACAGCCGCGCCACAACCACGACCAGCCCGGCCAGCAGCAGCGCCAGCGTTGGCAGAGCCTCCAGCCGCCGCCCCAGCACCGCCGGCAGCGCCGCGCCGAGTCCGCCGTTTTCGTCCATAAACCGCAGCGCCACGCTGCGCAGTTCCGGCACGAACTGCGCCAGCAGCGCCAGCCCCAGCAGCACGGCCACCAGCACCCCGACCAGCAGGCCGATCACCTGCCAGCCGGCTTTCCAGTTCATGCTGCGTCCCGCGCGGGCTGTTTCGTACAGCAAAAATGGCACGAGGATCAGGATAAACGGACCAAACATCAGGAAATAATGCGGCAGGAAGGTCGGGAAAATCAGGTTAGGCAGCAGTCCCGCCGCCTGCGACCGGAAGCCGATAATAAACGGCAGGTACAAGATGAACGTCAGCACGCCGAGCGACAGCAGCAGATTAAACAGCATCCACCAATCCGACAGACGCAGCCAGCCGCGCCGCAGCAAACGCCGCAGGCCGTCCGCGCCGACCATCGCCAGCATATAGATTGGCCCATCCCAGGTATTCAGAAACACCAGCGCGCCGATACACAGCGCGTACAGCAGCACATCACCGCGAGTGGGGTCGTGTCCGACCAGCAGCAGATTGAGCGCCAGCCCCAGCGCCAGCGCCGCGAAGGGCAGCGCCATGACATGCGGGTGATTGTCCGACAGCAGGAAGCTGAACTGTGGAAACTCATCAATCGGCTGCGCGCCGGACGACAGCGTGCCGTCCAGATTAAAATCCGTCAGCACGCGGCTGGCGCGGAACCACCACCAGTACACCCGACCGGCATTCGCCGGGTCAAGAATATCTACCGGGATCAGCGTCACCGGCTGATCGTCCGCGATGCCGGCGTCCCGCGCGGCGGCGCGTTCCGGGTAGACGGTGCGTTCCTGCGTCGCCCAGAACTGCAAGTACCATTCCGGCGCGGTGCGCGCCTGGTACGGCAGTTCGATCAGCGCCGCCTGAAAGTTACCCATCAGCACGACCATCACCGCCGCCAGCAAACCGGCCAGCAGCGCCGGGCGATGCGCCGGTGAATTGCTCCGGTCACCGGTATAGGGGAGAAAAGACCGCTTAAGCCCCTCGCCCTGAGGGAGAGGGGTTTGGGGTGAGGGCTTTTCAAACGGTATCTGAGACCCTTCCCCAGAGTCATTTTCATCATGTGAAGCAAGGGGAGAAGCGTGTCTTAACAGCCGCGCCCGTACCAGGTTGTACACCACGCCAAAGGCCGTCAGGCCGGTGAGCGCAAACAGCATGGCGTTCCACAGGTTGTAACCAACGGTGCTGGCCGCGCCGCTGAGGGTCGACAGCATGGCCGCCAGCATATAACCGAAGTAGTAATAACTGATCGCGTACCCGGCCATCCAGCCGTCGTTCGGCGGGAACGTCTCGCTCCGCATGATGCTGCTGAGGAACATCAGGTCCATCGGCTTTTCGGTCGTTCGCAGATCTGGCTGGTGCGCCCGCACCAGCGCCCACCCGATGAACAGCACCGCAAACAGCAGTTCCCCGGCGATCACGACCGGACGATTGTCACGCCACCACGCACGCCAGTCGAACGGCTGCCGCGCATAAACCACCACGCCAACCAGCAGCACAATCAGCCATGCCAGCAGCATACTACCCGGCGTATTCGGCACAAAACCCAGACTTGCCAGCAGCCAGAAGGTATAACCAACCAGCAGCAGCCCGACCGCACGCGCCAGCGTATAGCCCCGGTCCGGCAGGCCGGTCAGCACCCGCACGCACAGCGGCCACGCCGCCGCGCCGGCTGCCGCCGCCAGCGCCCACCAGCTTAGTATCATCCAGCCCTCGCGGGCGAGCCAGTCAACAATCACAGTGAAATCAATCTCGCTTTCAAACGGCTTTTCGCAAAATCGGTTTGCAGGAAAGGGCCTGAAGCCCTCCCCTGCCCTCTTCGTCTATCCGTCGTTACCTGGCAAGGCCGCTGTCTGCCGCGCCCCGATCACCTCGTAAATCACCGAGTTACCTTCTTTATACACCACCTTCAGCAGTCCTTCCTCAGCCATGCGGTCAAACTTGGCGAGGCTGTCCGCCCGGTAGTACGCCCGCTCAAAGTCGCTGACGATGACGTACTTCACGTTATAGTGATTCAGGATGGTCATCGCCACCGCGCTGTCCGGCGTCGTGTAAAAAGCGTTGATATTCGCCACACGCTGCTCAACCAGGCGGGGCATCGGGTCAAACGTGCGCTGCTGCCGCTGGTGGAAGTTCCAGCCGTTGACCGACGGCAGGCCGGTATAAATCGAAATGCGGCTTTCCCAGCGATATTCGCGGTCGGCGCGGCCTTCCATAATAACCGGCGTACCCTGCACATTTTCCTGAAGCCAGCGAATCACGTTATAGTCACCGGCCAGCGGGAACGGCGCGGCGGACGGATCCGCCTGCAGGACATCCAGGCTGCCTTCGTACAGCGCCGCCGTCTGCATGTAGGTCATACCATCCAGCGTCAGCGGTGTTTCGGCCATACGATCCAGCGCCCGCCCGCGTGTCGCCATAATCGGATACAGCCCGGCCACCGTGACCAGCAGGCCCAGCGCCGCGAACCATACCCCGTTCAGCCAGCCGCGCCAGCGCGGCGTATGGCTGATGAGCCACGCGGCAGCCGCGCCGCCGGTTACGCTCAACAGCAGCCACGCTTGCAGGTAGAACTTAAACACCGTATTCTGCCGGCCTACATCACCCTCAATGACGATGTATTCCACCCCCAGCGACAGGCCCAGCGCCAGCCCCGCCAGCGCCAGCACGTACTGCATCTCACGCGCCTGCCCCTGCCGGAAGAACAGCACCGCAATCCACAGCAGCAGCGGCGCGGCGACCAGCGTGACCGGATAGCCGCTGGCCGACAGCATCACGACGCCGGACATGATGACCAGCGCCGCCGCCGCCAGCAGCGCCAGCAGCGCCCCTTTGCCGGTCAGCGACCGCACATAGACGCTCCGCAGCCAGCGCCCGGTATCCCACACCAGCAGCGACAGCACCAGGAACAGGAACAGCCCGTAAATGGTGAAATACGTCCACAGCGGCGAACGCGGCCCGTCCCACGCCATCACCCGCGTGTATACCGAAGCGTACCAGGTGGCATACGGCAGCGCGAGCAGGAAGCTGAATATCACAAACCCGCCCACCCGCAGCGCCAGATTCACCAGCGACCGGCGCGCCAGCCGCCGCCAGTCCAGCCACCAGGCAAAACCCACCCCGGCCACCCCCAGAATCATGAAGGTGATCCAGTCCCACGTATTCGTAGCCCGCAGCAGGCCGGTTGTGCCCGCGCCGACCGCCAGCGCCAGCCATCGCGCCCAACCACGCCGCGAGTCGCCGCCCGCCAGCAGCACTTCGTTTAAGACAAAGGCCATCACCAGCAGCAGCATCGGCATCGAAATCATGTGCGCGTGCAGGTCACCGTAGAGGAACGTGAAATACGGCATTTCGGCAATCGCGCCGCCGGAACTGACCGGCGGTTCGCTGAGGATACGGGTCGGCGCCCAGTACCAGCGGTTCGGTGCCAGATCGAGTGGTTCGCGGTCAAGCACGCGCCGCAGCCCGCGCAGGATGCTGGCGTTCAGATCATTCGCTTCCCGCGCCGCCTGCGACGAGATGCGGGACATTTCTTCGGGCGGCGGCATTTCGTCGTTGTGCGCCCTGGCATAATCCCGCACCAGATAGTCTTGCAGCGCCGTCGCCTGCTGGTAAAACCCGGTGCGTGTCAGCCCTTCCGCTACAAACACACGCGGCGTATCCAGATTACCGAGCACGACCGTCAGCAGCAGCGCCATGATACCCGCCACCCAGGGATTGCCCAGACGGTACGGTTTATCGGGGTCGAGCGCGTCGGCGCGGCGCTCCCGCCACGCGGCCACGACGTTAAACGCCACTGTGAACGCGCCAATGCCGGTCAGCGCGAACAGCGTCGGGATGATGAGGTTATAGGCGATGGACGGCATTATCCCCAGCAGCAGCGTGGGCGTGCCAACCAGCACGTAACCCCAGTAGTAGTAGTTGATAAAACCACCGGCGTGCCAGGGGTCTATCGGCGGGAAAATTGTGCTGCGGAGTACGCCGTTAAAATAGGCGAAGTCCATCGGTTTTTCGCCGCCAAACGCCGGATGCCATAGATCGGGGTTGCTCAGGCGCACCGCCAGAAAAGCCGCGAACGCCAGCAGTGTAATCACTTCAATGGCGATCAGCCGCCCGGCGTGCGCGCGCAGGTAAGCCGCCAGTTCTGACCGCTGCCGCCACGCGACGAATATACTCACCAGCGCCAGCAGCGCCAGCCCGGCGGTGATACCCTCGCGCGACCAGACCGGTACGTTCACACTGGCGAGATACCACGTACCCCACCCCACGATGAGCATACCGGCCAGCTTGGCGAAACCGTAGCCGCGATCCGCCAGGCCGGGAAACAGTGCGAACAGCAGCGGCCACGCCGCCAGCCCAAAAATCAGAATGGTCAGCCACCACGCCAGCACTGTCACGACAGGCTGGGTATTGATGGCGCTGCCAGAGTCAAAACGCTCCGACCACGTGCCGCCCTCGGTCTGAATCTGCTGCCGTTCCGGCGTAAATTCGAGGAAGGTAGGCGCGGCGCTGGCCGGCAGCGAGTACTGCTGCACCACACCGATCAGCGCCGGGTCGCAGTAATACGCGGCGCTGCTGTCCGGGTTAGGCGGGACAGTCGGCAGCCAGGGGCAGGCGAAGCGGGTCTGCACGCTGTTGACGGTCGCCAGCGGCACATCGTCCAGAATAGCCTGCGTCTTTTCTGGCGAATAGGCCGCCGTCTTGCGGAAGATGAACACCGCCGGATGATCGTAGACGTGGAAAGCTTCTTCCGCCTCAAATTCGTTCAGCCATCGGGGCGCGTCGTACGTGGGTAAATACTGGTCAGAGACACGCAGCGGGCCAAATTCAAAGGTCCGGTGAAAAGTTTCGACCCGTTCAAAGCCCAGTTCGCCGCTGAACAGCGCGTCGTAATAACGCAGCGTCATCGGCCACCGCTGCGGGATGCGCGACTGCGAATCGTAGCGGCGGTTTGTGCCGATGATGATGTACTCACTGTTGTTGAGCACCGTCAGGAAACGGTCGCGTTTATAGTCCTCTTCTTCCCAGTAGACCTGCAATTTGTAACCGTTGATATGCGCCGACCACAGATCACTGCCGCCGCAGTCACGCGGGCCGCGCAGGCCGGGCGGCGGGTCATCCGCCAGGGTCACGCCGTCCGGCAGGTTACACACCTTCGGCGGCACCGGCTCATCCCAGTCGCCTTCCCAGTTGAACACTTCCCCCGCGCTGATGATAGTCCCGCCGCTTTCAACCGCGACCGAAAACGTATAGGTTTTGCCCGCCTCGACTTCCAGCGGCGGATTCAGCGGCAGGTCGTAAGCATTACCTAACGGGTGCTGGTCACGCGGGAGATAGCCCTCATAGACCGCCTCGGAAAAAGTCACATCACCGGCACTGACACGAATTCGCACCAGCGCCGGGCCGCTGGCACTATCCAACTGCCCCAGATGGGGGGTATGAATGCTGCTGATCGTGCCGCTGGCAGGCGCGGTGAACGCCTGCATATGCAGTTGATTGGGCGCATAGCGCGAAGCCAGCAGTTCTATCGCCATATCGTCCGTGCCGAACTGATTGACGACCGGGATATTAATCAGCGGCACGTCGGCGCCTTCGATCCGCATTGAGAAATCGGCGGAGACATTTTCCTGTATCCAGTAACTGGCTGCCGCCGGACTGAACAGATGGCGGTCGATATTGGTGAACATCAGCGCCCACAGCAGCGTGAATGTTATCACACCGACCGCCAGCGCCCATGCCGCCAGCCTGCGCCATGCCACCCCGGAACGCTGCGCGCGGCGCAGCAGTTCCACCAGCGCCCACGCCGCCAGCAGCGCGAAGGCCGGATACATCGGCAGGTAGTAGCGCATGGACATCACCCACTGGTTGCCCAGCCAGCCGAAATAAACCAGCACCCACAGCACCAGCAGCAGATTACCCAGTGCCCCGGCTCTGCCGCGCACCGCGCGCCACAGCGACCAGCCCCAGGCCGCCCAACCGGTCAGCCCCAGCGCCGCGCCCATGCCCCACAGCACCATATTGCTGAAGGCAAAAACGTAGCGTGTCCGTGCGACCCACTGCCAGTTGGGCGGCGACTCGGCGTTGCCGCTGACGAGATGCTGCGCCTGGCCCATGTCCTCCAGCCAGCGCGGGTTGAGCGACAGGCCGAAGAAACCTGGCCCGACAAAGGCATACGGGTTGCCAATACGGAAGATCAGAATCGTGAGAAAACCGGCCAGCACCAGGCCGGTGAAGTTCTGTGTAAAGAGGCGGTTGCGTTCGCGCCAGGCCAGCCGACCATCCAGCGCCGGTAGAATTTGCAGGACTGAGGCCGCCAGCAGCAGCCCGACCAGCGGCGCGGTGTTGATACGGCTTGCCAGCGCCGCGCCAAAAAAGAGGCCAAACAGCGCATAACTACCCAGACTGCCGCGCTGCTGCACCCGCACCGCCGACCAGATCGCCAGCGCGACAAACAGATTGGTGATCGCGTCGGCTGTCCAGAAGTGTGCCTGCTGGATCGGGAACACGGCGCAGGCATACAGCGCCGCCGCCACCAGACCCACCACCCGCCCATGCAGCGCCACGCCGGTGAAAAACACGACCAGTATCACACCCATTTCGGCGGCAGCGGACAGCGCCCGTCCTACCAGATGAACCGCCGTGTACTCGCGCCATACATTGTCGCCCGTAACCTGCGACACAACGTCCGCCGTCATCCGCACCATAAACGTGGGCAGCGTACCGTACACGTACAGGCCATGTCCGATGTTATTCGGATTCCAGGAAGAACACTCCGCGTCGAAGAAACCGCCCTGCCCGCCGGTATTCGGGTAACGTTCCAGGCATCGCTGGTACATATCCTGCGGGAAATCGTTCGTTACTTGCAGCGCGCCGCCCAGCCCTGACGCTACCTGCGACAGAAACCGCTCGTCCGGGTGGAAACGCACGAAGTCATCCCAGTTCTGCCCGACAAACCGGAAATAGCCACCCAGCAGCAGAATGAACACCAGCGCCGCGCCTACCAGCACATCGCTGCGTGTCAGTCCCAGGCCGCGTACTGTCGTATTGTCCGAACGGGAAACCGCTTCCACCATGCACCCCTGATCTGTTATGCGTCGGTAGGGGCGCACAGCCGTGCGCCCCTACATATCCTCGAGCGGCCACATCGCGCCGCCCCTACGATTTAACAACGCGAATCTGTGGTCATGTAGGGACACAGCGTGCCGTGCCCCTGCCATAGTCTCTGTGTTAAGGCTTTTTTCCTTGCGCCCTTGTCTTTACACAGGGATTCGTCGTTTTCCTCACTCCGCCGCGCCAGTACGCACCACAAAATCAACAAACGCCTCCGTACCCAGCGCCGGAACGCGAAACACCATAAAATCATTATTCGGTTTGATGCTTTGAATCTGCCGCGCGTAGCCGGTCGGGAACAGTTCCGCCAGCCGCTCCCCGGAAGCAGTATCCAGCGGCGAGTAGAAAAACAGGATGTCCTTTTCCGGGTTGAAGCGGTAGCGCCCACTTACCAGGGACGCGAGATAAATAAACTGCGGCACACCGTCCGCTGCCGACTGCGGCCCCGCATCACCATCGGGGTCAACGATGCCATTGGGCCAGTCCATTAACCCGGCTTCCATGCCGACCGCGCGATGATCCCACCAGTAAGGATAACCGAGCATAAAGGCATTACCAAACGCGCCGCCGCTGCTGGCAAAACCTTTCAGAAACGCGCCGGCCTCGGAATACGCGGCGGGGGACGATTCAAAATATGCGTCATGGTAAGCGGTGAAATAGGTGTAATAGTTCGCGCCGCCGGCGGCCAGCAGCGCCAGCCCGGCCAGCGTCCCCCCCGCGATCTGGCCGCGTTTGCCGCGCAGCAGCCGCGACCAGGACGCCGCCAGCAGCGCCAGAGGGAATGCTGCGAACAGGTAGGCGACCGGCAGCGTGCCGCTGGTACGGGTGGCGCTGGGGTTTTCTATCGGATAGGCAATCGAAAACGCTGAGGGCAGCAGCATAATAAATAAGGTAACCGGCAGCAGCCAGTCCACCACATCTCGCCGCCGGAACATCCGCGCCAGCCAGGCCGCCAGCCCGATCACCAGCAGCGTGCCAGTCACGGTATCCATCGCCGGACGGTTGGGCACGGCGCTGAACCACAGCACGTCACCTTTCCAGTTGTACATCAGCAGCGCGTTGCGGATATTGCTCATCAGCACCGGCAGGTTTTTCTGAAAAGCGGCGATGCGCTCCGGCAGCAGTGCCTGTCGTTCGATCAGCCGGCCCTCTTCGTCCCGCGTGGTGATGATGTCGTCCCCCAGCAAACGCCCGGACGTTCGCATCCAGAAGTAGTCCGGGTACTGAAGCGAAAACGTCAGCAGCGGCACAAACGCCGCTACAGCGATCAGCACCAGCACCGCAAAATTGAGGCCATAGGTGCGGCGCTCCAGCCATGTTCTCGCCTTAAACACCACCGCCAGCGCCACACCGATCATGACGACCACCGGCAGCATTCGCACCGCCTGATAGGTATACAGGCCAAAACCAAGCACCAGCCCGGCCAGGATAAAATCGCCGCGCCGGTTGTGGCGCAGCGCCCGCGCCAGAAAAATGAGCAGCAGCGATGCGACCAGCACCGTTAAAACGATCCGCAGCCCCAACCGGCTGAGCGCCACGTGCCAGTAACTTACGGCGACCAGTGCCGCCAGCGCCAGCCCGACCAGATTGCCCAGGCGTGGATTATCGTCGCCCACGACCGCGCGCCCCAGCCACCACAGCACCGGCAGCGTGAGAATACCTTCCAGCGCCGACAGCAGCTTAAGCGTCGTAAAGTTCATACCCAGACCCGGCACCTGGGACAGCAGCGCCATCGCGTACATCTGAAGGGGTTCGCGCCCGCCGTTGTTGGGGAAAAACACCTGAGGATGGCCGTTCAGCACACGCTGCGCGTCCAGCAGTTTTTCAACGTGGTCGCTGGTCATCTCCGGCGGGGTGTGGTCGAGCGCGTTCAGCCGGAAAAATGCGCCGACAATTATGATCGCCACCAGCGCCCAGAAGGTCACGCCGCGCCGAATGCGAAGATTACGCAGCGCCGACCAGACCGCGCGCGGTCGCCAGCCCGGCGGCGCGACCGCCGCTACCCACAGCCCCACGCTGACGAACCACGCCACCACACCGGGCAGCGTAAAAACATTACCGGCGTTAAAGACTGCCGCCATCAGGCTGAAAGCCAGCCCGCCGCCGGCCAGCAGCACCCGTTCCCGCCAGCGATCGCTGAACAGCGGTTCGGCAGCCGTCGTAACTGGCTCGTGATCGCGTTTCCAGTAGCCGCCTCTTACCTGGCCGCGCGCCGCCCACCAGTGTTGTATTGCCGGCCACGAGCCATAGAGTTCACTGAACAACCACAGCAGGAAAGCCAGCAGCAGATACGGCAGGCCGGCATTCAGCCCAAACTGTTCGCTGCGTTCCGCCGCCAGAATACCGCTGCCGTACAATCCGACGACAAACGCCGAGAACCGCAGACCAAACTGCACGGCATCCCGCTGCCGCGCCTGCTGCTGCTCCCCTGTCAGCGGGTCTAAATGCTCATTCATGACCGAACGCAGCGCAGGCACCCATGCCGTCGAGGGCACAGCGGCCAAAGCAGTCGCCGGGCGGCGAACGATGCTCTCATCGCGTTCAACCGGCGGCGTTTCAGGCTTGTGGACAAAACCCCGCAGGATGCGGGTAAGGGCGGCCCAGGTCTGTAATGGAGCAGACCAGAGATGACTGAACAATTCTGCCAGCGTCAGGTCTTCAACGTTTAACGGGGCGGCAGTCAGCGTGGGGGCTTCATCGGCGGCGGTAGTATCAGGCAGCGGGCTTAAATCCCGCGTTTCGCTGTCATCCTGCGGCTCATCGTTCCACCATGACTCGCTCATGCCGGTTTCCGCCCTTTGATGCTTAAATTGACCGTAGACCGTCCCGGCGGCTCGCTCATCACGTTCGGGCGGTCAAAGTAGTTTAACACCTTCAGACCCAGGTTGACCGGGTTCAGCAGGCTGCCGCTGTTTTTGTCGAAGGTCGTGCGGTCAGCAGCATTCGCCATCGCCGCCGGCATCATGCCGGACTCCAGCAGCGGCTTGCCCAGACCGTACACCAGATTATGAATGAACGGGAAGCTGTGATGCGTAAAAGCGCGTTCTTCTTCAACCACGAAGCCCGCCGCCAGCACACTGCCGCGAAGCTGTTCCGGCGTGTACAGACGGACATGATTGGCCCAGATACCCGCCAGCGGCCCGCGCCCGATGTGTGTGCGGAACAGCGTTTCCAGCGTCTTGTTGATCGGATCCCACCAGAAGGGGTAATTGGCATTGGGCACGGTGATTGCCACCACGCCGCCGGGCTTCAGCACGCGGTAGACCTCACGCAGACCGTCTACATCCCGCTCTACATGTTCCAGGATTTCCGACAAAATCACCGCGTCGAAGGCATTATCGGGATACGGCAGCGCGTAGAGGTTGGCGTTAGTCAGCAGCACATCCGGCAGATGGCCAACGTTGCGCCGCGCCTTGCGGATGACCTCCCAGTCCAGTTCCAATCCGACCAGTTTGCACCGGCTGACATACCGCAGCATGTTCAGGTAAAAGCCGCGCCCGCAGGCACAGTCCAGAATCGTCATGTCGTCGCGCGGGTTCACCCACTCGAAGATCGTTCGTACGCGCTTTTTGAAGGCCATGTCGGCCTCGTTGCGCGTCATGTGTTCAATCGTTGCCAGGTCTACCATGAATTTATCTTAACATCTCTTCGGTAGGGGCGGGTTTGTAAACCTGCCCCTACACCCCGTTAATTATTTGCGTTCCCGTTCTGGCACCGCGTATTCGCTCAGAATACGTTCGTAGCCGTCCACTGTTTCCTGAAACGAAAAAATGCGCTCGATGTCCGCGCGCGGCCTGACATACTGCTGGCGGTTGCGAATGACTTCTACCAGTGCCTCGCCAATCGAGCGCCAGTCGCCAGCCGGAGTCAGTTTGCCCATACCAGTTACCTGCACCGGCACCCGCCCGCCGGGCGTGTTGGTCATCACCACCGGCGTGCCGCTTAACATGGCTTCTACCTGCACCAGCGCGAAACATTCCGTATCGCTGGTCAGCGCCAGTACGTCGCAGGCGGCATAAAAATCCGCCATATACTGCATGTCGTCCACCAGCCCGACAAATACTAGCTGGTCGCGGTACTGGTTGACCAGCTCCTGGTGGCGCTCCCAGGTGTCTTCATATGGAATATCATACTCACCCACAAACACAACACGGGCATTGGGATAGGTCTGGTTCACGACTTCTAACGCCCGGATCAACAGGTCAGGCCGTTTTTCCTCCACGAATCGCCCGGAGAAGCCGATGAGTGGCCCAGCCTCTTTTTGCCACTGCTGCCGCAGTTTTTGAGCCTGTTCAGGATTGGGCAGCGGCATCTGAACAGGCGGATAAACCGGCGTTACCTTCGCCAGAAATGGGCGCAGATAATAGGAGTTTTCAGCATAATCCTGACTGTAGGCGATGATGCGGGCGGCACTTCTTGCCATGAATTTATACATGGCAAACATCGTGTTCTTGATGAGGCTGTTCGTCAGTCCTTGGGGCAGGATCAGATCGCCGTGATGGGTGACCACCACCTTGCGCCCGGTCAGCTTCGCCAGCACCGCGATCAACCCCGTTTCCAGCATTGGCGTGTGGATGCTCACCACGTCATGTTGCAGCATCAGCCCCAGCGCCGCCCAGGGATAGGCCGGCATAATCATACCCCGGCTGATGGGAATCGGCGGCACCCACAGCCGCACGACACGCACGCCGTTATACATCTCATCGTCACGCGGCAGCGACAGCTTGTAACGCGCCGTCAGCACGGTAACTTCATGGCCGCGCCGCGCCAGTTCTTCGGCCACGCGCTGCACATGGATGGTGAGGCCGGTGCGGTGCGGCACATAGTACAGCAGGCACATCAGAATTTTCAGTTTGCGCCCCGCCGCCTGGATTTCGATCCGGTCGGCCTCTCGTTCCTCAACGCTCATCCTGAACCATCACCTTCTGGCCGCGCATCCCACGAACACCCTGTGACAACTGCCCCAGTGTGATACCCTCCTGAATAAAACCTACCACGCCGGTGCTGACATGTACGGCCAGATTCAGACCATGTACCACCAGCGCGAACGCGACGGCCACTTCCGACGGCTCGCCATAACCCACCGCTCCCAGCGCCAGCAGGATCGAACCTTCATACGTGCCGAGGTTACCCGGAATGGCCGGCACCGCAATCGAGAACGCTGCCGCCGCGATATATAAACCTGTCGCTGCCCAACTGGCCGTATCATAAAACGCGAACATCAGCACGTAACCCGCCGCCGCCGACAGCCCCCAACTGAGGGCCGTCCAGCCCAGGGCGCGGAACAGAGCCGGCGGCTGCGCCAGAGGCGATAAACCATCCAGAAACTGCCCGACCCACACCGACAAATGACGCACGAATGACGGCTGATGGCCGTCCGCCGTCCCATCAAACCGCCCGGCCACCGCCCCCAGCAGCCCCAGTGCCCGCGCGCGCTGGCTGGACAGCGCCACCAGTATCAGAAAGCCCAGCAGCGCCAGCGGCCCCATAACCAGTCCCGCCGCGCGCAGTTCATCCGGCACCGGCCCGGCGGCCAGCGCCCCGGCCAGCAGCAGCACGACCGCCAGCAGATCCAGCAGCCGTTCAACAATAATGGTACTGGCCGTCTGAAACACCGGCACCGGTGGATCGGCCTGCGCTGCCAGGTACATCCGCGCGACCTCGCCAATGCGCAGGGGCAGCACACCGTTGACCAGATAAGCCACATTCATAATGTTAAAGGTACGCAGCAGCGGCAGTCCACCATTGAGCAGCACCCGCCAGCGGAACGCCCGCGCGACCAGTCCAGCCAGCAGCAGCATAATCGCCGGCAGCAGATAGACGTACCGCGCCCGCGCCAGCGCGGTCGCCAGCGCGGTCAGATCCTTCATCTGCGACAGCATGAACGCGACGGCCAGCAAACTGACCGCCCCGCCCAACAACCCCATTCGCCAGCGTTTCACAAGCTATCCTTACCTCGTTGCGCCGGATATTATACGCGGCGCAGTCCGGTTTTCCTCACAACCGGCTTACACTTTAGCATCTGGCCGGGGTGTTGAGAAGAGGCGATCCGTCGTCCTTGACAGTGCCGGATGAGCGGCCTATAATATTCTCCAACATGCGGGTGTAGCTCAGTTGGTAGAGCACTTGCTTCCCAAGCAAGGTGTCACGGGTTCGAATCCCGTTACCCGCTTTTGAGATAAAAAAGCCCCTCGAATTGAGGGGCTTTTTTATCACCATTGCCGCCTGTGCCGTGCTTCAAGCATTTCCCGCCGGGCTACAGCATCCTCATCTTTAGCCATCACAAGCAAATCCGTGATTTCATCACGTAAGCGGATAAGCTGCTCCCGGTAATGTGCTATGTCCTCGTGCCGTTTTAAGCTGTCACGGATTTTCTGCAATTCATGCAAAATCATGATGTGTGCGGCATGGGCTTCTTTCTGCCGCCGCTCGCGGGCCTTGCGACACTTCGGACTACACGTGAGGGCTTTTTTCCCTGTGATCGGCTTCTTGCATTCGGTACAGGTGTGACCGGGCGATGTCACATCTCGAAAGCTAAAATCATAGCTGTGACTGGTCATTGTCACATTTCCTCCAATTTCTTAGCCGGGCTGTACTTCTCATGCGCAGCCGCGATTTCTTCACTGGTGAAAACAGCGTAGTAGCGCGCCAGCGTATCAACGCTTTCGTGCCCCAGAATGCGCGCCAGTGTGACCGGATCGCCGCCGGCCTTGATGTACGCCATCGTCAGCGCATGGCGGAAACTGTGCGGGTTAAAGCGCCCCTGCACTCCCGCCCGCCGCGCCAGCCGCCGGAATAACTGATACAATCCGCTCCTGGTCAGCGGCTCTAAAGTGTCCGTGCTGTAAAACAGCGTGGGCACGTCCTGGCGAACGTCTATCCAGCGCAGCAGCAGCGCCGCCGTGACTTTGGTGAAAGGCAGCGCGCGCGTCTTACCGCCCTTCTCTGTGACCACTGCCGTCCTGTGCTCCATATCCAGCGCGCCGACGGTCAATTCCCGTATGCCCTGCGAACGTGCGCCCGTGTCCAGGGCAAACGCGAGAATGGCCTGATTCCGCTCTACATCGCGTCCTAACGCGGCTGCGTGAAACATCAGCAGCATATCCTCCAGCGAAGCGGCTTTAGGCGCCTTCTGGGCCGGTTGCCGGGGATAGCTGATGTTCCTCATGGGGTTGCGGATGTCATATTCCGCCGCTGCCCACTTCCAGAAGCGATGCAACGCCCGCGCATGGTCAGCCTGAGTATCGGCGCTGCTGTAGTGCCCCCGCAGGGCTTGCAGATACAGCCGCATATCGTGCGCCGTGATAGACGCCAGCGCGCGCCCGGCGTGCTCATTTACGAAGCGCGTGAGCAGCCAGCGGTACCAATCCGTTGTACTCTGGCGCAGGCCGTCCGCAATGGTGCTGAGTAGGAATTCCTGGAGTGCTGTTTCAATGCTCATGGTCTATAATCCAGGCAGCGCCCCGGCACAGTTACCTGCCGGGCCGGGGCGTGTGGATGTTAGCCGGGTAGCCCCCACTACCCGGCGTCCTCCTTCCCGTTGGTTGATAAGTGCTCACTGAGTAATTCGCAGCGTGCCTTGTGCGCCCGCAGCGCCATTGTTGCCGACCGGCTGTTGCTGTACTCCCCGCTCCAACCGCAATCACACCGGGCAATGATGCCGGTCGCCTCCCCCTCATCCGGCGCCGGCAGCGCCACCGGCTGCGTGTCGCCGTCCTCCAATGTGGGCACGGCGACGGCCTCCAATTCTATCTGGAGCGCGGGCTGTGCCCCGGCGGGCGGCTCACTGCTGAACGTGTACAGCAGCGTGCTTAAAGGCAGCAGCGCCGGGATGATCCACAACGCCGCGTCTCTTAGGCTGATGACGCTCGCACGCGCAATATCGGATACTCCCTCACCCACCGGCAGCGCAGGCATATGATGAGCGATATACAGCCATTGCAGGTAATACGTCGCCCCGGCGAAGATCACAAAAGTCAGACCCCGCCGCCCCGTGAGGCCGTGCGCCCGGATTTCTGCGCTCGTGGCGATCTGACCTACGTCCAGCGCGAAAGCAATCAACAGCGCGGGTGCCAGCCAGCCTACCAGATGCCAGCCGTCCGGCTGCTGCCCGGCGAACAAGGTCCCCAGCGCCCAAGTTGAATGCACCAGCGCCGCGAGTCCAGTTGCGAAAATGAAAGGCTGCTCCAGAATGTGCCGTAGAAATTTCATGATTGCTCCTCCCCAAAATAGAGACGATGCGCCTCGTCACTGCCGACCAGTTCCGCCAGAAGTGGGAAATACAATTCATAGTCGCTAAGATACTCCTCAATCAAGGCGTCAACATCCCCGACGGCCATCAGGTACTTAAGTAAATCTCTCTCGTCATACTCGTCTCTTCCGTAGCTCATGATGCTCCTTTCAAAAGTTTCTGTGCGGTTAGCGAACGGTTGGGAAACGTACCATTGGTTTTGGTACGTCGTGCGAGAATTTTAAAATGTGCGATTTCATCTTCCCCATCTTCCCTGAGAATGAGTCTCTTCTTTATATGCGCAAGATAAAAATGGGGAAGGTCATCTTCCCTGCATCTTCCCTGATGTTCCCTAATAGGGAAGATAGGGAAGATGGGAAGATGGTTTTACGCACAGAATCACGTCAATAGCCGTGCTCCTTTCCAGACTTTGAGGCCGTTGGTTTTGCTATCAGACAAACCTAAGCGCCGCCATTCTTTGGCAGCGTTAGCCGCGTTTTTCGCCTTGTAGCCGTTGCGCTCGCAGTATTGCCGGTAGTCGTCATAAAGGTCTTGTCCGCCCACATTGAATGATGGGTTAAAGTCCAGCCGGTCATCTGCGTACATGGCTTCAATGTCGTTTTCGCGCCGGTATTGCTCGCGCCACTTCTGGGAGCGTTCCGGCAGGGTGAACCGGCCCGTTTCCATGAGGCGGTTGTAGCCGTCCAGGAGGTAATTGAAGATGCCGGGGCGCTCCTGTTCAATCAGGCGGGGCAGGGCGCTGTTGCGCTGGTCCGGAGGGATGATGTGCTCAAACAGCAGCGGCAGCAGCCGGTTGAGCGTGGCGCCGGAGCGGTCATTGACCTTCGGCGCGCTGTTCATTGCCCACCAGAATTTAGCGGTTGGCACAAATGAGATGCCGGGTTTGTTCTTCACATCCACGTAAATCTCATCACTGCCGCCCACCATCGCTTTGTACAGCGCGTCGGGCAGGAACATCGTGGAATCGGCTTCGGTGAAGGTCACGACGCGCTTGCCCACAATTCCAGACAGCAGAAAGCGGTTGTTTGCCAGTTGATTCAGGTCAATCGTGGCGTGCAGATTGCCCATGATGCCCCGAATTGCCCCAATTAAGGTGCTTTTACCGGTATCTGGCTTGCCCACCAGCCAGAACGACGCTTTTAAATCAGTTCTGGCGGTCATTGAGTACGCCAGCGCCTCTTGCGCCAGCATCAGCATCTCAAAATCGGTTGTACCGTCCTCATGCGCCAGTGAGGTCTTGAGAAATCGCTTGAAGATCGGGCAGTCTGCCGCCTCATCAAAACTAAACGATAGTTGGGTGCTGAAATACAGATCAGGGTTGTGCGGCTCAAGCTGGAAGGTCTCCAGGTTGAACAGCCCGTTTTGCAGGTTGATATATTTAGCCGTGTCCTGTTCCAATTCGTTGATTCTCCGGTCTGGGACAAATACATCGTCCTGGAGCATGGCGGCTACCGAATTGATGCGCCCCTGCCGGATGCCGCCCTTTAGTTTCGCCCGGTGAGGTTTCAGGGCTTGCCGGATGAACTTACGCGGCTCATTGTCCTCCCGCTCGAACCAGCAGCCCGCTTCATACACGCGCCAGCCGCCGCGAAAGTACGCCACTTTCCCGGCCCATTCCCCGGCGATGAAGGTCGCAATTTGGTCATCATCGGCATAATCCGGCAGTCCGCTGGTGTCATCCACCGGCGCGGCTGCTAATTCGCGGTCTACGTGTTGCGCTTCTGCCATTGAAGACTCCTCGGTTCTGCGATGCCCGCCGTCAGGCCGCTGCGGATCGTGCGCCCGGCTTCACCTGGTGGACACTGCGCCGTCTGCGCCGCGCCGAGCAGCGCCGCCGTCACTTCGCTTTCGGTCAGCAGCCCATCCCCGACAAGCTGCCCCAGGTTGTACGCCGCACGATGCAGCGTCTCATTGCGCGCGCCTTCCCGCGCCGCTGCCACATCCCGCGACTCGTAATACAGCGCCGCCCGCGCCGCCCGCTCATAACCAATGGTACGTTTCAGGTCTGCCGCTGCTGGTGTCCGCCTGGTGCGCTGCGCCCGCTGTTCCTGTTTCGCGTGGATCATGCCGATGATCCACATCACCACCGGCTGCATGTCCTTCAACCGGCGCGGCGGGGCAGGGTTGGTAAGCAGGTACGGCGCGCCCGTGTCGGGATGGATGGAGGGCGGCGCCACCACATAGCAGCCGTTAGCCCGTAGTTCCACGTTACCGGTGTATCCGATATAGCGCGTCGTGTTGGGCAGGCTGTCCGCCTGGTAGTACAGGTGCTTGCCGCGCCCGCTGCCAGTGGCGACGGTATACGTGTCCAGCAGGTCAGGCCAGCGCGCTTCAAATGCGGCTATTGCGGTCAGGCCGTCCAGGTCAATCACGACCAGGTTGCCCGATATGCGCCCGCACACGATGCCCACGTTCATCAGCCAGCCTTTCCGCTCCCACGCCTGAATTTGCCCGTGTGAGGCGATTTTGTGCTGCCGCTCGCCCCAGTCTATGGCGGGCTTCTTGCCCACCAGCGGCAGCACGCTGTAGCCCCGTTCGGCATAGGCTAGAGCTGCTTCCAGGATGTTCATTTGTCCTCCCGGATGTGCGCCTCATCTGTCAGCACTTCTTCGATGAAATCCGCGTCCGCCGTCGCTGCGAACCCCGGTTCGCTTTCAACCGTCGCATTCAGCCCGAACGCCTCGAGCTGCGCCCGAATCACGCTGTCTATGCTTACGTCCATCTCCAGCGCGTCCATCACGGCCTCCAGCAGTTCCGCCTGCGCGATGTAAAGCTCCTGCTGCCAGCGTGTGTACTCCTGGCTGTAGCGCCAGTGTTTGCCCGGCTGGTCGCCGCTTTCCCGGCACAACTGCATTGCCAGCTCCAGCCGCTTCAGATGTGACTGACATGTCACCACGTTGCCCGCTGCCTGCCGAATTTCCCCGTTCATGCTGCGCTGCCTTCCTGTTTCACATACACCTGCTTGAGCGTGTAGCCGTTGTCTTTCAGCCACTTGTTGACAGTTGCCGCCGATACGCCCAGAATCCTGGCCGTTTCGTGCTGCCCGTGCGCGTTGACCAGTTCCGGGATTACCCGGTTCAGGTCGCCTTTCTGTTTTTCAATGTCTCGGAGTTTCACGATAGCCTCCATAAATCGTATTCGATACAAAACATCTTATCTCATGAGATATGCAAAATCAAATCAAATACGATTTAAAATGGTTACAACTTGGTATGAAAAATTTGAAATGTGAATTACTGAGATGATAAGTGGCGAGAGACTTCGCATGTTGAGAGAATCAGCAGGCTATACACGGGAAACCTTTGCCAACGCAATTGGCATTGGTACGGCACAGGTTGCCCGGTATGAGCGTGGTGAAAATGATGCTACGGGGGAGGTGCTTTCTCGAATTGCTCAATTGTTCGGTGTAACAACTGATTATCTTCTAGGGTTATCTGATGCTCCAGAAGCGTCTGTATCAGACAAATTATCTGTGAAAGAGCGCATGGCTATTTCAGCTTGGAGGCGGGGGGAGCGGCTTGAAGCTATGAAGGTCATCGCTAATGATGATGATATAGTCAGCGCGGGCAAGTAAATCATTGACACAACATTAATTCATCAGCTGGCTGCTAGGGGGTAAAATCAAGAGAAAGACAATGATCGGAGTAGATCATGAAAATTCCTCGATGGGTCTGGGGCACAACGCTTATTGGATGGTCATTGATGACCATTGCTGTTATAACCCCCGGCCCTATCTTTGCTTCATGGGCTTATCCTCTTGTGGCGCCTGCTTTTATCTCAGGCTTTGCCGTTTTTGTGGGGGGGCTGATTATAGGGGCAATTAGGACATATAAACGCCCCGACTGAGGCCGGGGCGCTGGTGTCACTGGTAAACGGCGCGGCTGGCGCGGCTGGCTTTGACGGCAGCGGGCGGCGCGCTGGATTGTTCCTCAGTCGGCAAGGGCCGCAGGCTGGCTTTCAGCCCGGCCATCTCCCGTAAATCGTTGATGTAAGCCTCCGTCCGCTGATTCAGTTTCACCCACACGATCCACCAGGCGATGAGCACAATCGCCGGCCAGCCCATTTCCAGGATCGTCCGCAGTCCGGTTAAAACATCACCTTCCATGACGCGCCTCCTTAACTCTCGTGCTCCTATTATCATGCCTTTTGCCCCGTATTTCCGTAACAAAAAATGAATTTTTAGCTCGAATTTTCTAACTAACACATGATTGTGTAAACATATGAATTGACATTCATATGTTTATCGGTTTAAATCGCAGTAGCGATTTAAAGCAATCGGAGGTCAATCCCATGCCTGAACAGAATTCGGATGTCGTTTTCACCCCGTCCGCTGAGGATAAAAACCTCATGCACGCCCACCTGCAAACCCTTGATCCGGAGGGCAAGGGCGTCACCCTGGACAAGCTGCGCACGTTCTATCCCAAAACCGGCTGGAGTCCGATTTTGGTCACGCTGCGCGCGCTGGTCAGTGAAGGCCGCGCCCGGACCGCCATGCGCGGCCAGCCGGTCGCGTTTGAGTATTTCATCTGGCAGTAGGCTGCCATTTCGTCGGCTTTCGCCTGGTTCACCCTGGTTCACCCTGGTTTACCTGCCTAAGAGGAGAGGCACACAATGGCAGCACCCCATGTTTTCCTGGTCTACAGCATTCGGGACGCGAAGGGTAAAACCTCCACCGTCAAAATCAATTTCCCGGTTACGGTCAATATTGGCATGGTTCAGGACTTCGCCGTCAGCACGGCCACCATGATCAACAGCCTTATCAAGGGCCAGATCATGGATGCCGGAATCGGCCTGGCCGTTGACCTGTCGGGCGCTACCATCCGCAACGCCCCCGACCCCAACAGCGACGTGGAAGAAGGCGCGCGCTTCTCCTGGCGTTCTGCCGCTGGCGCTATCACGAATTTCCGTTTGCCCACGTTTGATGAAGCCTTCATGGTTTCCGGCACGCGCAACGTGGACACCGAAGACACAACGGTAGATGCTTTCGTGCAGCGCATCATTGAAGGCCGAACAGTCGGCCTGGAGAATGCATCGCCGTCCGATGACCGGGGCAGCGATATTGAAGCCCTGGACACGGCGCGCGAATCCTTCACTTCCAGCCGGGGCTGACGTGTTTCCGGTCTGTGATGCGGACGCTGAGACGTATCTTGCCCCCGTGCCCAGCGCGGGGGTTTTTGATGCGCCGGGTATCCGGTTATGCCTGAATACTCAGTGGGCGTCTCATCTGGACGGCCTGCTCGGTCAATTGCTGAATCGCTGTCTCTGGGCGGGTTCTGAAACCGACGTGGACGCGGCGCTCCAAGAGGTAAACAAGCTGCTGGTCAAACTGGCGGAGGTGGGAGACTGTGAAAGCGAGCCTATCGTGACCCCCTACGCGCTGTTTCGAGACGAAAAAACGATGGGGCAAGATGGCGGCACCTTTACCGCTGGCGCCTGGCGGCGCCGCCAGCTTGGTTTTACCTTCGCCACTGGCGGCTTTGCCACAATGACGGATGATCAGATCACCCTACCCGCTGGCACGTACCGCTGCCGGATTCAATGCCCGGCGGCTGCCGTCAATAAACATCAGGCGCGGCTGTACAATGTTACTGATTCCGCCGTGCTGCTGTGGGGATCGTCGCAGCGTACTGCGGCCACGCTTAATACCGTCATTCCCAGCATCATCATTGGGCGCTTTACACTGGCCGCGTCGAAAGTGCTGGAGGTACAGCACCGGTGTGAAACCACTGTGACAAACACCGGCTTTGGATATGCTGCCGGATTCGACACGGAAGTTTATACAATCGCTGAAATCTGGAAGGAGGCCTGAATGGCGCAGCAATGGTTAGTAAGCCTTACGGTTCGAGACGCGAAAGATCAGAAATCCGTTATCCCGGTTTATGTGCAGTCGCCAGATGTCATTGCTGATCCAGCCGATGACCCGGCAGAATGGGCCCAGGAGCTTGCAACCCGCATGGATGATCTGATTGATGGTCAGATTGTGGCAATCGCGGCGGCGCGTGTCGTCGAGCTGCCCGCCGGACTGAAAGCCGCGCCCAACCCCAACAGTGACGTGGAGGAAGGCATGACCTTCTATTGGAACACGGCAATCAGCGCGCCGTCTCATGTGCGTATTCCCACCTGGAGGGAAGATTTAGCGGAAATTGATGGCAGCGCCTCCGATACAGTGGATGTTGCCAATTTTTCCCTGATGTTCACCGGACCGGAGGAATTACCCGCCAACTGGTCGGTTGATCCGACCGATTCGCGCGGTTCAAGCATCGTGGCGCGCATTCGCACTAAAGAGACGTTTCGGCGTTCACGGCGGTAAACCATGCCCAGAGGCAGCGGCGGACGCCAGGGCACCTACCCCACCCCCACCCCGGCGCATTTTGTGCCGGAAGTCATCCGGCCTTATGATGTGCGCCTGAACCCGCGCCCCGTGCCATCTGAAGGCGTTTTCGACGCGCCAACGGTCAAAATCTGCGTTAATTCCACCTGGGTAAGCCATGTGGATGGCGTGCTGGAGCGGCTGCTCTACCGGGATGCCTGGCTGGGTAATCAGGCTGAGGTACAGCGCGCGCTCGGTGAGGTTCGGAAGCTGCTGGCGGCGCTGGCAAGAATAGGATCATGTGAGGACATGGCAATCACTGACATTCGTGTCAACGGCTGCTCGCTGGAAGTGCAGTACGACAATTCTGGTGACTGGGTGATTGTCGGAGACTTAACCGCCTGTGCCGTGCCCGGCCCGCAGGGGCCGCAGGGCGAACCCGGTGAACCTGGCCCACCTGGTCAGGACGGCGCGCCCGGTGAACCCGGCCCGCAGGGGCCGCAGGGCGAACCCGGCGAACCTGGCCCGCCTGGTCAGGACGGCGCGCCTGGTGAACCCGGTGAAACCGGCCCGCAGGGGCCGCAGGGCGTGCCGGGGCCTCAGGGCCCGCAGGGGGAAACAGGCCCGCAGGGGCCGAAAGGTGACAAGGGGGATCCCGGGGACTGTACCTGTGTGGAAGTGCCGCCGGTCGAAAAAGACCCCACCGACGGCTTACGCTGCTCGATTGCTATCAACCTGGCAAACGACCTCAAGCGCATCTGGGATAAGGCATGGGCAAACGACAATGATTTTATCGGTGACTACATCAGTGGCGTTTTATCTATTGGCGGAGTGGTTGCTCTCTTAATCCCCGGCGTTAATGTTGGTTACGCAGTCGTCGCTTTCTTGGGTGCAGCACTTATAGAGGTTGGTCAACTTATCGAACAAAATGAAGCCAACGCTTTCGACCAGGATGCCCTGGAGCGGTACCGCTGCTACCTGTACTGTCTCCTGCCCGACGATCTCAATTTTACCGACGCGGTTAAAGAAGCATGGGCACAGGAAATCGAAGCGGACACCTTGAATCCTCAGGCGATGGTGGTTGCTCACGTACTGCGCGGCATTCCGTATGAGGAATTTCAATGGCTGGCGTGGGCCAGTTCCGAAGTCAACCCGGCAGCCTGCGCCGAATGCGAGTGCGAAGAAGAACCGGAACCGTGCGGGGATTGCATCAACACTGACCATAACTACGCTCACAACAGCACGGCCTGGGAAGGGAATTTTCAACTTCTGCGCACTTCCGTCTCTACACCGGTCGGACAGACCGATTCAATTGGTGTACTCCAGCCGGATCAGAGCATCATCCTCAATATGGGCGCTGAATACTGCGTCTGGGATGTCAAGCTCTACCAGTATGATGCCGTGACCACTAACCGGTACTGGAAAACCATCAAGGCCGAGTTCCTGAATGACAATAATAACGTTGTGTATGAAAGTTCGGCGCTGGATTCGCGCGGCGGGGTGCTTTGCGGCCATATGAACCCCATTACCTTTGCTCCAGATACGCCCATCCTTGCCAGCAAGATTCGCTTTACCGGCGTAACTTACGGCACCGGGCAAAGTGGGGTTAGCAATGTATTATGGTGCGCGAAGGTCAACCGCTGCGACTGAGGCGATAGACACCAATATTCCCAAGCAAGGTGTCACGGGTTCGAATCCCGTTACCCGCTATAGACGTAAAAACCGCCCCGAAAATGGAGCGGTTTTTCATTCCGTAGTTTTACCCCGTGCGTCTGGTTGTCCGTCCAATTGTTTTCCAGGGCAGTTTTACACGGTACTACCGGTACGTATATCAGCCTTGATCGCGACTCCTCGTTTTTAATGCACGCCGTACAGGTCAAGGAGCTGCAGGCGGGTGCGATCCATCGACAGCATCATCTTGTGCGAAAAGCGTTTCATGAACTCGTACCCCAGCGTGTGATCCTCCTCACACTTCCGCCGCAGGCACACCCCGTCCAGCGCGATCACCCGCACCAGTTCCAGTGCCCGCCCGCTGAAGTGCCAGTTGTACGGCTGGAACAGCCACGACCAGCCGACCACATCACCCTCATCGTGTGTGTAGAGGATGTTGCTGCCGCCCGGCGCGGCGATTTCGATGGCGATCCGCCCGTGACGGATGATGAAGAACTTGGTGGCCTCCTGGCCTTCGTGGAACAGGTACTCGTCGGCGTCGTAGCGTTCGTTGCTGGCGCAGCCGGTGAGCAGTTCGAGGTAGGGTTTCTCCAG
>JARKOK010000489.1 GCA_029975765.1 Aggregatilineales bacterium
CGCGTATGCCTTCAGCGAAACGATTCCCTACAACGGCGCGACTGTCGCCGCCGGCGCGACCGCCAGCGTGCGCGTGATCGTCGGGCGCGAGGGGAATGTGAACAGCAGTCTGTTGGACACCACCGTAGATGACATTCAGGATGGCTGCAACAACCCGCAGAATCCGGTAGGTACCAGCGTTGATGTGGGCGCGGGCAGCGCCGCCAGCACGACCACCAGCGCCAGCGGCGGCGTTCTGTCACCGTTCGGCGGCACGGTAGGGCTGCCGGGGGCGGCTCCTGCTGCGACACCGGAGCCGCTGGTCGTGATCGGCGCGCGTGTGCCGTTCGATGAGGTGGGACGCTCGTCAACGGCGGGTCTCATCTTCGCCGAGTGCAACCAGTTCATGGCGCGTTCCAATCCCGGCCTGCTGTACGATACGGATAACATCATCATCTTCTGGTCGTGGTATGCCAAAACGCCGGAACTGGTGCAGGATCACATTGACGCCGCCGGTTACGCCGTCGGGCTGAATCAGGTGGGGCTGCCGCTGGTGCAGGTCAGCGAGATTCAGCAGCGCGGGCGGGACTACTGGGTGTTTTATACCGCCAGGGTCGGCCACCTGGAGCCGGGCTTCTACCGGGTGGATATGAATCTGGTCTGGGGCAAGCCGATCAGTGACGGCTACGACGAGTTCGGCCCCGGCACGGCCACGCCGGTGGTGAACGGCAACTGCACGTTTGAGATCAAACCGAACCCGTATGGTGAGCGGATTAACGACGAGTATAACCGTCTGTTCAGGCCGCAGTAACACCGGGGAAAGGGGAGGCCATGCGTAAACACATCGGGTTGGTGCTGCTGGTACTGCTGATCGTCGCGCTGCCGGTGCGGGCGCAGCTTCCCCCCCTGCCACCCGCGATTGTGGAATTCACCAGCGACCGCGCCGCCATCACGCTGCCGGAAGCCGAAGCCGGCGACCAGCCGGCCACGCTGGCCTGGCGCGTGGTCAATCTGGCGGACGGTCACCGGATGGCGCTGGAACGCCAGGAACTTACCGGCTGGGTAAGCGAACTGAACCCCGACGAACGCCTGACCGCCGCCGGAACGTACCCGGTGCTGGTGAAACATCCGCTGAATTTTGGCGTGCCGACTTACCGGCTGGCGGTGCTGGATGCTGCCGGATCGCTGCTCGATGTGCGTTACCTGACGATTCCCTACGAACCACCGGCGGCGAATACGGCGCCGCAGATTGACAGCTTCAGCGCGGCGGTGAGCGCCGTTTACCGGGGCGATCTGGAGCGGCAGGCCGCGCGGGTGACGGTCGCCTGGGCGGTCAAAGACCGGCGGGCAACCTCTAACCTGCTGTTTGAGCAGATGCTGCCGGATGGCAGCGCCGTCTCGGTCGAACTGCCGCGCGGCAACCTGTGGATCGCCTCCAGCGGCAGCGGCGTGGTCGCGCCGGTGCTGCCGGAAGGGGAGAACCGCGTCCGGCTGCGGCTGCGCGTGATTGATGTGCTGACCGGCGAAATATACGGCGCAGCGGAACTTGATCTGGCGATCAGCGATACGCCGCCCACACCCCTCGCCACACTGCCGCCCACCCGCGTTCCGCCGACGACGGCCATGCCTTCCTCATCGGATTTCCCGACACAGATTATCCGTTTTACCGCTGTCCCTTCCCCGGCTGACCCGCTGGGGACGGTGACGCTGAACTGGACGGTGCGGGGCGCGGCCAGCGTGTCACTGGGCTGGACGAACAAAGAGGGCGACGATGTGACACACGACGGACTGCCGCTGGAAGGCACGTTTATGCTGCCGCTGCCCGATGTGCAGTTCAGCGGCACGAACACCTACCCGGTGCGCCTCATCCCCAAAGACGCGCGCGGCAACTGGATTAACGACCCCAACCAGCTGATTGTCGCGTCCGATCTTGTCATCCCGCTGAATACGACGCTGCGGCTGGTATCCTTCAGCGCCAGCCCGAACCCGGTGGAACGGGGCGGCAGCCTTACCTTTACCTGGGAGGTGGAAAACGCCGTCCGGGTAGGCATCACCCGCGTCAATCCGCAGGGCATTCTGACGATTGACCCGGAACTGCAAGGCGACCTGCCGCCGCGCGGTTCGATCACCGTGCCGGTGCCGGACGGTTACAGCACAGCGGTCAGTTATCTGATTGGCGCGTCCGATGCCAGCGGCGTGAGCATCAGCGGCGACCTGCTGGAAGTGAAGCTGGTGTGCCCGTTCGCGCAGTATATCGCAACCTACTGCCCGCTGACGCAGCGCCGGATGGCGGCGGTTCATCAGGATTTTGAACGCGGCCTGATGATCTGGTTGAGTGACACCCGCGAAATCTACGTGCTGTACGATGATTCCACCTACGAACTGTACCAGGATACCTGGAGCGAAGGCGAGCCGGTGGTGATCGCGGATACGCCGCCTGCCGGGCGGGTCGCGCCGGGGCGCGGCTTTGGCAAAGTGTGGGTGAATAATCCGGCGGTACGCGCTAAACTGGGCTGGGCCACCGCGCCGGAAGTTAACTATGCGACGCCGGTCGAAACGCTGGCGGGCGGCTTTGGCCGCTACCCGACGACCAACACTTTCTTTACATTTCCGAACGGCCTGCGCGTGCAGTTGTCCGGTTTTCCGAAAACGTGGTTGATGCCTGATGGAAGCTAACCCATGACTCTGGCAGAACAAGCGGCGGCGCTGTTTCAGCTTCAGCTTACGCCGGAACAGACCGCCCGATTTGAAATCTATGCGCGGGAACTGGCCGCCTGGAACGAAAAAATGAACCTGACGGCCATCACCGAGCCGTCCGATGTGCAGGTGCGCCATTTCCTCGATTCGCTGTCGGTGGCGCAGGCTGTGCCGCTGCTGCCCGGCACGCGCCTGATTGACGTGGGGACGGGCGCAGGTTTTCCCGGCCTGCCGCTGCTGATCGCCTGCCCCGGTATTCAGGTCACGCTGATGGAAGCGACCGGCAAAAAGCTGGCGTTCCTCGACCATCTGGCGGCGGTGTTAGGCTTGCAGGGGGTGACGACGCTGCACGCCCGCGCCGAGGAAGCCGGACATCTGCCCGAACACCGCGCTGCCTATGATGTGGCCGTCGCGCGGGCGGTGGCGCGGCTGCCGAGTCTGGTGGAATATCTGCTGCCGCTGGTGAAAGTGGGCGGGCGCTGCATCGCCATGAAGGGTGATACCGCCTATCAGGAAGCCGCCGACGCGCAGCGCGCGCTTAAGATGCTGGGTGGCCGGGTGCAGCGCATTGACAAGGTGCTGCTGCCCGGCGTAGCCGAAGCCCATTACCTCATCATCGTGGAAAAAGTCACACCCACACCGGCCATCTACCCGCGCAAACCCGGCACGCCCACCCGCGAGCCGCTGGCATAACAGGAATCACCATGCGTCCCATCACCCAGGAATTGATAGACAGCCTGATCGCGCAGGCGGCCCAGTCGCCGCGCAGGCGTGTGCCGTATAATTTTCACGACTATGACGAAGCCGTACAGCGTATGATTAACGCCATCGTGCCGGGCAGCTATGTGACACCCCACAAACACGAAAACCCCGACAAGGTGGAACTGATCGCGCCGCTGGTTGGATGTGCCGCCATGCTGCGTTACGATGACAACGGCACGATTACGGATGTGTTCCTGCTGGACGCCGCCGGGCCGGTACGCGGTGTGGACATCCCCGCGCGGGAGTATCACAATTTCGTCGCGCTCACGCCCTGCGCGGTGCTGGAAATCATCCAGGGGCCGTATCACCCCGACACGCACAAACAGTTCGCCCCCTGGGCGCCCCGCGAAGGCTCGCCGGAAGCTGCCGCGTATCTGGCCGCGCTGGAGCGTGAGATCGCGCGGCGGTTTCCCTGAAATCGCGTGAGATATCACCGCCGGCCCTCACCAAACGTTATACAAACCCAAACGAAACCGTAGGTTCAGTTTTGCCATTTTTCGATTATGATAATGGTAAATTCGTATATATCGGGGTGGTATAAAACAGGGTGAGGGGTATGCCAATGGATCTCAATCGAATGTTAGCCGCCGTCGGCCAGTACGCGCGTGCCGGTCAGGTGCAGCAGGCCCGCCAGTTGTTGTGGCAGGTGATCGCGCTCGCGCCGCACGAAGAACAGGCGTGGCGGCTGCTGGCATCGGTGGCGCAGACGATGGAGGAACAGCGCGCGGCGCTGCTGCGTGTGCTGGCGCTTAATCCCGACGACACCCGCGTGAAACAGGCTTACCTGCAATCGCTCGAAGCGCGGTATATCCGCAGCGCCGCGCAGGCCGGCGTATTCATCAGCTATGCCCACCCGGATGAACTGTTCGCGGTTGGTCTGGCCGATGACCTGCGGTTCTTCGGCGTGCCGGTCTGGATTGACGTGATGGATATGCCGGACGGCAGCGACTGGTACGAGGCGATTGACGCCGCCATCCAGCGCTGCGGCCTGATGCTGGTCGTCGGGTCGCCGGCTGCCACGCGGGCCGATAACGTGCGCAGCGAACTGCGCCGCTTTGCCGAAGCCGGTAAAATCAGCCTGCCGGTGCTGGCCCAGCCCGCCGATCTGTCGGCGCTGAATCTGTGGTATCCGCCGGTGGACTTCAGCGAAGATTATTCCTCTGGCTTGCAGGATTTGATTCAACTGCTGGCCGCGCCTGAACCTGCCGCCGCTGGCCGGCACAAAAAGCCGGTGCTGTAACCACCCGGTGAATTTATTGCAGCACAACCTCTAACCGCACGCGCACCGCGCCGTCCGGGCTGCCGCCGGCGTGGCCGACCAGCAGCGTATACACCCCGCTGTCCGGCGCTGGATACGCGCTGATCAGCGCGTTGAATCCGCCGCCGCTGTCGTCATCCGCCGCGACCGGCTCGCCTGCCGGGTTAAGCAGTACGATCAGCGGGTCGGTCGCCGCGCCATCCCGCGCGGCGGCTGTCAGCCGCAGGGTTTGCCCGGCCTGAGCCTCGAACGTAAAACGGTACAGCCGCCCGGCGGCCAGCGGCACAATCACCGATTCGCCCGGCCTGAGCGGTTCCGGGTAGTTCGCCGTCTGCCGGTTGATGGCGGCCAGCCACTGCCGGAAATCCGCCGCCGCGTCCGGCTGGCGACCGGCCAGCGCGTAAGCCGCCCCGCGTGACAGATACAAACCGGCATCATCCGGCGTCAGGCGCAGCGCCGCGTCCAGATCAGCCAGCGCCGCGTCCGCCTCCCCCTGCCGCAGATAAATCGAAGCCCGCCGCGCGCGCCCCGCCGCGTCATCCGGGTTCAGTTCCAGCGCGCGGTCGTAATCGGCCAGCGCCGCCGGCAGATCATCGCGCCGCAGATAGACCCGACCGCGCCCGCCGTAGGCCGCCGCCAGCCCGTCATCCAGTTCCAGCGCGCGGTCGTAATCGGCCAGTGCCGCGTCCAGTTCATCAACGGCGGCATACAGATCAGCCCGCGACACGAACAATACCGCCGCGTCCGGCACGACCTCGATGCCGGTGTTCAGATCGGCTAAAGCGGCTTCAGCATCGCCCTGCTGGGCGTGAAGAAGCGAACGGATGGAATACAGGCTGACCGACAACGCCGTATCCGGCGCGGGGAAAGCCGCCGCCCGGTCAAGATCGGCCAGCGCGCGGGCATAGTCGCCGGTCTGCGCGTAGATCACACCGCGCAGGTAATACCCCCGGCTGTAGCTGGGGTTCAGCAGAATGAACAGGCTGGCTTCCAGCGCGGCGCGGTCATAATCCTGCGCCCGGAGCGCCTGCTGTGCCCGGTCAAACGCATCCGCCCCCGGCAGCGGGATAGACTGGCCGGACGACTGCTGCGCCGCCGCCGGTCGCAGCATCAGCAGCATGACACAGATACCGATAAACCACCATCCCCGCATGACCCTACTCCTCAGCCCTATCCGGTGAGTCAAAGCTTTCGGACGGCGGAACGACTGTCACCGCCGCATCCCTGTTTCCTCATGCCAGCGTATCAGACCGCCAGCCGGTCGTACAGTAGTTCCTGGCTGAGATTCGGCAGCACGGTTTCGCTGGTTTGCAGCGTCAGCGAAGCCGCCGTCACCCCCAGGCGCATAGCCTCATCCAGCGGCACAGCGTTCAGCAGGCCGAAGATGACCGCGCCGGTCAGCGCGTCGCCCGCGCCGGTTGCGTCCACCACGTTGGTCCGAACGGCCCGGATGAACCCGCCGCCGCTGCCATCGGCATAGGCCAGTCCTTTATCGCCCATCGTCACCACCGCGATATATGCCCCCAGCGAGACCAACTGCCGCGCGGCGTTGATGCTCGATTCGTGATCGTAGACTTCCCCGATCAACCCGCACAGCGCCGCCGTTTCAGAAGCGTTGGGGGTCAGCAGATGAAGCTGGGGAATGTACGGGCACAGCCGGCCAGCCAGGGCGGGGGTCGTGGGGTCAGCGCATACCCGCACGTGATGCCGGTCCGCCAGTTCAAACAGGGTTGCCAGCGCCTCCTCGCTCAGCGTGGCGTCAATCACCACCATCTCGGCATCGGCCAGCAGCTTTTCGTGCGAGCGCAGATAGTCGCTGTCTACTGCGTGCATCACATCAAAGTCGCTGATGGCGACCAGCAGATCGCCGCCCGGTTTCAGCAGCGCCAGATAAGTGCCGGTGCGCGCGCCGGCAACCACGCGCGCGTGCTGGCAGTTCACGCCGTTGGCCTCGCAGTACTGTAACACATGCCGCCCTTCGGGGTCGTCACCGACAGCCGTCAGCAGGATGGTTTCGACTTCCAGCCGCGCCAGATTTTCCGCGATGTTACGCGCCACACCGCCGACGCTGTGGCGCACGCTGCCCGGATTCGGCATTTCCCACTGGAGGGTATCGGTCTGAGCACGCCCTTTCACATTCATGCCGGCAGAGCCGATCACCAGTACATATCCCTCGTCCATAGACGGCCTCCTCAATTTGCTGTCAGTCGTCCGTTATCGTCAGTCGAATACCAGGGTCGAGCGACTTCAGGCTAAAACGCTGATCGCAGCCGCGCTCCATTGTACGAGGGGGCAGCCCCTCGAACCTTCGCTACTCGTTGGGGAGGCTGGTCGTCAGGACGACCCGGCGCAGGCGGTGTTCGAGTTCACTCAGCATGATGGCCGTTGCGCCCCAGACTTTGTGATGCGCGACGGTGTAGAACGGAATCCGCACCCGCGTGTCCTGGAACAGCCAATCTTCCTCTGATTTATAACGCGGGTTCAGCAAGTTGTCGACCGGAAAGGTCAGCACTTCGGCGACTTCCGCCGGATTCGGGGTGAACACCGGCGGGGTATCCAGCGCGCCCACCGTTGGAAACACTTCAAAATTGCTGGGGGGAATGTAAATCGGGGTGAGCGTGCCAATCACGGTAATATCCGCGCCGCACAGTCCCAGTTCCTCGCAGGTTTCGCGCAGCGCGGTCGCCGTGAAGGAAACATCGTGTGGGTCGCGCCGCCCGCCGGGAAAGCTGATCTGCCCGCTGTGGCCGCGCAGCGTATCGGTGCGGCGCGTCAGCACCAGCCGCAGGCCGTCCCCCTCCGGGTAAACAAGGATGAGCACACCCGCCTGCCGGGCGCCGGTCGCGGGGCGCAGGCGCGGCAGGTGGGGCGCCATCCGGGTATGGGCGGCCACCGCGTCAAAATCGGCCAGCGCCACCGCCGCGCGCAGGTCAGCCAGCGTGACGGTCATGGGCGCGGCTCCAGCCAGATCAGAAGGTCGTGGTACAGCCGGTGGTAGCGTTTGCCGCCGGGCGGCGCGGCGCTGCCGGATTGGGCGGGCAGCAGGCGCATTCGCAGGCGGTCGCTGCCCGGACGGCCAGCCGCGTCCCAGGCTTCCAGTGCGGCGCGCAGCGCCATGAACGCATCGGCGCTGCCAAAACAATGCACGTCGCCATCCCCCTGAAACGGCACAAAACAGGCGCTGCCGGGGCCAATCAGGGCGAAACCGCTGCCTTCCAGCCCATACGCCTGCTGGTTGTCGGCCACCAGATAGCCGGCAAACAGGTAATCGTCAGGCGCGTTGAGTTCCAGATACGGCAAAAATCCCTGCCAGTAGTCGCCGGCGGTCAGCGGCAGCCCCAGGTAATTCAGTTCTTCATCCTCGGACAGCAGCACATGCACCGCGACCGGGTCCAACTGGCTGATATTGTCGGAAACCAGCGTCATGTCGGCGGCGTTCAACCGCTGGTAAATCGCCGGCCCGGCGGCCATGCCGCGCAGCGCCAGAAAGCGGCAGGGGATGTTGCGCGGGCTGTACAGGCTGCCGTCCGTGTCAAACGTGAAGGCCGCGCTGTACTGTGCCGCGCCGCCCACCGGCGCGACCAGCACGCCATTGGTTTTAAGCTGCTTCACCCACGCGGTCGGCACGTCCCAGATGGCGGCTGTGGCGATGATGCGGTCGTACTGGGCGCGCACCGGATAACCCATCGCGCCGTCGGCATCCACTACATTAACTTCACCCAGCCCGGCGCGCTGCAAATTCAGCCGCGCCTGCTGCGCGACCTGGGGATCAATCTCGATGGAGGTCACGGTGCCGTCCCTGCCGACGATGTGCTGCATGATGGCCGCGTTGTAGCCCGTACCCGCGCCGATCTCCAGCACGTTGTCGCCGGGGCGCAGTCGCAGTTGGCGCAGCATCAGTGCGATCATGCTGGGCTGGCTGGCCGAAGCCAGCACCGAACCGTCGGCGTCCCGCTTGACCGGCACTGCTTCGTCGGCGTAGGCGTAATCCAGCGACACATCGGGCAGAAAAAAATGCCGGGGAACGGCTAAAAAGGCGGCCTCCAGCGCCGGATCGCTGAGGTCGCCTTTTCGTTTTAAGGCTTCGACTAAAGCCCGGCGAAGTTCCGAACCCTCACTGGCGCTCATACCACGCCCGGCGTTTACGCAGCGATACGCCGGCTTCGGCGTCACTGCGCCGCGCCGCGCGGACGCGCCCCTGCGCGTCAATATGCACCTGCCCGGCACGCTGCAAGCGGGCAAATTCCTCCGGCGTGATGGCCGGGGCCGGTTCGCCGCCCAGCCGTTCCAGGCGTTCGTTCATACGCTCGTCTTCCGGCATGGTGGCCGGCGGCGGGGGGGGCGGCGGGCTGGCAGGCACCGCCTCACCGGGCTGTTCGATGGCGGGCTGATTGTTTTGCTCTTCCATGTGCCGATTACTCTCCTGCTTCTTCTTCCAGCGTCAGGCCGGTGGCGTCCACCAGGTCGGCCAGCGACACGCCGGACTCCGACGCCGCCAGTTCATTCCGCAGCGCGTCGCCGCAGACCATACAGTTCGGGTCACGCGGGACATCCACCCACACGGCGCTGTAAGGTGGGCTGATTTCGCCCGTCACGATTTCCAGCGCCGTATTCGCCAGGATGACGGTATTGGCGGGCATCGTTCGATGGACACTTGTCCCTTGCAGCAGCTCGTTCAGCGCCAGATCACCCTGCGCCGCCGCCACACGCACGACGTGCAGCCACAAACCCGGCTCGGCTTCGAGCGTGCCTTCTGGCCCTATCATACCATAATCCAAATCCTGTGACGCCTGATTCTCGCCAGCCAGTCCTTCGCGTACTTCGGCAGCCCAGCAGGCATAACACGGCCCGTGATACGGGCGGATCACCACCACGTCACCGCCTTCACCGCGTTCGTACACCCCGGCGTACACGGCGGTCAGCTGGCGTGTCAGGCACGCCTGATTGATGCTGTACTTGGCGTTTTCGCCATCCACCCCGACGACCAGTAAATCCAGGTGGTCGAGCGCGTCAAGATGCTGTTCGATGCGCCCGACGCGTGTTTCAATGACCGCCGCCGGGTTGCGCTGGCGGATCAGGTCGGCCACCGCTTCCACTTTCGGGCGGCCCAGATCGCGCCGGTCGGCAATATGCCGCACGATGTTGGTCGTCTCGACCGTATCATCATCCACCAGCACGAAGCGCCCGACGCCGCTCATCGCCAGACTAATAGCGACGAAGCTGCCGCCCGACCCCAACCCGACCACGCCGACCCGTTTCTGCGCCAGCCGTTCGAGATTGTCCGAGCCGATCAGCCGTTCCACCCGATCCCAACTCATGTTACGGTTTCCTCCCAGAAGCCGGTTTGCCTGTAGGAACGCACGGCGGTATGCCCCTACGGCGAAATATCCTCACCGGCTGTAACTTGACCATCGGTAGGTGTGCCGGTTTCGCCATCCGCCGGCACTTCTTCGCGCAGCTTGAGCGCAGCTTCCAGCGCGTACACGTAATCCAGCAGATAACGTCCCTCCGCCCATGTCCAGTCCGGCGGATCGGGGACGGGTTCGGAGTCCGCCCACAGCGACTCAAACACCGTATACAGGTCGTCGTCCGGTTTCATCTCCACAAACGGCGCGATGCGCGCAGTCGGCGGCACGGCGGGATACCGGTTCGACGTGATCAGGATCAGCACTTTTTTCCAGCCCAACCGCGCCGTCAGCAGGCAGATTTCCAGCGGCAGGCCGTCGGTCGCTTCCCACAGCACCAGCGAGGTGAACAGGCCGTCACGTTCCAGCAGACTGTATTCGGCCTGAAAACGCGGCTCGTTGACCAGATGCCAGGGGTATTCGACCAGGGTGGGCAGTTGGTCGGTCGGGTACACCGTCGGCGCAATCGGCACAAAGTCGCGGCTGTGTGTGTCAAGATACCAGAAATCCACCCGCAGGCAGGTATCGTCCCGCTGCGGAATGGTGACGTAGTTCGCGCCCGCCGGGTGCGGTTCGGTAGTGGCCGGGTGTCCCAGCGTGACAATCGGCGCCAGCAGAAAATCCATGCCGTTGGCCGGGTCATGAATCCAGTTGTAGGCGGTCATCAGGTCGCCCTGGCTGGGCTGGATCATAAAACCGGGCTGCTTGTGCCAGTCCCCCAGATACCGCAGC
>JARKOK010000506.1 GCA_029975765.1 Aggregatilineales bacterium
TTTCCCACCCTGCTGACCGAACTGTACATCGCGCTCGGCCTGGATAAACTGTTCCCCAAAAGCCCGATTTTTGGCCGCTACATGATGACCGACTGGGACTACGGCGACACCCGCGAGGTGGATGTGATTATGGGCGCGTTCATGCTGGTGCGCGCCGAAGTCATGCAGCAGATTGGTTTGATGGATGAAGCATTTTTTATGTACTCGGAAGAAGTGGACTGGTGTTACCGCTGTAAACAGGCCGGCTGGAAGATTTTTTTCACGCCGGAAGTCGAAACTGTACATCTGTGGGGCGGCAGCAGCCAGGCGGTTAAGGTGGAAACGCTCATCCGGCTGTACCGCAGCCGCGTGCAGTTCTTCCGCAAGCACTACGGCAGCCTGAGGGCGGCGCTGTATAAGGGCATCCTCGCGTTTAACTGCCTGGTACGCCTCGGCCCCGGCGCGCTGTATTACCTGCTGCGCCCCGCCAGCCGCCAGAAACATGCCGCCTTCCGGCAGTTGCTGCGCGCGCTGCCGGGGTTTTAACATCCGGCGCGCGTTTGCCGCAGCCGTGCGGCGGACAACCCGATAGAAAAATTTGGCGCGGGTTATGATCCTCTAGGTTCTGTTGACGTTTCCTTTTGCCCTCACCCTACTTCTCTCAGGGGATATTCGTCCCCGTTCGAGTCGCCTTCGCCCTGAGGGAGAAGCGGGGGATGAGGGCAAACCGGGCAATTTACGCAAATGTCAACACAACCTATCGGTATTTTTATGTGGGCACGGCATGCCGTGCCCCACCGGTAAAAAGAGAAGTTATGGAAAAGTTCGTTGAAATCTACCCTTTCATCGCCCCGCCCATCAGCCCGCGCACGTAATACCGCTGGAGCAGCAGGAACAGAACGATACACGGCAGCATGGAGATGACCAGGCCGGCCTGAAGCGCGCCCCAGTCAATCGCGCCGTAGTACCCGCTGCGAACGCTCGTCAGCAGAATCGGCATGGTGAACTGCTGCTCACGGGTCATGAAAATCAGCGCGGCGATGAACTCGTTCCACGAATTGATGAAGGCGTAAATGCCAACGGTGATGATACCGGGGCGCACGATGCCCAGCATCACCCGGTACAGCAGGCTCAGGGCGGAGCAGCCATCCAGCAGGGCGGCTTCTTCCAGTTCGCGCGGGACGGTATCAAAGGTGTTCCGCATAATGAAGATGCCAAACGGAAGCTGGAAGGTGATGTACACCAGCGCCAGCCCGAACAGGGTATTATGCAGCTTGATACTGGTCAGGATCAGAAACAGGGGGATCAGGATGGACTGGAACGGGATCATCAGCGTTGCCAGAATCATCACAAACAGGAGATTTTTGCCCGGAAACTGGAAGCGTGAAAAACCATAGCCGCCCAGTGTGCTCAGGACGGTCGCGCCGATCACGGTCATGGTGGCCGTTGCCAGGCTGTTGAAAAAATACTGTCCCAGCCCCGCGCCATACCGGTCGAGCTTCATGTAGTTTTCGAGGCTCAACTGGGATGGCAGCAGCGTCGGCGGGACGGCCACCGCTTCACGCGGGGGTTTGAGCGAGCTGGTCATCGTCCAGACAATCGGAAACAGAAACACCACCGCCAGCGCGATGGCGAAGAAATACAGCGCCCCCTGCGAGAGCGTCGAACGGGTTTTGTGCCGTTGAGCCGGTATCGTTCGTGTTGCCATAAACCGCCTCTCAATAGCTCGTATCGTCGCGCAGCAGGCGAAGCTGGATGACGCTGAGAATCACCAGGATAACCAGCAGCACAACGGACAGCGCCGCGCCATATCCCAGCTTGAAGTAGGTGAATGAGTTGGTATAAATCCAGTACACAACCGAAATGGTCGAGTTCTGCGGGCCGCCGCGTGTCATGATGTAAAACTGGTCAAACCCCAGGTACGAGCCGATGACCGACAGCACCAGCGCCAGCGCGAAGGTGCGGCGCAGCAGCGGCATCATAATGTAGCGGATGCGCGCCCGGAAGCCCGCGCCGTCCACCATCGCCGCCTCGTACAGTTCGTCGGGGATGGCCTGCATCCCGGTCAGGAATAACATCATCGTGAAACCGACGGTTTTCCAGACCACCGAGAGGATGATCGCGGGCATCACATAGGCTTTATCGGCCAGCCAGACAATCGGGCGATCCATCAGGCCGAGGGAAAACAGCACCGAATTCACCAGCCCGATGCGATCATTCAGCAGCCACACCCACAGCAGGCTGGAAGTCCCCAGGCCGATGACCACCGGCAGAAAGTAAGCTGTGCGGAACAGCCCGACACCCCGCAGCGGCAGGTTGACCAGCAGCGCCAGGATGAACGCCAGAATAAAAATCGGCGGCGTGACCAGCAGCGTATAGACGGTGGTAAAGCGGAGGCTGTCCCAGAACTGCGCGTCGCCGAGTAACTGGTTGTAATTCTGAAGGCCGATGAAGGTATGCTCCCCCAGCAGCGGCCAGTCGTACAGCGACATAAAAATGGTCATGCCTAGCGGCAGGACAAAAAAGACCAGCGTGAACAGCGCCGCCGGCAGCACAAACAGCAGCCCCACATACCGCCGCCGATTGCGGGACTGGCTGCGGGCCGCCTGGCCGATTCGGGCTAGAGATGTTACTGCGCTCACGGCAGCCCTCCTGAGACTGACTCGATCATGGGCCGAGGGTAGGGTTCACTTACCCCACTCCTGTCAGGTTAAGGCAAAATCTTCATATTGCTGGCAGGTTTGACCCCACCCCCTGACCCCCTCCCCGAATTCAGGGAGCGGGAAGGTTCGTTAACACGTACTCCTCCCCCGAATTCGGGGGAGGATGGGAGGGGGTCAAACCAAAGGTAATCCCTTATCTTGACAGCCGTAGGCAAGGCTTACCTTGCCCCTGCAAACACATCGTTATTGACCCGCTAAAATCTGAGTGAAACGTTCCTGGGCGGCGGTGACAGCGCCATCCACGTCACCGTCAAAGATCGCCTTCTGGATCATTTGCAGCCAGGGGCCGTTGGCATCGTTGAACAACTGGTTGTAGACGAAGCTGTACGGCGTCTTGCCCAGCGCCATCGCTTCGGCGTTGACCGTCAGGCGCGGGTCTTCCTGGAAGTACTTGTTGTCGGCCAGGTCAATGCGTACCGGAAGCTGGCCGGCTTTGGCGTACATTTCAATCTGCACTTCATCGCTGAAGGTCCAGGCGATGAATTCAAAGGCGGCTTCGGGGTTCTTCGCGCCCTTGGGAATGGCGATAGAGTCGCCGCCTGCGAATGAGGAAACGCCACCCTCCTGACCGGGCAGATAGGTGATGCCAAAATCAATATCCGGGTAGTCACTCTTGAGCAGGCTGTTGGAGAACGCGCCCGACCCGACCATACCGATATTGCCCTGCGCGAAAGCATTAAAGAAGTCGGTGCCGGTGTCGGCCTGCGCGCCGGGCGGGATCAGACCTTCGTCCCACATCTTCTTGTAGAATTCCAGCGCCGCGCGCATTTCCGGGCTGTCAACGGTCGCTTCCAGGCCGTCTTCCGTCAGCACGTCGCCGCCGCTCGCCCAGACCATCGGCAGATAGGTGAAGGCGTTGCAGCCGGCGCAGTTGCCGGAGAAGTAGTACCCGTAATTGCCGCCGCCCAGAGCGGTGATGGCCTTGGCCGCTTCATAGATTTCGTCCCAGGTCGTGGGCGGGTTTTCCGGGTCGAGATTAGCCTGTTCGAACAGTCCCTTGTTGTACAGCAGCACCGACCCTTCGGCGCTGAAGGGCACCGCGTACAGTTTGCCATCGTACATGCCCAGGCGAACGTGTGACGGACTGAGCTGGTCAAAGAATGGCAGCGCCTCGGCAAATCCCGTGATTTCCGTAAGCTGGCCGGCCCTGGCGAATTCCGGCACGTAGATCAGGTCAATCGGCAGCAGGTCAGGCACTTCGCCCGCCGCGATGCCCGTGCCGACACGTGCCACAAATTCCGACGCCGGAATGATCGTGACTTCGATCTGGTTGGTATGCGTTTCGTTCCAGGCATCGGCCAACTGCCGCACGAATGCCTGATTGCTGTCCCGCGACCACAGCGTGAGCGTGACCGCGTCCTGAGCCATAACCGCCGAGACGGACAGCAGCAGCCCGGCAACCACCACGAGGCAGAATAACTTCAACGAGCGTTTCATTATCCATTTCTCCTAATTAATCTTCTCCAACAAGCGTTGTAAGACAGGCACAGCCGCCCGTCGTTACTCCCTATTCGAGCGCCGCTTCCCGGCAGATGCGAATCACATCATCCCGGTAGCTGTCCAGTGTATCGTCAGCGATGCCCAGCGACAGGATGTGTCCGGGTGTGACGGCCTGATCGTTGATGGGGTAGAAGCCGCCTTCATGCACGCCGGTGCTGCCGGGGCCGGGGGTGCCGTTGGCAAGGTGGCCTAACGCCCGCCCGTACTTCGCCAGCAGGCTTTGATAGCGGAAGCGGCGGTCAATGCCCAGCCAGCTTTGATTCACCGGCAGCACCGCCAGCACCGCGTCGTACCAGCCTTCACCCGCGACTAACAGGTCTGGATGGCGGCGGCGCAGGTCGCCAACCAGCGTTTTATAACCTTCGTACAGATTGTACTTCGGGTCGTTAAACCAGCAGGCCGAGGTATCCAGAAACACGCCGTCCACGCCATACGTGCTGACGACCCGGCTGACCTGTTCCAGCAGGTGCTGGCGGAAAGTGGGTTCGCCGGGGTTCAGGAATACCTGGTCATCTTCGCCGGAACGGTCATTGTCCCAATCGGGGAAATTGACGAATTTGACAAAGCCATCGGTGCGGCTGCGGAACGCCGACCGCTCCCAGTCCGGGTAAACCTGAATATTCGCGCCGTGCATCCCGAACATGGGCATCAGATACGCGCCGAGTTCGTGGCCGGTATCCACCAGCCGCTTAAACCCATCATGCCCGCCCAGCGTTTCCGCTGGCTGGTAAAACGGGTAGGCATAATAGTAACGGCCTTCCCAACCCGGTATATAGGCCAGCACCTGCTCGCCGGGAATATGCTGGGTGACCAGGCGCAGGGCTTCCGCCATCCGTTCGTAGGTATTAAAGGTGTAACCCGTCCAGTGCATCCCGTGCAGCGTCAGCACCAGCCGAATCCGGCGCATCCAGTCCGGCACGTCCGGGCGGCTTTCCCAGGGCTGAAGCTGGTATGCCTGTTCCAGAAATGCCTGATGCGCGGCGAAATCGGCATCAATGTCCGCCTGGCTGCGGCACACACGCAGCCGGACGGGCGGCGCGGCAAAGTGTCCCCCCCAGCGCCGGGCATCTTCTTCACAGATCACTTCCACCACGTCACTGCTGGCATAGGGCGGGTGGAACACGTACAGCCGTTTGGCGCGCACTTCCGGGTCCCGTACGCTGATACAGACCGCTTCGGACGCGTCTCCGGCGCAGGCCCAGGGTGTCAGCCATTCCGGCCAGGGGTAGTTCCACAGCAGCGGCCTGGTTCCCCGGCTGCCGGGATAATCCTGCCGGGGGCGGTGATAACCAACTGGCTCGTAAAAATCGTCGTGGCGTGAGGTGGGCTGCCACCAGCCTCGTTCCAGCGCGCCCGCCGGCAGATTCCACAGCATCAGTTTGATATTTTTGATGGGTTCGGCGTGCCATGCCCGCATCTGCCAGACGACCGCGCCGTTGTCGAGCTGGATGTCAACCTCCACACGCCCCGCTGACGCCTGCTGCTGGCCGGCCCAGCGCAGCCCTTCGCCTACCAGCCGCAGCCCGCTACCGGTTGGGGTCAGCGTGACCTGATCGGGATCAAGCTGGTAGAAGTTGCGCGTGGTAAAAAGCTGCACGCCCCACTGCGCGCCCGGCAGACCGGGTACATCGTACAGCGGGTCGCAGGGGTTAAAACTGAGATCATTGACGTACACGGGCTTGCTCCTCGTTATGGGGATGTTCGATGCCACAGGACTGCCGCTGAATTAACTCACACGGGATTCGGTGAAGGCTGTGGTCGCTTTTGCCTTCGAGGATGGCCGACAGCAGTAACTGCCCGGCCAGCCGGCCCATTTCAACCAGAGGCAGCTTAATCGTCGTCAGCGGCGGGCGCTGATACTGCGCAAAATGCCGGTTGTCGAAGCCGACCAGCGCCACATCATCCGGCACGTCCCGGCCCAGTTCGTGCAGGGCATCCAGCGCGCCGACCGCAAGGCTGTCACTGGCGCAGAACAGCGCGTCCGGCGGTTCGGGCAGCTGCATCAGGTCGTGTGTCAGTTGGTAGCCGCTCTGTTCGTGCCATTTGCCGGTTCGCACCAGCGCCGGGTCATAGGCCAGCCCGGCGGCGACCAGGGCTTCCTGATACCCCTGGTGGCGGTGATGAGTCGCCTCATACTTCGGCGGCCCGTTGATGAACCCGATGCGCCGCCGTCCGGCGGTGACAAGCTGCTGTACTGCCAGCCGCGCGCCGCCCACATCGTCCGGCAGGATGCAGGGCGCGTGGATGTCGTGGGTATACTGGTAGAGGTAGACCACCGGAATTTCACCCAATGGCAGCGCCGGCGCGCCGCGTTCGCGCACGCGGTAGCCGCTTAACAGGATGATGCCTTCCACCTGTTTCGCCATCAGCACTTCCAGATGGGCTTTTTCGCGCGCCATCTGGCCGTAGCTGTTGCACAGGAACACGCTGAACCCCTGCGCGCTGGCGACCTCTTCCACGCCGCGCATCATGGACATGGTAAAGACGCCTTCGAGGTCGTCGGTCACCAGGCCAATGGTCAGTGTGCGGCTCTTTTTTAAACTCCGGGCAATCGTATTGGGGCGAAAATTCAGTTTATCAATCGCGGCCTGAACGCGGTCACGGGTTTCGGCGCTCACGTAGGACGTGCCGTTCAGCACTTTGGATACCGTCGCCGGCGACACACCGGCCAGTTGAGCGACATCCCGAATTGTAACGGCGTTCGATGAATTTTTCATAGAAGTATTTTTCGGAAAACGATTTACTATCCACTTTAACGACAATCCCCGGCTTTGTCAAGCATCTTGCAGATGGTCAGAAAAACGTGCATAAATTCACAAATATCCCGTACTGTGCGGCCTAAGAGATGGTTTTACCGGCTGATGCTGAAATCGGAAAACGATTTCGTAACAGCGTGGCCGTCATGCGGCGACCAGACATCGTGATCCCGCCGCTTTCCCGATCCTGAAATGGCGGCCTTTTCTCATTAACCGTATCTCGCCATTAGTGACAGGATGTTTTAATATATTGAAAGATTTGAGTTAAACGAGGATGATGACGTGATGACCAGCCACCCGACTGTTACCCAGGAAACCAGCAGCCCGCTCAGCGCCGACATTCGTTTATTGGGGAATTTGTTGGGCGTGGTGATTCGAGAGCAGCACGGTGCGGCAGCCTTTGATCTGGTGGAACGGGTGCGCGCCGGCGCCAAAGCCCGCCGCGCCAACGAACCCGGCGCGGCAGAGGAACTGGCGGCGATCATCGGCGGTCTGCACCTCCACGACTGGCAGATTCTCATTAAAGCGTTCAGCAACTATTTTCAGTTGATCAATATCGCCGAAGACCAGCAGCGTATCCGCGTGCTGCGCCAGCGCGAGGCCGAAGAACGACCCGACGAAACCATTGACGACGCCGTTCACAGCCTGAAGGCCGCCGGCCTCAGCGCCGCCGATGTGCGCGCCCTGCTGGACCAGGTGCGCCTGCGGCTGGTGCTGACGGCGCACCCGTCCGAAGCCAAACGTAAGGAAGTGCTGATTAAACTGCGGCATATCGCGCAGATGATGGCGCGGCGCGACCAGTACGCGCTGCTCCCGCGAGAGCAGCAGTTGATGGAAGCGGCCATCACTGAAGAAATCGAAGAACTATGGCAGACCCGCCCCACCCGCGCCTCCCGCGCGACGGTGGCCGACGAGGTGGACTTCGGCCTGTACTTCATTACGTCGGTCATCATGGATACCACGATTGATGTGTACATTGATTTACAGATGGCGCTGGAAAAATACTACCCCGGCGAGGACTGGGTGCAGCTTCCCGCCGTGATTCGTTTTGGCTCGTGGATTGGCGGCGACCGGGACGGCAACCCCAACGTCACGCCGGAAGTGACGCTGGACACGCTGGCAACCCTGCGCGCGGCGGCGCGGCGGGTGTACCTGGACGAGGTGGCCGTGCTGCGCGATCACTTCACCCAGTCCGCCGATGAAACCGAGGTGTCCGAGGCGCTGCGCGAGGCGGTGATGGATGCCGGCGGTTACGACGACCGCTACCCGACCGAGATTTACCGCCAGTTCATGACCGTGATTTATGACCGGCTGAAAGCCGACGCTTACCCGACCAACCGCGAACTGCTGGCCGATCTGGTGCTGGTGGAAGAAAGCCTGCTGCAAAATCGCGGGCGGCACGTCGCCAAAGGCGGCCTGCTGCGCCTGATTCGGAAGGTGAGGCTGTTCGGGCTGCATCTTGTGCCGCTGGACATCCGGGAGGATTCACGGCTGCACGCGGCGGCGCTGGACGAAATATTCCGCTACTACGGGCGCACAGACAGCTACCTCGCGCTGCCGGAGGATGACAAACAGCGGCTGCTGACGATGGAAATCGCCAACCCGCGCCCGTTCTTCCCGATTGAGCCGCGTTTTTCCGAAGCAACCAACCGGATTATCGCCACCTGGCGCATGATCGCGCAGGCGCAGCGCCGCTACGGCGCGATTGCGATAGACACCGTGATCGCCAGCATGAGCCGCCAGCCCAGTGATGTTCTGGCGCTGCTGCTGCTGGCGAAGGAAGTCGGCATCGAGAAGGATGTTGACCTGGTGCCGCTGTTCGAGACGATTGACGATCTGGAGCGCGCGCCGCAGATTATGGCGGCGCTGTTCGACAATCCGGCCTATCACCGCCATCTCGAAGCGCGCGGCGTCCGGCACGGCCTGCGCCAGCAGATCATGATCGGTTATTCCGACAGCAGCAAGGATGGCGGGTACATCGCCTCGAACTGGAATCTGTACAACGCGCAGCAGCAGTTGGTGGAGGTGTGCGGGCGCTACGGCGTGTCGCTGCAATTGTTTCATGGACGCGGCGGCAGCATCGGGCGCGGCGGCGGCCCGACCAACCGTGCCATCCTGTCACAGCCGCCGGAGTCGCTGCGCGGCGGTATCAAAATCACCGAACAGGGTGAAGTGATCGCCTACCGTTACAGCAACGCGGAAATCGCGCGGCGGCATCTGCACCAGGTCACCCACGCCGTGCTGCTGGCGCTGGGCAGCCCGCACCCGCCGGCAGAGGCGCAGGCCGTCCCGCCTGACTGGCGCGCGGCGATGGAACTCCTGTCCGCCGCCGGGGAACGCTCCTACCGCACGTTTGTCTATGAAACGCCGGGTTTCCTCGAATACTGGCAGCAGGGTACGCCGATCAACGAACTGGCGAACCTGCCGATCAGTTCCCGCCCGGCGAAACGCGCCAAACAGGGCGGCTTCGAGTCGATCCGCGCCATTCCCTGGGTGTTTAGCTGGATGCAGAGCCGCGCCATCGTGCCGTCGTGGTTCGGCGTCGGTTACGCGCTGGCGACCTTCTGCGCCGAGCAGCCCGGCGGGCTGGATACCCTGCGCCAGATGTATCACGACTGGCCGTTCTTTAACGCCCTGATCGAAAACGTGCAGCTTGATCTGGCAAAGGCGGACATGGGCATCGCGGAACTGTACGCCGGGCTGGTGAGTAATGCCGAGTTGCGCGCCGCGCTGTTTGAAACGATGAAAGCGGAATACCTGCTGGCCGGGCGCATGGTGTGTGATGTGATCGGCCAGCCCGAACTGCTGGACAACGCGCCGGTGATGAAACGCTCCATCGAGCGCCGCAACCCTTACGTTGATCCGTTGAACTTCATTCAGGTGGAACTGCTGAAGCGGCTGCGCCGGCTGCCGCCAGAAGCGCCGGAGTACAAACCGCTGCTGCGCGCCACGCTGGCGACCATCAACGGCATCGCGGCGGGGTTGAAAACGACGGGGTAGGCTTACGCCCCCGCCGCGCTGCGGCCCAGCAGCGACCAGATGTAACCTTTACCCGGCGCGAACAGGAAGGCCAGCAGAAACACCGCTGTCATCGTCAGCACCATCGCCGCGCTGGCCGCGATCTGCAAATGCCACGCCGCGTACAGGCCGATCACGCCGCTGCCCGCGCCAAAGACCGCGCCTAAAAGCATCATGTGGTGCAGCCGCCGCACGAAGAACCGTGCCGCCGCCGCCGGCGTTACCAGCATGGCCGCCACCAGCGCCACACCAGCCACCTGCACCCCGATCACAATCGTCACGGCCAGCAGCACCAGCAGCGCCAGCCGCAGGCGTTCGGCGGGCAGGTGCAGCGTTTGCGCCAGCGTGGGGTCGAACGATACGACCAGCAGTTCCTTGTACAGCAGGGTGATCGCCGCCAGCACGATCAGGCCGATGATCGTGATCAGGATCAGGTCATCGTTGCCGACGGTCAGAATATTGCCGATCAGGATGTGCGTCAGGTCAACAGCGTAATTCTGTGCTTTGGAGATCAGGGCGATGCCCAGCGCCAGCATCCCGGCAAACACAATGCCAATGGCGGTGTCCTCACGCAGCCGCCCGCCGCGTGTCAGAAAACCGATGCCCAGCGCCGATACCACCGCGCCCACCAGCCCGCCGATCAGCAGGCTGGCGCGGCTGCTGCCGTAGCTGAGGAACGCCACCGCCACGCCGGGCAGCAGGCTGTGCGCCAGCGCATCCCCCAGAAACGCCAGCCCGCGTGTGACGACATACACGCCCATCACCCCGCTGACCGCGCCGATTAAGACCGCCGCCAGCATCGCCCGCTGCATGAACGCTACTTGCAGCGGGTCAAGCAGTAATTGTTGCATGATATTCATTTCTCTGCCGCCTAATTGAAACTGCGTCTCAATAATAGACCACACCTGGCCTGTAGACAAGGATCAACACCAGACTGTTAGTGATCGCCTTCTTACATTATCTTTAGGAATAATTCACGTATTTAATGCCATCTGGACTTGACTTGTGCAGAAGATGTTTAGATAATTAAGATATGATGGTTCTGCATTAAGAAATCAATCGTCAGGAGCAGGAATGTCCGCCAAAATCCTCTACGTGGAAGACAATCCACAAAACATGCGTCTGGTCAAGAAAATCCTCATGAGTGTCGGCTACGAAGTGCTGGAAGCCACCGAGGGTTTAACGGGCGTCGCGGTCGCCGCGCGGGAACAACCCGACCTGATTCTGATGGACATCAACCTGCCGGACATTAACGGCCTGGAAGCCACCGCCCGTCTGAAAGCCTCGCCGCAGTTATCCTGGATTCCGGTGATCGCGCTGACGGCCAACGCCATGCACGG
>JARKOK010000516.1 GCA_029975765.1 Aggregatilineales bacterium
GCGGGTGAACCCGTTCCAGGCTCAGGCGGCTGTCGCTTGTGACTGCGGACATCAGCTATCCCCCTTCATAATACACCCAGCGCCGGCTGACCTGAAGCTGGATCACCGTCAGGATGAGGATAATCACGAACAGCACCCACGCCATTGCCGACGCATACCCCATCCGCAAAAACTCAAACGCCTGCCGGAACAGGTAAATGTTATAGAACAGCCCGGCGGAAGCGGCGGCGCTTGATTCCATGTTGCCGAAGAACATCGTATACACTTCGGTGAAGATTTGCAGCGAGGCGATGGTATTCACGATCAGCGTAAAAAAGATCGTGCCGCTGATCAATGGCAGCGTCACGTACCGGAATTGTTTCCACCCGGTCGCGCCGTCAATGTTCGCCGCCTCGTACAGTTCGTTCGGCACGTTTCGCAGCGCCGCCAGATAGATGATGACCGTCCCCCCGACACTCCACAGACTCATCAGCACGATGCCAGGTTTAATCCACATCGGGTCGGTTGTCCACCCCGGGCCGGCGATGCCCAGCAGGGCTAATCCCTTATTCACCAGCCCGACACGGGGATTCAGCAGCCACAGCCATAACGTACCAATCGCCACCGCCGGCGTGATGGACGGCATATAGAAGGCCGTGCGGAAGAAACCTGCCGCCTTGCCTACCCGGTTGAGCATCAGCGCCAGCGCCAGCGCCACAATGATCGCCAGCGGCACATGCAGCACCGCATAGTAAAACGAATTGCTCAATCCCAGCGCGAATTTTGGGTCCTGGAATAGCTGCCGGTAGTTGTCCAGGCCGATGAATCGCGGCGGATTGAGAACATCATACCTGGTCAGTGACAGCCACAGGCTGAGCGCCATCGGCCCGGCGGTGAAGATCAGGAAGCCGATGAACCAGGGGGAGATAAACGCCAGCCCCGCTAACGTCTCTCGTCGTTGGAGAGTGGCCCGCCCCGAAGGGCGGGCACTCTGGCTTAGCGTTGCCATCGCTTACTGCTGGCTGGCCCAAGCTTCGTCCAGTGCAGCCTGGGCTTCCTGCTGCGCCTGGTCGAGTGCTTCCTGGGGGGTCTGCTCGCCGTTGATGACACGGTTCACTGCGTCCACCCACGCCTGCCGGAATTCAGCCCCCGCCGGATTGGCCGGAATGGCGAAGGCGTTCTCTTGCAGCGACAGGATAACCTGCACGCCGTTGTCGAACTTCTCCACGCCGCTGGGCGTCACGATTTCGCTGAAAATGGTTTCGTCCGCCAGCACGTTGCCGGTGTATACGCCGGTGTTGATCGCGCCGCTCTCAGCCCGCAGTTCCGCCCGCTTCTGCGCCGCCCGAATCCACGCCTCCGGCGAGGTTACGGCTTTCATAAACGCACACGCGGCGACCGGGTTCTTCGCGCCCTTCGGGATCGCCCACGCGCTGCCGGTGGCATAACTCAACGGATTACCTTCCCGATCCTGGAACGCTTTGAAGGCCACCGGCCCATCGGGTGACACGTTCGCCAGCACGTTCATGTACCACTGTTCCATCGGCCACGCGCCAATCTGGTCAGCGACGATCTGGTTCTGCCCGCCAAAGAAGTCCCACGTATCGCGGAACGCCTTGAACGGCGGGTAACCACCCGGCGTCGCCAGCAGACTGTACGCGAATTCCAGCGCCTCGACCACCTTCGGGTCATTCAACTGCGCTTTACGGCCATCTGCCGACAGCAGCGACGTGCCGTTGGCTTCCGCCCACAGCGGCAGGAATTCCGGCAGCTTGGGATCGAAGCCAATCCGGGTCAGGTCATTGCCGCTGCCCACCGTCAGGGCGTCGTTCAGCGCCGACAGTTTTTCCCAGTCACTCGTATCTACATCAGCTACCGTCAGACCGGCATCATCCAGCGCCTTGGTATTAATCATCAGCATGATGTTGTTGAAGAATTCCGGGATGCCGTAGATCGTGCCGTTCACTGTGACCTGATCCACCGCCACTTTGCGGTACTGGCTCATGTCAATTTCCTGGCTGGCGATGCAGTCCGTCAGCGGAGTCAGCGCGCCGCGCACGGCATAAGTGCTCAGCACTTCGCGCCCCATGTACACCAGATCGGGCGGATTGCCGCTGGCGACGGCGGTGAGGAACTGCTGCTCGTCCAGCGCGCCTTCCGTGAACTGAAGCTCGACGTTCGGATACAGTTCCTGAAAGTGAGCGACGCGCTCCGTCGCAATTTCGTCACCCATGCCAAAACCGAGATTGGTCAGCGTTCCGCCGACTTCTTCCTGGGCGCTTGTCACACCCACCAGCAGCGCCAGCAGCAGCACAACCACTGCTGACCAGATAACACGATTAGTCTTGAACATTCTAATTGCTCCTTTAACCAGTAATATTCTCATTCCCAGTTGGGCATGTCCCGCCGCGTGCAGCGAAACAGGGGTTTTGTAGCTTCCGCTTTCTCCTGTAACTTGCTCCTTTCCTCAATCAGCGATGTGGTTCGTGCAGCTTTCGGGTTGTTCCCCGGCGTTCCAGACGAACCTGAAGCCGGATTTGCTGAATCGGGCGCTGCTGGTCGGCCAGATGTGCCAACAGCAGTTCAACGGCCATACGCCCGGACTCGACTAACGATTGGCTGATCGTGGTGAGATCAACATGGGCGGCGATGTCAATATCATCAAAGCCCATCACGGCTATATCATTCGGGGTATGCAGTCCCAGTTCGCGCAGTTCATGAATCACGCGAATGGCGAGATCGTCGGCAGGCACAAAAATCGCGCTGGGCGGCTGCGGTCGCTGTACCAGTTCGGCCAGCTTTTCCCGAATCCCCTTGCGCGACACCGGCACATATTTGATATTTTCTTCCGGCAGTGCCAGCCCATGTTCGGCCAGCGCCTCGCGGAAGCCTGCCAATCGCTGTTCTTCGGGGTGGATCGAGTACGCCGGATGTTCGCTGAAGTAAACATACGCGCAGTCCCGGTGGCCGCACTCGACAAGATGCTGTGCCGCCAGCCTGCCGCCGGCGTGGTCATCCACCAGAATGGCGCTGAAGTGCGAGTGTGTATATTCAATCAGCACCGTCTCAAGCTGGTTCGCCAGCAGCCGCTGCGCCCCCGCTTCATCCACCGGCAGCGACATCACAATTAGACCGTCCAGATTACCCAGCAGCGGCAGCGTCGCCAGATAGTTATTTAGCCGCTCCACCGAGTCAACGGTGTACACCACCAGTTCGTACCGGGAATTCGCCAGCCTTTCCGCCACGCCGCGCATCCGGTCAACAAACGACGGCGACGTAAAGAAGGGCGTGATCACGCCGATGCGCCCGGTATTCTGTAATACCCGCGCGCGCGCCTCCGCCTTCGGCACAAAACCAAGCTGGTCTATCGCGGCGACAATCTTCTGGCGGCTGCTCTCGCTCACCCGCTCCGGCGAGTTCAGAAACCGCGAAACAGTGGCAATGCTCACCCCGGCCAGTTCAGCAACATCATAAATGGTATTTTTCGGCGTATTCATCATTAAAGTCGTTTTGACGCCCGTAAATTGGTGCTGTAAGTGTTTTCGTGTAAACACTTACATTCACTATATACCGGTTTTTATTCCCCTGTCAACCGGTCTGCGCCGCTGGCCTTATCCTTCACGGGGGCGCGGCTGTTGTATACTGGATAACAGCCAACACTGATGCAAGGGGGTCTCATGCTGTCCATTGTCCGCGCCTGCGCCATCCTGGGTCTTGACGGCTGTATCGTTGAAGTCCAGACCGACTTCAATCCCCGCGCCGGACTGCCAAGTTTTATCATCGTCGGCCTGCCGGACAACACGGTGAAAGAAAGCCGCGAGCGCGTGCGCGCGGCGGTGAAAAACAGTGGGTTACAATTCCCGAATAAAGGTTATGTCGTCAACCTCTTTCCGGCTGATCTGCCCAAACACAGCACCGCCTATGATCTTGCCATCGCCGTTGGGGTGCTGGCCGCCACCGACCAGCTCCCGCTTGAGGCGCTGGACTCCGCCCTGTTCATCGGCGAACTCTCGCTGGACGGCACGATTCGCCATGTCAAAGGGGTCATGCCGATGGTCTACGCCGCGCAGCAGGCCGGCATGACCGCCGTCTACGTGCCCGCCAATGACGCGCCCGAAGCCGCCCTGATTGGCGGCGTGGACATCATCCCGCTGCAATCCCTCGGCCAACTGGTCGAGCATCTCTACGGCCTCAATCCCATCCCGCCCTATCGTCCCGAACCGCTGGCCGTAGACAGCGCCGCGCTGCCGGATGGTCTGGTGGATTTTGCTGACATCAAAGGGCAGGAACACGTCAAACGCGCGCTCGAAATCGCGGCGGCGGGCGGCCACAACACCCTCTTAAGCGGCCCGCCCGGCACGGGCAAAACCCTGCTGGCGCGCGCCCTTCCCGGCATCCTGCCCGCCCTCACCCTGGATGAGGCGCTGGAGGTCACGCGCATCTATTCGGTGGCCGACATGCTGCACAGCCACCACCCGCTGGTGCAGTCGCGCCCCTTCCGCGCCCCGCATCACACCATTTCGCAGGCCGGGTTAATCGGCGGCGGTTCCATTCCCCGCCCCGGCGAGGTGACTCTTGCCCATCGTGGCGTGCTCTTTCTCGACGAAGCCAACGAGGCCCCGCAGCATGTACTGGAAGTCCTGCGCCAGCCCATTGAAGATAAAATCGTAACCATCAGCCGCGCCAAAGGCAGCCTCACCTTCCCGGCTAATTTCCTGCTGGTACTCGCGCAGAACCCCTGCCCCTGCGGCTACTTCGGCGATCCGGTGCGCGCCTGCACCTGTACCCCCGCCATGATCGCTCGTTATCAAAGCCGGCTGTCCGGCCCGCTGCTCGACCGGATAGACATCC
>JARKOK010000520.1 GCA_029975765.1 Aggregatilineales bacterium
AGGTGCCGGCCAGACCGGCGCTTGACATGGCCGCCCGCAGCGGCTGATCCTGAGCGACCGCACGACGATATTCAATGAACGACAACAGGTTGCCCATTACCAGGCCAGACCCGGCAAAGAGACTTCCCTTCAGGAAGTCACGACGATTAAAACCTTTTTGTGCCATTGTAACTCTCCTTAAGCAATCTACGATGTAAGACTATCTTTGAGTGCGATGCAGACTGGTATGCTGCCTTCTAGACTACCCCTTTCCGGCTGAATCCACAAATTTAGATTCTAAAAAAGGGATTTGTTCTATAATACGATTACCCAATAGAACCTTATGGAAGCGCACGGGCTATGGAAGAGACTTCCGGGATGATCGCGGCGCTGCGGCGTGGGGATGAGGCGGCCTACGTGGCTTTGTTTGACCGCCATCATGCCGCGCTGGTACGAACCGCGTTGATTTACGTTCGTACCCCTGATGCGGCTGAAGAGGTCGCGCAGCAAACCTGGATGGCGGTGCTGAAAGGCATTGACCGCTTCGAGGGGCGTTCATCCCTGAAGACGTGGTTGTTCAGCATTCTGGTTAACCGCGCCAGGACCTATGCCCAGCGTGAAGGCCGTTTTGTCACGCTCGATGAGCCGGATGATCCAGATGACCCAGCGGTCACGCCCGATCATTTCTACCCGGACGGCCATGATGCCGCGCATCATTGGGTATCTATCCCTAACCGTTGGGCGGATCTGCCGGAAGACCGGCTGCTGTCATCAGAAGTACTCGACCATATCCGGCATACCATTGACAGCCTGCCGCCGAATCAACGGCTGGTGATTACCCTGCGCGATATAGATGGCCTGTCGTCCGAAGAAGTCTGTAACATTCTGGACGTGAGTGATACCAACCAACGAGTGCTGCTGCACCGGGCGCGGGGGCGCGTCCGGCAGGCATTGGAGTCTTACTTTCGTGACTGACTTAACCTGCGCTGAACTGGTGGAACTGGTAACGGAATATCTGGAAGGCGCGCTGCCGTCCGGCGAACGCCAGGCGTTTGAGGTGCATCTGGCAGCCTGCGCGGGCTGCGCGCATTATATCGAACAGATCCGGTATGTCACCCGCCTGACAGGTGCGCTGGCCGAACAGCCAGTGTCGGATTCTACCAGAGCCGAATTACTCCGGCTGGTGCGGAACTGGAAAACCGACCAGTCGCAGCCGTGAATTAACCCAGCGCCCGCTCAAATGGGATGACGCCGGCCCGCACCGGGGTGCTGCTCCAGTAGCTTTCCCCCGCGCAGCTTTTGCACACGGTCTTGCCGCCGACCAGAATCTGCCGCTCGTTCAGGATTTCCTCGCCGCACGTTTCGCAGGTCACACGCACACCGGGGCGGCTGATGATCGCTTGCAGCGCGACGGTCAGATGAACTTCAGCCACACACAGCAGTTCCTCGGCGCTTAGTGTCTGGTAGGCCGCTAACTGAGCGTGCCACCGGCTTTGAGCGTCGGGTTCCTGCATACCGGCACGCTGGCGCGCTTCCGGGTTCGGCCACAGACGCAGCGCCCGCCCACTGCATGTATCTACGACCGTTGCCGCCACTTTGCCATAATCCACGAGCCGCATCGTCCGGTGTCCCAGCCAGCAGCCGGTGGCAACAGCCACGCCGTCGGCAAAACAGCCGTCTGTTTCGACAAAGGTAAACACCTGTTTGCCGGTTTGCGGCAGTTCCAGCCCCAGCAGGTCGGCGGCATACAGGCCGATGCGTACCCCTAACACCTGGCGTGGACACAGGTGATGATGCAGCGCCGCCGTCTGGTCAAGCAGAGTTCTCATATCAGCCATGCGCCTATCCCTCCAACTATAACCTTACTTTCCCCCGATCAATATGACGAACACAAGGCCGATTGTCAGCCCTCCGCCGTGACCTATATCCGCATCCGGCGCGGCGGTAGTTGTAATGCATGGTCTGGTCGCGTTAATGCCTGTCTCTGCTGCTGTGACGCCAGCCTGACGTTTACCCCACGTTTGGACAATACAGCGTATCATCAACAGCATTTTGTTCTATAATCAAGGTAATTCGTAATAGAGTCCGCGCACCGCCGTAGGGACACGACAGTTCGTGTCCCTACTCTGTTGACGGTGAGGCGGACAGCCAGATGGATTGTTTATCGTATGCCAGCCAGCCGCCGCAGTACATCCAACCAGGCGCAGATGACGCAGCCGGTTCGCGTGCGCCGTATGCCGCCATCAGCCCAGGCGACCGTGCCGTTTCAGCCGGTGCGCCGCCCGGCGCCGGTTCTGCCGCGCCCGCAGGCGGCGGTTCCCCATCTGCCGCCCCGCCGCCGTCCGGTCAGAACGCGCCGCCGGAGTCATCTGCTGCTGTACAGTGTGCTGGGGGTGATGGCTCTGTTTGTGATGTCCTGTGGCGCTGTGGCATTAAGCGCGGCGGTGATTTATGGCGGTGGTATTCTGCCCGGCGTGAGCGCCGGTGGTATGGCATTGGGCGGCCTGTCGGAAACAGAGGCCGCCGCCGCCCTGCAAACGGGCTGGCAAACGGTGACGCTGCGCGATGGCAGCCGCACTTGGGCGGTATCACCCGCGCATCTGGGCATCACGCTGGATGCTGCCGCGACGGCGAAAGCGGCTTATGCGCAGGGGCGGGCCGCCTTTGCCAGCATTTTACCGGCGGTTGCCGGGCGGGTGGATGTGCCGCCGGTCGTTACGGTTGATCTGACCCTGGCGGAAAACGGCCTGCGTGAACTGGCTGCTCAGGTGGAACAGCCGGCGGTGAATGCAGGTATTCGTCTGGTGGACGGCCAGCCGCAGCCCACCGCGCCGGTCGTGGGCCGCGCGCTGGATATGGCGGCGACACTGGCGCGGTTACAAAGCAATGCCGGTGTGGCGCTGGCAGATGGCACGTTTGATCTGGTCATGCAGGCGGTACAGCCGGCGGTGCTGGATGCCTCTCCCATGCTGGAACAGGCCGCGCGACTGCTTGGCAGCCCGTTTGATATACGCCTGTTTGACCCCGTTACCGGGGACTCCGTGTACTGGTCGCTGCCGCCGGAACAGTGGAGTGCGTGGCTAACGGCAGCGCCGGCGGCCAGCAGCGCCGCCGGTCTGGCGCTGGCGCTGGATGCGCCGCCGCTGCGAGCGTACTTGCAGACGGAGGCGGATCGGGTGCTGGATGCCAGCCGCTATCTTAAGGCAGACGATGTTGTGGCGGACGCGCAGGCGGCACTCGCCGCCGGTCGCACGACTGCTGTCGCCCGCGTGTATCATCATGACCGGCAGCATGTCGTCCAGGCGGGTGAAACGATTATCAGCATCGCCTGGGATTACGGCGTGCCGTACCCCTATATTCAGCAGGCCAACGGCGGTATTGAGGGGGTAGCCATCGGGCAGAGCATCACGGTTCCCTCACCGGATAACTTCCTGCTGTTTCCGGTTGACCCCGACAAGCGAATAGTCGTCAGCATCAGCCGGCAGCGCACCTGGGTCTACGAGGGTGGGGCGCTCAAATGGGACTGGCCGACCAGCACCGGCATCAGCTCCAGTCCAACCTGGCCGGGTATATACCAGATCATTTCCCACGAACCAAACGCCTATGCCGCTAACTGGAACCTGTGGATGCCAAACTTTATGGGGGTGTATCGGCCCATTCCGGGTTCGGACTTCACCAACGGCTTTCATGGTTTTCCGACGCGCGGCGGCAGCCAACTGCTGTGGACGAACAGCCTCGGCACGCGGGTGACTTACGGCTGTATCCTTCTGAGCAACGACAATATCCGCCTGCTGTACGACTGGGCGCAGGAAGGTGTTGTTGTCGAAATTCAGCCCTGAACGAAAAGGCGCAGCCTGCCGCTGCGCCTCTCGTTGACGGAAGGCTAAAGCACCGCGCCTAATACGCGCCTTTTCTGAACAATACGGACGGTATGGTTTGCACGATGATCTGAATATCCAGCCAGATTGAGTAGTTGCGGATATAGCGCATATCCAGCCGCACCCGTTCTTCATAGGTGATGTCGCTGCGCCCGCTGACCTGCCACAGCCCGGTGATGCCCGGTTTAACGGTTTGCAGGTTCAATCCCCAGCGGCCATATTTTTCGACTTCGGCCATCGTAATCATACGCGGCCCCACGATGCTCATTTCACCACGCAGCACGTTAAGCAGCTGTGGCAGTTCGTCCACGCTGGTCTTGCGGAGGAACGCCCCGATCTTCGTAATGCGCGGGTCATTCTTGAGTTTGTAATACTGCTCGTACTCGGCGCGGGCTTCCGGGTCGCGTGCCAGCAGTTCATCCAGCACTTCCTGTGAATTCACCACCATCGTGCGGAATTTGAAAGCATCAAATTCCTTGCCGCCCACACCTACCACCCGCCGCCGGTAGACAATCGGGCCGGGATCGGTGAATTTCATGATGATAATGATCGCCAGAAACAGCGGCGACAGCGCCAGCAGGCCGAGTGTCGCGCCGATGTAATCCAGCGCGGCTTTAGCGACGACGTTCAGGCCGGTCAGCCGCACACGGTTGACGCTGACCATTGGCACGCTGCCCACATCCTGCACCCGCACGCCGGTGGTCAGAATCTCGTACATGCCGGATGACAGCCACATGGATACATCTTCCGCGTTGACGAACCGCCGGAACAGGTCGAGCAGCCGGTCGCGCTG
>JARKOK010000553.1 GCA_029975765.1 Aggregatilineales bacterium
GTGATCGCCGTTCGCAGATTGGTCAGCGCCTGTTGCCAGAATGGGCACCCATCAAAGTACAGCAAATTGATTTTCATCCGGTCGAATACCTCTTTACATTTTCATCGTTCTGTTCCACTCACTTCTGCCGTAAAAGCCGGGAAGAGTTTCCAAGGATACCCAGATCGGGGAGTGATTGAGCTGCCGCCGCCAGAATGGGCGGCAGAATGCCGAAGGCGGCCAAGGTCAGCCCCACGATGTTGTAAACCATCGTAAATCCAAGGTTCATTTTGACCACGCGCATGGTCCTCTGCGCAATCTGGAAGGCGCGTGGTAGCAGAGTCCAATCCTCTCGCATCAAAGCAATGTGGGCGGCTTCGATGGCCACGTCCGTACCGCCTGCCCCCATGGCAATGCCCACATTCGCCTGCGCCAGGGCCGGCGCATCATTGACGCCGTCCCCGACCATCACGACGATGTGACCTAGCGCCTGGTACTCTTTGACAATGCGGATTTTATCCTCTGGGAGCAAGTTGGCGCGGTAATCAATCCCCAACTGCCCGGCAATGGCTGCCGCGGTTAGCTCGTTATCGCCGGTCAGTAGCTCGATTTTTCGCACCCCCAGGCGCTTCAGCTCAGCAAGGGCAGCTGGCGTTTCGGGGCGAAGGGTATCGGATGCCGCCAAAATGCCGGCTAGTTCCTGATTGGCGCGGACAAAGAGCAGCGTCTTGCCTTGCTTTTCCAACTCGGCCGCAGCGGCAGGGAGGGGTTGATCCCCCTGGATGCGCCAGCTGCCCACTTCAACCAGCATTTCATCGACGCGAGCCCGGACACCGCGTCCCGGTTCGGCCACAAATTCTTGTGGTTCCAACAAGCGCAAGTCTTGATCGCGCGCCGCCTGACGCACCGCCTCCGCCAGAGGATGTTCGGAATAGCGTTCCGCAGAAGCAGCCAGGGTGAGCAGGCGTTCCTCGCTCAAACCATTTAAGCGGACCACTTCTGCCAGGCGTGGTTTACCGGTCGTAAGTGTTCCAGTTTTGTCAATTAACACGGTATCAGCTTTGGCCAGCAGTTCGATGTAGCGGCCGCCCTTGATCAGCAGGCCGTGTTTTGCCGCGGCGCCGATGGAAGCCAGCATGGCAATCGGCGTAGCCAGGGCGAATGAGCAGGAGCAGGCTACCAGCAGCACTGCCGCAGTCGACAGGGGGTTCCGGCTGATCAGGTAGGTAATTAAGGCTATAGCGGCTACAACAGGCAGGTAATATCCGGAAACCTTGTCGCCGATCCGCTGCACCTCGGCCCGGTTGGATTCGGCTTCCTCGACCATGCGTACAACCCGGCCAAATGTGGTATCGGGACCTACCAGAGTGGTTTTCACGCGCAGGCTGCCCATCTGGGCGATCGTTGCAGCGAAGACCTTCGCGCCCTGGCTGGCTTCGACCGGCATCGATTCACCGGTAATGGCGGCCTGGGTGATGGTCGCTTGGCCGTCCAGCACCACGCCGTCTACTGGGATCTTCTCTCCAGGCCGGACGATGACCACATCGCCTGGCTGCACTTCGCTGATCGGCACGTCTACTTCGCTGCCATCCCGTTCCAGCCGGGCCGTTTGCGGGGCCATAGCGGTCAGGTCGCGGACGGCTTTGCGGGCGCGGTCCGTGGTGAACTTTTCGGCGTAATCCCCCACCCGCATAAAGAATACCACTACCGCAGCGGTTGCCCATTCGCCGACGGCCAATGCCGCGATGACGCCAACCGTCATTAAGGTGTGCGAGATGATCTGCCGGCGCAGGGTGGCCTGTACCACGTTTTTGAAAACCGGGTAACCAAATACCAGCACCAAGGCGAAACCGATCGGCCAGGGCACCAACGTGGTAATCTTTTCAAACCATCCTAGCCATTCGCCAAAGACGACCACAAACAGCACCACGCCGAAGACGATGCCAAATACAGTCAGGACCGGTCGGGTAAAGTCCTGGAGGGTGGGGGCCGGTGGTGTTTGATCTGGCACGCTTTCCGGAACTTTATATCCGGCCCCGGCAACTGCTTTGCGGATCATCGGGAGATCGACCAGGGTCGGGTCAAACTGGATCGTAGCTTTCTCCGCGGCCAGCAGAACATTGACCGACTTGACGCCGGGCAGATCCTGTATGGCGTGGTGGACATGCTGGGTGCATTCGGTGCAATCCATCCCCTTGACGGGAACTTCCATCGTCCTAAGATTAGCCATTAATTTGCTCCTTGGATAAATCTGTCAGTAATTTGGTTTCTGGTTCATAGCGGGTGCATTCATACACACCGCGCGCGACATCCGCCAGCAGGCTGCTGGACAGGTTTAGGATTTCGTTGACGCGCGGGTCGCTCAACTGGTAAATCACAAACTTGCCCTGCGATTGGGTACTGACCAAACCGCAGTCGCGTAGACAACTCAGGTGGCTCGAAACGTTGGGTTGGCTTAATCCAGTCGCCA
>JARKOK010000555.1 GCA_029975765.1 Aggregatilineales bacterium
ACAACGTCAATACAGGGGTTTTCGGCCTCAAACGCCTCGACCACCTGGTTCATGTATTCCACGCGGTCGCCACTTGACCAGTCATCCACGCGGAGGCTGACTATACCATTCGGGCAGTCCTGTGCCTGTACCATGCCGGCAGCACTTAACAGCACCACCAGCATAACCAGACCTGTCAAACGAAAATACTTAACCGGGGATGTCATAAGCGTTGTCTCCTCAAATACAATTTATTTGGCAGAAGGGATGAAATCCTGTCTGACGGGTAGGGGGATGGCTTTTTCCTTTCGCTACGGTACTAACCGGTAAAAAAAGATACAGACAACTCCAATCCAGCCTTAAAAAGGATTATACAACAAACCGCGAGATATGGTCAAAACATCTTGTAAAAACGGCTATCCGTCAGCCCGAAAATGATATAGTCGCGCGCTGAGTGCCAGAAACTGGATCGTGTTGTGCGGGTGAAGCGCCTTGAAGTTTTTCGCAGCAGCGCAGAAGGTGTAGACAAGTAACGGCAGTCGAGTATAAAAGGTCTATCCGGCTGCTGCGCTTTGAACCTGTATTGGGGGTCAGTCTGCCAGCGATGACCTTCATCAATCAGCGCCAGGAAACTGCGTTGGTATTTTAGCGGCTGCGGTGGCCGCGCACGCGGGCATCCCCGGCGCGCCGGGTGATACCGACTGAGTCCAGGTGTTCCAGCAGACCGATAGCATACTTACGCGAGGTGTTGAAGCGGTCACGCAGGCCGCTGGCGGTTACGCTGCCGTCGCGGTCAATCATTTCCAGAATCGCGCTGACCAGCTCATCATAGGCGGCGCGGCTGAAAATGATGTCCGGCTGGACAGCAACAATCTCTCCCAGTTCGATCAGCGCGTAGACCACATCCTCACCTGCCAACTGCGCCGCTTCAGCAAATGATGGCGGCGCATAGGGCGCGGCAGCTATCTGCTGGCGCAGGGCAGCAGCGCGGGACTGCTGCGCGGAATCAAACCGAATTGCATGATCTGCTAAGCGCAGTCGCTCGCCTTCCGCCACAATCTCCGACTGCATATCCAGCAGCGCATTCAGGGTCGCGCCCTTCAGCCCTAACCGACTTCGTAATTCTTCCCGTGACATGCCCAGCCGCAGTGGGGCAGTCCGATGAAATGCCCGCAGTTCATCCAGCATGTGTCGCATGAGGGCGTCCCACGCGCCCCGCGCCAGCAGTTCGCCGCCGGGGAGTTCGACCAGCAGTCCTTGCGCCAGCCCGTCATGTACCGCTGCCTCAAAATCGGCGGTATTGTAACCGAGGTGTTTCTGTAGAGCCGAGCGTTTTTCGGGCACACGCGCGGTCTGCGCCAGTCGTTCCGCCGGCGTGCCGTTCATCCGGGTTGCCAGTTGATCGAGTATGTCTGCCTGGAAACGCTTCCAGCGTCTGGCAGGGTGCGGATTCACAATGCCGCCGCCGCCAATCGTTTGCGATGGTGAAGGATAGCGCAGGATGAACCGGTCACCCTGTGCCAGCGCCAGCGGCGTTTCCAGCCGGAGTTGCAGCCAGGCTTCCTGTCCCGGCGGCAGTTCGTCCACATCCAGCAGGCGCACATGCGCCACCGACTCCGCCGCGCCGGAAAAGAATTTTACTTCCGCGTTATGTTTCAGCGGGCGGCCCGCATCCTTCAAATGGCGAAAACGCACGTCTATCAGGGTCGTTGCCTGCAACTGCCCCGGATAGGTCAGCACATCTCCCCGGCCAACGGCGCGTTTGTCCACGCCGGACACATTGACCGCTACGCGACTGCCAGGTTCGGCGGTGTCCACCGTCTGTTTGTAACTCTGCAAGCCGCGAATGCGTCCGCGCAGGCCGGCGGGTTGAATTTCAACTTCTTCGCCGACGCGCACCGCACCCCCTAACAGCGTGCCGGTGACGACGGTGCCAAAACCGCTGATCGTGAAAATGCGGTCAATGGGCAGGCGCGGACTGCCATAATCCGCGCGCGGTGGCATCTCATCCAGCAGCGCCGCCAGCCGGTCGAACAGTGTGTCCAGCCCGGCGCGGGTTCGCGCCGATACCCGCACAATGTCGGCCTCGGCCAGCGATGTATCGGCCAGCGTATCGTGAATATCATGTTCGATCAGTTCCAGCCAGGCGGGGTCATCTACCAGATCGGTTTTGGTCAGCGCCACCAGTCCATGCTGAACCCCCAGCAGATCGAGGATCGCCAGATGTTCGCGTGTCTGCGGCATCACTCCCTCATCGGCTGCAATCACCAGCAGCACGGCATCAATTCCGCCGACGCCGGCCAGCATGTTCTCAATAAAATCCCGGTGGCCGGGGACATCCACAATCCCGACCGTTTCACCCGATGGCAATTTGGCCCAGGCAAAACCCAGATCAATGGTCATCTCACGGGCTTTTTCTTCGGCCAGCCGGTCAGGGTCAATCCCGGTCAGCGCCCGTACCAGTGTGGACTTGCCGTGATCCACATGGCCGGCGGTTCCAATCACGCGCATCGTTTAACGATCACTCGCCGTTTGCCGGATTGCTGCTGCCGTTGCCGGCTGTCGGAGCGGTCTTCGGTGTGGGCAGTTTCGCGCCGGTGTCGAATTCCAGCAGCAGGGCCTGATAGCGTTCACGGTAGAGCTGCGCTCGTTCGCGTTCCAGATTCCATAACCGGTTCAGGCTGTCAAAAATAGGTGGGAACTGACCATCAACATCCGACAACCGCTGCACAAACCGGTCGAATTCCTTGTCATGACTGCGCCACACTTCATCGTTCGATAACGTAAACTGCTTCCAGCGTTTCTGGTCGTCCGCTGTCCAGTCGTTCCATTCCTGCCGGAAACGTTCCTCACTCAAACGCTGCATCTCGGCTACTTCGTTGATCCGGCGTTCCAAGCGGTCGCCGATGCGCTCAAAGTCATCAATAATCTTTTTCATATTCCGGTAGGCTTCCGACCATACCTCAAAGCGTTCCAGGTTGCGCTGCATCACGCTGTCCTGTTCGCCAAAGCGTTTCATCAGTTCGGCCACCTGCTGGTCGCGCTGCTGCAACAGCAGGGTTTGCTGGTCAATGAACTGTTGAATCTGGTCACGCCGGTCGCGTTCCGCATTCTGGACATCCTGGACTTTGCGTTCCGTCCGCAGCGCCAGTTCTTCCAGCAGTTGCAGCTTCGGGCGGATGCTGTCAATCTGCTTCTGTATCTCCGGCATTTCGGATTGTGTTTCCGAAATCCGGCGCGCGTCCTGCCGGCGCTGCTCTTCCAGGAAGACCAACCGCCGGTCAGGTTCTTCCACTTTTTTGAACAGATCATCTACCCGCTGCTGGAGGGTGGCTACCGCGTCCGATACGCGCTCACGTTCCACCTGCTGCGCTGGCAGTTCGCTGGTCTGGCGTTCCATCCGGTCTACCCGCTCCGACTGTTCGCGGATTGAACGCTGGAGGTTCTCGCGGGTGAGTTCGGCGCGGCGTTCGGCTTCGCGTTCCGCCGTCAGGCGTTTGGCTTCCAGCTTTTCTAACTGCTGCTGCATTTCCTTTCGCAGTTGTTCCATCACATCCGCTTCACGTCCGCTGGGCGTGAACTGGCTCTTCATCACCGTCTGATCGGACTCCAGGCTGCCCAGTCGTTTCATCAGCGACGACAGGGTTTCCTGCTGCTGCGCCAGCCGCTCTTCGAGTGTAGCAATCGTCGCTTTGTCCCGCCGCCGCTCTTCATCCAGCCACTCTATCATCCGTGCGGCCTGGTTAATGTCCATGTCACGCCTCCACAGGGCTGCCTAAATGTTTCATGTTCGTCATGAGGCTCATTATAACATACCGGTCTACAACCCTAAACCATCTTCCCAAAGACCGCTGCTTCGCATGTTCAGATGCGCAAATGGAACTCTAACCGATGGCTCCTATAGTAGTAGCGGTTACCATAATCGAGAAGGATTGATGCTCATGAACGAGTTCTTCCGTAAGTTTGCCGCCAAAACATCCGGCATGGTCGGCAGCCCCTGGGCATTTATCGCTGCCGCACTTGTCATTATCATCTGGGCAGTGACCGGCCCGCTGTTCAATTTTTCCGATACCTGGCAGCTTGTGATCAACACCGGTACGACTATCGTCACGTTCCTGATGGTGTTTCTAATCCAGAATACGCAGAACCGTGACGCGCGCGCGATTCACCTGAAGCTGGATGAACTGATCCGCAGCGTTGAGCAGGCGCGTAATCGTCTGGTTGACCTGGAAAATATGTCAGATGAAGAACTGGATGCGCTGCAAAAAGAATTCCAGGCGTTCCGCGAGCGATATACTCATCGGGAACATACACATCCCGGCTAGTCGCCTCGTATCAGCAGCCTGCCGACGGTGTTGTTTTCTGCGGCAGCCATCACCAACTCTGGAGGACTCACTTGGCACCGACCGACCGCTTGGTAGCGGAAACCACTTTCCACGTCCGTTATGCCGAAACCGACGCGATGGGCATCGTGCATCATGCCAGTTATCTCGTCTACTTTGAAGAGGGCCGCAGTCACTATGCCCGGCAGCGCGGCAGCGATTATGCCAGCTTTGAGCGCGGCGGCCATTATCTTGCCGTTTCCGAAGTGAGCGCACGCTACATCAAACCCGCGCGTTACGATGACCGCATCACCGTGCGCTGCTGGATTGGAGATATGAAAAGCCGCACCCTCACTTTTGAGTACGAAATCGTCCATGCGGCCTCCGGTGATGTACTCGTCACCGGCCAGACCCGGCATATCTGTATCACCCACGACGGTCAGGTAGTCAAAATACCGGAGGCATGGCGGCGCTGGACGGAAAGTTAAAAGCCTCGTGAAGAATGCTTTGACCAGGGATGCTGCATTGGTTATACTGCTAATCAAATACGGATTTGGTTTTTAGAGGTTGCAAGTATATGATTACCTATGCAGATCGTCCCTGGACAAAAAGCTACGACGCTAACATCCCCCATTCGTTAGAACCCTATCCCGACATTACCGTTCATAACTTCCTGGAGGAAGCCGCCAGGAAATCACCGGACAGCGTGGCGCTGATCAGCAGCGCCCATCTGCCGGTTCTGGGCCGGCAGGCCAGCACCATGACCTACGCCGAACTTGATCGCCTCTCCGGCAGTCTGGCGGCAGCACTGATTGACATGGGGCTGAAAACCGGCGACCGGGTGGCGCTGGTTATGCCCAATATCGCGGCTTTTGTGATCAGTTATTACGGCGTGCTGAAAGCGGGGGGCGTGGTCGCGGCGACTAATCCCACCTATCCTGCCGATAAGATGGCTTACCAGATCAACGACTGCGACGCTGAGATCGTGATCTGCATGAGTCTCTTTTACAAATTGATTAAAGACATTCAACCCAAAACGAAGGTCAAAAAGATCATCGTCACGAATGTAAAGGAGTACCTGCCGCCAGTGGCTAAAGTGCTGTTCACCCTGGCGAAGGAGAAAAAGGAAGGCCATCGCGTTGAAAATCTGGGCGCGGGTGATGTGTGGCTGCAAGACCTGCTCACCCGTTACGCCGGTAAAAAAGCCGACCGGCAGATCAAACCCGCCGATCTCGCTATCTTCCAGTATACCGGCGGCACGACCGGTGTTTCGAAAGCGGCGATGTCCACCCACCGGGCGCTGGTTGCCAATACGCTGCAAATGCGCGCCTGGCTGTTCGGCAAGGATATTCCGTCCAATGCTAACAGCGAAATCTTTCTGGGCGCAATTCCGATGTTTCACGCCTTTGGTATGGTCGCCGTCCTGAATTTCGCTGTCGGTATCGGGGCCAAAATCGCGCTCGTCCCCAATGCCCGTGATATTCCCGACGTGCTGGACAACATCAACACGTTCAAACCCACACTCTTTATGGGCGTGCCGGCGCTGTACAACGCCATCAATAACCATGAACTGGTGAAAGCCGGCAAAGTGGATCTGCATTCAATCCGCGCCTGTGTCAGCGGGTCGGCGCCGCTGCCACCTTCGACCAAACAGGAATTTGAGCGCCTCAGCGGCGGCACGCTGCTGGAAGGCTTTGGTATGAGCGAAGCGCCGACCGCGAGCCACTGCAACCCGCTCAAGGGGGCCAACCGTACCGGCTCTATTGGCCTGCCGCTGCCGGACATGGACTGCCGTATCGTCAGTTTGGATGATGGTGTAACCGATATGCCGGTTGGTGATGTGGGCGAACTTATCATGACCGGGCCGCAGCTCATGGTTGGTTATCATGGGATGCCGACCGAAACGGCCAATGTTCTGCGGGAAGACGGCGGCAGGGTATGGCTGTATACCGGCGACATCGCCCGGATGGATGAGGACGGCTACTTCTACATCGTTGACCGCAAGAAAGATATGGCCCTCATCGGCGGTTTTAACGTTTATCCCAACGCTGTCGAGAAAGTGCTGTCTGAACATGCCGCCGTGTTAGAAGTTGGGGTTGCCGCTATTCCGCATCCAGAGAAAATCGGTCAGGAATCGCTGAAAGCCTGGATTGTCCTGCGTCCCGGCATGACCTGTACCGAACAGGAACTCATCGCTCACTGCGAAGCCAAGCTGGCCCGGTACGAAGTGCCAACCCGCTTTGCGTTCATCAATGAACTACCCAAGACAACCGTCGGCAAAACACTGCGCCGCGAACTGGTTCAAATGGAACTGAGTGACCGCGAAAGCCCCAATACCTGATACCAACACAGATCACCCGGAATACACGCGCAGGGGAGGGTCTTAGACCCTCCCCTACTGGTTTCGCAGATGGAGATCATATAATGGCTGAAAACAATCTTGATGTCGCGCGGATCATCGGTCATGCCTTTGATCCGTTCACGTTTGAATACACCGAGCGTGATGTCGCGCTGTACGCGCTGGCGGTTGGCGCGCCCGCCAACGCACTTGATCAGGCTGAACTGCGATTCGTTTACGAACTCAGCAGCCTCGGCTTTAAGGCGCTGCCCACCTTCGCCGTTTTGTATCCCACTCGCATGATTGACACCATTCTGTCCGGCAAACTTGGCGGTATCGAATTTAACCCCATGATGCTGGTTCATGGTGAACAATATTTAGAAGTGAAGTCGGCGATTCCCACGTCGGCTATCATCACCTGCCGGCCACACATCAGCCAGATTTATGACAAGGGCAGCGGGATGCTGGTCGTCACCGATGCCCCCTGTTATGACGAATCCGGTACGGAAATAGCGTTCAACCAATCATCCATGTTCATTCGCGGCCTGGGTGGTTTTGGGGGCGAGCGCGGACCGTCTGGTACGGCAGAGGCCATCCCTGACCGCGCGCCGGATGCTGTCCAAAGGGAGAAAACGACGGATAATCAGGCGCTGCTGTACCGGCTGTGCGGCGACCGCAACCCGCTACATGCCGATCCCCAGATGGCAGCGGTTGGCAATTTCGACCGTCCAATTCTGCACGGACTTTGCACCTTTGGGTTTGCCGGGCGCGCGGTGCTGAAACATTTCTGCGATAACGACCCGGCACGCTGTAAGAGCATCAAAGTCCGCTTCGCTAAACACGTTTTCCCTGGTGAAACGCTGGTGACGGAAATGTGGCGCGAGGGCAGCCGTGTGTTGTTCCGAACGACGACAGCCGAACGGGGTGAGATTGTGCTGTCTCACGCCAGCGTTGAGATTGACGCCTGAGTAACAAACCGGGCGATGATACGATCTCCGGTATATGCTACGGGTTAGCTCCGGCTGTCACGCGCCGGTGCGGTACTTTCGCGCACTACCAGCCGGGGTTTAAGCAGAACTTGTTTATCCTCATAATCAGCTTCATGGAGTTTCTGAATCAGCATTTGCGCGGCTCGTGATCCCATCATCTGGGCGGGAAAGCTGATGGCCGTCAGCGGTGGACTGAGGATCTGCGCGGTCTGGTCGGAGAGGATGCCCATGATTGAGAAATCCTGCGGCACCACCAACCCGCGACTCTGAACGGCTCGAATGGCGCCTACCAGCGGCCCGGCGTGGAGGGTAATCATGGCGGTCATGTCCGGTTGTTCGTCCAGCATAACTCCGGTCGCATGGTATAAATCGTCAATGGTGGGCTTCAGTTCCCGGTAGCACGGCTCGAAACTGAACTGCTCGCAGGCACGCTGGTAGCCCCACAGCGACCGAATCGCCGGGCCGTAACCCTGCTGGACACCAATAAGGTTGGTAAAACCAATCCGGCGGTGGCCGAGACTGACCAGATGCTCACAGGCTTTCACCATTGCGGTTTCAAAGTCCAGGTCTATGGTGCTCAGGCCGGTATTATCCTGACAGCGTCCGATAAGGACAAACGGATAACCGTGTTCGCGGAGTGCATCTACCCGCCGGTCGTTCAGGTGGATTTCCATCAAAATCACACCATCCACCTGATTGCTGCGGAACAGATTGAGCAGCGTCTGTTCGGTCATCGGTGTCACAATCAGGTTAAACAGGAAACTGGCTTTGGTTGCAGCCTGCGATACCCCGACGAAGAACTCGAATTCGAGTTCCGTAAAACCTAATGAGTCGGATGGATACAGCACCGCAATCGAGCGACTTTTACCCGCCGCGAGATTCTGGGCAACGACATGAGGGGTGAAGCCCAGTTGTTCAATCGCCGCCTCTACACGCTGGCGGGTTGCCGGCGCGACATCGGGTTTGTTGTTCAGGATGCGGGAGACCGTCGTAATAGACACCCCCGCGAGTTTAGCAACGTCCGTGATCGTTGCATTTTTAGACATATCGTTAACCTGAGTTCGGGATAAGGAGATGCCTCTCAAGGAAAGACAGGGTAGGCTTTCCGGTTAACCTCAACCAACCGAGAGGCATCGGAGATGAGTTTACTGGAACTGTGCGGCCATGGCGATGATTTCTGGCAAGGCTTTGCGCCAGGCTGGGAACGCGAATTACTACAAAGCGGTCTCAAGCAGCGGCGTTGAATGGGACAGCTGCATCCGAGTGAGAGATGATAACCATCCTGATTTACTTTCATCAGATGCGCTACCGCGATTTCAAGACCTACTACACTCAGTTCGTGCAGGTCTATTTGCGCGCCGAGTTTCCCAGGCTGATCAGCTACAGCCGGTTTGTCGAATTCATCCCCACGCTGCTCGTGCCGCTGTGTGCCTACCTGCAAAGCTGCTACGGCGACTGCACCGGCATCAGTTTCATTGATTCCACTCCGGTAACCGTGTGCCACAACCGGCGCATTGGCCGGCATCGGGTCTTTGCGCCGCTCGCCCAGCGCGGCAAGCACTCGGTGGGCTGGTTCTTCGGCTTCAAATTGCCTCTCATCGTCAAGGACCGAGGCGAATTGCTGGCGTGTCGTCTCACCGCCGCGAATGTCGTTGATCGTCGCCCCGTGCTCTCGCTGATCCAACCGCTGTGGGGCAAGCTGTTTGGCGACAAAGGCTATCTATCCCAGCCCTTAACCGAGCAACTGCGTCAGCGCGGCATCACGCTGATTACCAGGCTCAACTCCAACATGAAGAACCGGTTGATTTTGTTGTCGGACAAGCTGCTGCTGCGCCGACGCAGCATTCTGGAAACCATTACCGATCAGCTCAAAAACATCTCGCAGATTGAGCACACTCGCCACCGCAGCCTGGCAAACTTCATGGTTAACCTGGTCGGTGGGCTGATTGCCTACTGCCACCAGCCCAAGAAGCCAGGTCTAGCCCTTGATCTGCCCCAACTGGAGGCCCTTATCCCGAACTGAGGTTATAATTAGACTCACCAAAATAGAAATGACGAGGCTCTTAAAAGATGACGGCTTATCTGGAACGTCCCTGGGTGAAGCATTATGATCACGGTGTACCGGCTACTTTAGAACCCTACCCCCAACACGGCATCCACGAATTTC
>JARKOK010000557.1 GCA_029975765.1 Aggregatilineales bacterium
CATATTGTCGCGGTTATCTTCAATGACCAGGATACGGTGTTTACCCATATCCCTGCCCTCTCTCCAGACAATGATTGATGGGACTGTCGGAATTATACCGTTGATTATAACACCAACAGGGCTTTCTGGCTGTCGAGCAGGACGAAAGGCTATACCACCGCCCAGCCTCAGACCGGGGACTTAACTCCCGGCTTCCTGCAACCGGGAATAGACTAATCGCTGCTGCACCTGCCAGTTATCCACAATTGCCAGGATGAGCGCATCCACCGGGCGCGCGTCGGTCTGCGGTGTCTGACGTGCCGGGCTGCCGGCGGACACCAGCACTCGCTCGCCCTCACTGGCGCCAACCACATCTACCGCCACCGCATAGACATCGGTTGGCATATTATCGGTCGTCAGGCGGCGCACCAGCCGCAGGGTTAACCCCTGCATATTGTCCGTTTTGCGCGTGGCAACCACCGTGCCGATCACTTCCCCGATGAACACCGCCGGCTACTCCTTGCGTCCGCTGTTGATTTCGCGCCCGCTCACGGCTTCAATGGCCGCCAGCGCCGCACCGTAACCGGCCATGATGTCGCGTTCCTCGCCGCCCAGATACACCCGTCCGAAGCTGCCGAACGCGACCACTTCCAGTATGTTGATCTCGGCGGCCTTTTCGGCCTCATTGGCGGCCAGCGCCGCGTAACCGGCGGGTTCAACTTCCAGCACATACAGCGTTTGCCCGGCGAGGATCATATGCCCGTGCCGCATCCGGTTAATCAACTGCGTCTGGTGCGCGTCAATATTACGGATGATCTGGCTGGATACCACGCGCGGCTTAAGCCGCTGTTCCTCACTCACGCCCAGAGCTTCCAGAATGGCCGCGCCCGCCGCGCGGGTTTCGGCCTGGCTGCTGGAATGCACTTCCAGCAGGCCGTACAGCCGCTCAACAATCTGCATTCCGGGGCGCACGCCGGTGGCCTTCAGCGCCACATCGGTAATGCGGTTAATCTCGATACCGGGAGAGATTTCAATCCAGAGCGAGGCATCTCCCGGCAGGGGCAGAAAACCGCGCGCCACCGTACCCAGAAAGGCGGCGTGCTGCGGCTGCAAACTATCCAGAAACACGTAGCTGCGTAATTCAACGGTCACGATTGGCTCTCCGAGCAGTAGTAGTGTCAAACGAATCCGACGGTCTGGGGCGCTGCGTATCCGGCGCGGCATCGCTTACGCCCAGCAGTGCCTCCAGGTTGACGATGGCTTCCTGGTCAAATTCCTGATAGCCGCAGATATCACACGTCCAGACGGGTAAATCTGGTACGGAGACCAGCATATTCTCATGCATCCGAACATAAGTGGCCTGTCCCGGCTGGCAGTAACCAATCTGGCAGTAGGGGCAAGAGTAGGTAAAGAGTTGATCGGACATGACGCAAACCCTCCTACTGGTGGCGATTACGGCGCGTCGCCATACGTGTACGACAAAATGCCCCATACTTCCGGCGGCCAGTACCGCAGCACCGCGCGGCCAACGATCTGCTGCCGGGGGATAGGGCCGAATGCCCGTGAGTCGTGACTGTGATTACGATTATCTCCCATGAAAAAATACTCGTCCGAACCAAGCTGCCAGGTGCGGTCAGGACACCGCGCCGGATCACATGGCTCGTTGATGTAGGGTTCACTTAATTTTACACCATTCACATAGACTGCCGCATCTCGAAATTCGACGGTTTCCCCCGGCAGCCCGATCAGCCGTTTAATCAGCGGCGGATCATCCGGCGCCTGGTTGGGTGGGTTAAACACGACGATCTCGCCGCGCTGGGGCTGCCCCAGCAGATAGCTGATGCGGCTGATGACTAACCGCTGCGATTCCACCAGATTGGGCTGCATACTGATGGACAGCACCACCGAACGCGGCAGTGCCATTTCCAGCAAAGCATACGCCGCTACCAGAAACAGCAGCGTACTCAACAGCTCGCGCCCAAAACCACGCCGGTGCAGGCGCGGGCGAAGCTGCGTTTTGGATAGGTTCAATTTGCCTCCTGGGGATACGCGATGTCCTTTACCACTCCCCACTTGTCAATCGGCCAGTAGCGCACCAGCGCCTCGCCGATCACGCGGTCAAGCCCGACCGGGCCAAACACCCGCGAGTCGCTGCTGTTATTACGATTGTCGCCCATCATAAAATACTGGTTCGGGCCAAGCTGCCACTGGTTGTCAGGACACCGGCTGGGCCGGCAGGCTTCCTTAATGTAAGGTTCATTTAAGGGCCTGCCATCAACATACACCTGTGTATCGCGGATTTCGACCACCTCACCCGGCAGGCCGATCACCCGTTTGATATACGGCGGCTCGTCCGGCGGCTGGTTGGGTGGGTTAAACACGATGATGTCGCCGCGCTGCGGAGGGGTCAGCAGGTAATCCACCCGGCTGACAACCAATACCTGATCGGTGGAAAAGTTCGGCTCCATGCTGTGACCATCCACAATGAAACGAACCGTCGCCAGATTGACCAACGCGTAAATCGCGCCGATCAGGATCAGGGTATCCAGAATTTCGCGGATCAGTCCTCGGAGATGAAGCCGGGGGCGAGGCAGAGTGGTCGCGGTTAAAGATACGTCTTGCAAAGGTCGCCCTCGCTGATTTATGGTACTGTGTGATGGCAGATTATAATCGCCGTTGGCGTCACAGGCAATTCCCGACTGGTATCATCAGGCTACTTTCTGAACTTTTTCACAAAGCCTCTTATGTTTATAATGCTGGTTCTTCATATACTATGGAATAAGATGTATGGCTGCACTGCACCATGAGGGTACCTTGGCCGGCGAAACGATCCTGGTTATTGATGATGGCCGCGAAAATCGGGAATTCCTGATCGAATATGTCTTGCAACCTAACGGCTATCAGGTGATCGAAGCACGCGACGGCAAGGAAGGCGTGGAACTGGCGCTGGAACACCACCCTGATCTGATTCTGCTTGACCTGCAAATGCCGCGCATGAATGGGGTTGACGTACTCAAATACCTCAACAGCCGCCAGCTTGATATTCCCGTTATTCTGATGACGTTTCACGGTTCGGAAGAAATCGCGGTTGAGGTCTACCGCCTGGGTGTGCGGGATTACGTCAAAAAGCCCTACACCGTTGAGGAAATGCTGAACGCCGTCGAACGCAGCCTGATGGAAGTGCGCCTGCGGAAAGAAAAAGAGTCGCTGACCGAACGCCTGGTACACACCAACCGCGAACTTCAGCGCCGTGTGGCGGAACTGAACGTGCTGCACAGCGTCGGCAAAAATGTCACCGAACTCACCAACCTGAGCGAACTGCTGCCGCGTATGGTGGACGCCGCCACGCAGATCACGCAGGCGGAAGAAGGTTATATCTATCTGGTCGAAAATGGCCGGCTGATCTGCCGCGCGCACAAACGCGCCGGCAGCCCGCGCGCCCGCCCGGCTGATTTTGAAGTCAGTGATCGGGTGCCGCATTACGTGATCAAACAATGCCAGCCGTTGGTGCTTAAACCTGAACATCTGGCCGGCGAAGGTATTCAGGCGCTGTCCGCTGCTTATGCGCCGGTCATGCTGCGCGGCGAAGTGATGGGCGCGCTGGGGGTGAGCAATGTCTCGCCGGACACGCGGTTGTTCAGCAAACACGACAGCGCCCTGCTGAGTATGCTGACGGACTATATGGCGATCTCGATTGAAAATGCGCGCAACTTCGAGGCGCTGCGGCTGGCAAAAGAAACGGAAAACCAGCGAATGCGCGTGACTTTTGAAAAGCTGGTGCCGCCGTCAGTGGTTGACCGCGTGCTGGCGAACCCGGACGGCCTGCGTCTGGGCGGTACGCGGCAGGAAATCAGCGTGATTTTTGCGGATATTCGCGGTTACACAACGTGGAGCGAAAACGCGCCGCCGGAAAAAGTCGTTGAAATGCTGAATGACTACCTGAGCCTCGCGGCGGAAATCATCCTGGCCTGGGATGGTACGCTGGATAAATTCTTTGGCGACGGCCTGATGGCGATCTTTAACGCCCCCAAATCGCAGGCTGACCACGTTCACCGCGCGACCGACGCGGCGCTGGCGCTCATGCGTGCCGGCGAGGAAATGCGCGCGCGGCGCGGCGATACGCTGGCGTACAGCATCGGCGTGCATGTGGGCGAGGCCGTCGTTGGTTACATCGGCACGGAACGGGCCATGAACTATACGGCAATTGGCGATGTGGTGAACACCGCCAAGCGGCTGCAGGAGCTGGCTCCCGCCGGTCACATCTGGGTTGAGGACTCCATTGTCCGGCGGCTGGGCGAGCAGGTTGAAGCCCAGCCGTTAGGCGAGGTCAAAATACGCGGGCGCAAGCAGCCGGCGCTGGCCTATGACCTGATGGGGCTGCGTCCCAGCCTGTAAGCGTGTGTTCGCTTATTCCCGCTCATCCAGCATTCCATCACGCGGGCGGAAACTGAGCCGGATCGGCGTGCCTTCAAACGGGAATTCGGCGCGCAGTTGGTTTTCCAGAAAACGTTTATAAGTGAAGTGTACCAGCCGTGTATCGTTGACATGAAACAGGAACACCGGCGGGTTCACCGCTACCTGCGTCACATAATACAGTTTTAGCCGCTTCGTGCCTTTGGTGGGCGCGGGGTGTTTCTGGATGGCGGCGCGCACCACCCGGTTGAGTTCGCTGGTTGGAATACGCTGGAAGCGGCTTTCCCAGACGCGGTTGGCGGTTTCCAGCACCTGATGCACACGCTGGCCGGTCAGGGCGCTGATGAAAATCACGGGTGGGTCGGGCAGGAAGTCAAATTTCTCGCGCACGTTTTCGAGGAATTTGTTCATCGTATACGTGTCTTTTTCAACCGCGTCCCACTTATTCACCACGATCACCACGCTTTTATGCGCATCCATAATGTAACCGGCGATGTGGGTATCCTGTTCGGTGATGCCGTCCACCGCGTCCAGCAGCAGCAGCGCCACGTCCGACCGCTCCAGCGCGCGCATCGTCCGCAGCACGCTGAATTTCTCAACGCCGGGTTCGATCTTGCCGCGCTTGCGGATTCCGGCGGTGTCAATCAGGCGCACCGGCATACTGTGCCAGGTGATTTCCGTATCAATCGCGTCACGGGTGGTGCCGGCAATCGGGCTGACGATGGCGCGTTCCTCCCCCAGCAGCAGATTGAGCAGACTGCTCTTGCCGACGTTTGGACGCCCCACGATGGCGATCTTCAGAATATCGTCTTGCTCACCATCTTCATCTTCCGGCGCGTCCTGGAACGCATCCACCACCGCATCCAGCAGATCACCCACACCGATGCCATGATAGGCGCTGATAGGAAACACTTCACCGAGGCCGAGGGTGTAAAATTCGACAGCGTTCGCGGCGACCTTGGGGTTATCCGCTTTGTTCGCGGCTACCAGAATCGGCTTGTTTTCGTTGCGGCGCAGAATTTCGGCGATCTCCTGGTCGGCGGCGGTGATACCATGCACCGTGTCCACCAGCAGCACGATCACATCGGCTTCGCGCACGGCCAGCAGCGCCTGATCCTTGATCTGCGCTACAAAGTCAATACTGCCTTCGGCCAGCGGCGACGTATCCCGGCTGCCTTTGGGCTGGTAAATTTCGATGCCGCCGGTGTCCACCACGTCAAATACCACACCCCGCCAGTCCGACTCGGCTTGCAGCCGGTCGCGGGTTGTGCCGGGAATAGGGTCAGTCACGGCCAGCCGTTCGCCCACCAGACGATTAAATAAAGTGCTTTTGCCGACGTTGGGCCGGCCTACCAGGGCCACTACGGGTTTCCGCGCCATATTCCACCACCTTTAGACACGCAGGGGCGAGTTCGTGACTCGCCCCCGTGTACTTCGTCCCATCCCGTATTGTAGCAGACTCTGGCCGCTGTGCGAAGATTCAAGGCCGGGTCGGTGGGGGTGTCCCGCTGCTGATCAGTTCTACGTCAATCTCGGCGGGCAGCACGGACACATTCACGCCGGCGATCTGCCCCTGACGTACCGAAACGGTCGGTGTAACGGCATGAGTCCCCTCATCCAGACCGTTCGCATCCACCGCCACGCGAATATCGGACGCGGTCAGATTCTCCAGTTCCGGCTGCGGCCCGGTTATCAGCACCGTCACCTGTTTGGGTACGGCGCGCGCGCGCAGCCCCGCATCCAGACCGATCACCTCGACCATCAGCCCTTCAAACTGGCGGTTCATCGTCAGCGGGTTGATCTCCACCGTGACGGTAATCATCTGGTCGGTCAGCAGCAGCAGGTCGGCATCCGGCAGGATGACCGGCACGGCGATGTCAAAACTGGCGCGCCGGTCGGTCAGTGCGATGGGCTGAGTCGCCAGCACATCCGGCAGACCGGCAAGCTGCGCCGGCGAGCCGCTGACCAGCACCGCCTGCGGCGCATAACTGAGACTGCTGAGTACGTAACCTTCCGGCGGCGCGCCTTCAATGTTCGGGCGCACGCTGATTTCGCGCACGTCGTCACGGCGCTGAATATCTACCCGTACATTCACGATGGACGGGTCAAGCGTGACATCCGTCACCGTATTACCATCCGCGTCCACCGCTACCAACCGCGCGTCCGCCTGATACGAAACCCGCTGCTGGCTGAGATCCAGCGTAACCTGCGCGGCAGCCACACTGGCGACCCGGCTGGCCGAACCACTGACTTCGACCTGATTCAGATTCACATCAAAACGCGGCTCTTCCCGCGAAAAGCCGGTTGGCGGCTCGGCGATGACCACCGCCCGCAGCGGCACCTGGCGGGCATCGGCTTCTTCCAGCACCACACGCAGCAGGCGCGGCGACATATCCGCGACGATGGCCGGCTGGCGCGCCAGCTCCGCGTGCAGTTCAACACTGTGTTCGCCCGGCCCCAGACCGCTTAAATCCGCCGTAACTTCGATCTCTTCAGAGGTCAGCAAATCCAGCACCGAACGCGGCGCGCGCACCACCAGGCTGATCTGCCGGCCCGAAGGCGGCGGGTACGTCAGCAGCAGGCCGGCATCCGGCGACATCTGCACCGGGATACGGTCAGGGAACCGCTGCTGCTCGATGGGATCGGACTGAAAGTTGGCAATCACCCAGACGAACAGGGCCAGCACCAGCGACCCACCCAGCCAGATCAGATTGTCAATCATCGTGCGGTTAAAACCGGGCCTGGTACGCATTCATGCCCGCTTTCGTCGTAGAGCAGCGACCCATCGCTGCACACGGTCGCCCAGGTGGGCAAATGGTGAGTTCGACTGCCGCCGCTCCTCACCGTAGAGCGCATTTAACACCGTGCGCAGGCGCTTGGCATCTAACCGGGGAATCAGCCGCCCCGCGTTGGCTATCGAAATTCTGCCGGTTTCCTCGGATACCACCACAATCACCGCGTCGCTGACTTCGCTGATACCGATGGCCGCGCGGTGGCGTGTGCCCAGTTTGGGGTCCGGCAGGTTGCGGCTGGCCGTGAGCGGCAGCACCGAGGCCGCCGATGCCAGCCGTCCATTCTGGGCGATGATGGCCGCGCCGTCGTGCAGTTCCGTTTTCGGCCAGAAGATGGTCAGCAAAAGCTGTGCCGTCACTTCACTGTTCAGGGTGATGCCGGTGCGGACATATTCCTGCAAACTGCTGTTGCGCTGCAAGACGATCAGCGCGCCATGCCGCCGTTCCGACAGTTTCTCCGCTGCCTGGCACACTTCGTCAATCACTTTGGCCCGCACACTGTCCGACACCTGCCAGTTCAGCAGAATGCCGGCGCGGCCCAGTTGCTCCAGCGCGCGGCGCAGTTCCGGCTGGAAGATCACGGGGATCGCGATCCCCAGCACCAGCAGCGTATTTTCCAGCAACCAGCGTACCGCCAGCAGATTAAAAACACTGGATACGATCAGCAGACTGGCAAGTACCAGCGCCATCCCGCGCAGCAGGGCCACCCCCTGCGTGCCGCGAATGAAAAAACTCGCGCCGTAAAACACCAGTGCCACCAGGAAAATGTCAAGCAGGTCGGTTGGCTTGAGATTCTCCAGAACCCACAGCAGTTCCAAC
>JARKOK010000559.1 GCA_029975765.1 Aggregatilineales bacterium
ACCCGGTCGTACATAAACGCGAAAAAGAAGATCGAAGCGGTCTGGTCGGGCACGTCGCTGGCGTCCCAGACGAAGTGCCAGCCGTCGCTGCCATCCACATCCGTATTCAGTTGATACCAGTCCCAGCCCTGCGCCCCGGCGCTCAGACTGCCGGCCTCACCCACAACCGGCGGTGGTGGCGTCTCCCAGGCCAGGGCAGCCGCGCCCAGGCCGTCGTCATAACCCACGAAAAAGATCATATGAGACAGGCCGGACTCCATGTCCGCTGCCTCCAACTGGCCGGTAATTAGGGAGGTGTTCAGCAGGGTGTACGACAGCGGCTCAGTAAAGTAGCCGGTGGGCGGATTCAAGTCCGCCTTGGCGCGGGTGCTGGCGTCGGCCACCGCCGGCCACGCTTCGACGTTGCCGGCCAGATCATAAGCGCGGCTGCGGAAGCAGTACTGCTGGCTCCAATCGCCGTAGAAGGTCGCGCCGGTGAAGCTGTCCATCAGCACCCAGTCGTACCAGTCCCCGCTACAGTTTTCCTGATACTGCACATCGTACAGCAGATAGTCGCTGCCGGAGGCGGCGTCGCTGCCCAACCACGTGACCGGGAAGGCGAGACTCGTCTGGTTGGCCGCCATCGCGTTCACAGCGGAGGTGGGCGGTGTGCGGTCAATCCAGAAATACGTCCAGTACGCATCATACCACAGCAGCCCGCTGTTATTGCCGGCGTTGTCGAAGATGATGGCCGACACCCACACGAAACCCTCCGGTATCGCGCTGATGTTCCAGTCCAGCGCGTAGGGCGCGGTGCTGTCCGTCCCGATCAGTGACCAGACGTTGGTTGCCGTCGAATACCAGTAAAACTCCACCCGGTTCACGCCGCTGGCATTATCCCAGGCATCGGCCTGCACCTTCACGGTGGGGCCGGCGCGGTGACTCTGCCGCGCCGGGGCGGTCATCACCCCTTCGGGCGGCGTGGTATCGGCGCAGTTGGCGGTCGTCACCGTAATGTGGCCGGTGCGCCCGGATTCACCGTTATTGTTATAGGCGCTGATCTGGTAGTGATAGATGCTCGCGCATGTCAGGCCGGTGTTGGTGTAGCTGGTCACGTTCGCCCCGACCGACGCCAGAGAATAGAAATCCCAGACGTCGTTCACCACGCCCCATTTATAGATTTTGTAGCCGGTTTCGTTGGCGACATCGTTCCAGCCCAGCGTGACGCTGCTGGAGGTGATGGTCGTGGCGCGCAGATTCGACGGCACGGGTGGCGCGGTGCAGTCTGCCGTCGTCACCGAGATGAAGCCGGTGCGCCCGGATTCACCGTTATTGTTATAGGCACTGATCTGGTAATGATAGACCCCCGCGCAGTTCAGGCCGCTGTCGGTGTAGCTGGTCACGTTCGCCCCGACCGACGCCAGATAGTAGAAGGCCCAGACGTCGTTGACCACGCTCCATTTATAGATGTTGTAGCCGGTTTCGTTGGCGACATCGTTCCAGCCCAGCGTGATGCTGTCCGCCGTGATCTCGGTCGCGCGCAGATTTGACGGCACGGCGGGCGCGGTGCAGTTGTTCGTCGTCACCGTAATGTAGCCGTTGACCCCGGATTCTCCGCCGGCGTTGTAGGCGCTGATCTGGTAGAAATAACTGCCGCCGCAGTTCAGGCCGGTGTCGGTATAACTGGTCACGTTCGCCCCGACCGACGCCAGATAGTTGAAGGCCCAGACGCCGTTGACCGGACTCCATTTATAGATTTTGTAGCCGGTTTCGTTGGCGACATCATTCCAGCCCAGCGTGATGCTGGTTTCGGTGGTACTGGTCGCGCGGAAGTTCGACGGCGTAACCGGTACGGCTGGCTGGCAGGAGGTATTCGCAAACACTTCGATGGAGGAGGCGCGGCTCTTCATGCCGCCCAGGTCGGCAATATCGCCGGTCAAACAGGCGGTGCGTTCGCCGCCGCGATCATTATCCGCCCACAGGTAGGCCGACAGCCCTGACGGAATGTGAATGGACACGGCCTTATCGTTGAAGTAGCTGTTTAACTGCGGAATGTTTTCAAAGTGCGGGTAACTGCCGATGCCCAGTTTCGGGCCGCCGAAGTTATTGGTTTCAAACAGCACGACCGAATTCACCTTCGACCAGGGGCAGCCGCCTTCATTGAGGATGACGATGGACGTGACCTGCCCGCGTATATCCCAGGGTGAGCCGGTGGGCAGCGGGATGCGGTCAGCGGTGTAACAGTCGGCGCTGTTACGGAAGTTATCGTCATTGAACACAAACA
>JARKOK010000570.1 GCA_029975765.1 Aggregatilineales bacterium
CCGCATGATGTCCTGCGCTCGCGTGCTGTCCACCACGCCGACCAGCGGCAGGACGATGATCCGATCCAGGATCGGGATGATGGGGGTGGACAGTTCGGCCAGGGTCTGACGCTGGGCTTCGATCACCTCACGCTGCTGCCGGTCGCGCTCCTGCGCCTCGCGGATGTCGGTCACGTCGCGCACGATACCAAAGACACCCATCACCTGTCCCTGGCTGTCGCGGTAGGGCATCTTGGTCGCCTGCATCCAGCGAATCTTCCCCTGCGCGTCGGTAGCCTGTTCTTCGTAACCGACTCTGCCAACGCCTGATTCCATAATGGCAAGTTCGTCCGCCCGGTACTGGCTGGCCTCGGCGGGGGAGAAGAAGGCAAAATCATCCTTGCCCAGCATCTCATCGGGCGAGTCCACGCCCACGACCCGCGCGTGTGCCTGGTTGGACAGCAGAAACCGGCTGTCACGGTCTTTGACAAAGATCAGATCGGGCATCGCATCTACCAGCGTTCGCAGCAGATGCCGTTCCTCGACCAGACGTGTCTGCGCTTCGCTGCCCAGAATCCGCGCGGCGGCCTGGCAGTCGTGGAACAGGAAATTATTCAGCGTACCCATCCAGGTCATCTGCTCTGTCAGGCTGTATACATCCTGCGTCAGAACGTACTGCGCGGCCCGCCGTAAGGTATTCAGGCATTGGAGGTAGGTTGGCAGGTCGAGGCGCAGTTCCAGCGCCCGTTCCGCCAGCTGCACGGCGGACACGGTGGAGTCAACTTCGCGCTCCAGCACGCGGCCCATCGCGGTCAGCACCGCTTCCCACAGCGGGCGCACGACGGCAGCCGTTAAGGGCGTTTCGGCCTCCTGTTCGTAGGCCAGACTCAGCGCCAGGATTTCTTCACGGCGCGTATTTAACCAGGTTACGAGATTCATCATTATTCATCCTTCTGCCAGCGGCGTAACGACAGTCCCAGACGCGCCAGCGCGGCCATGAGGCCGGACTGCAAATCGCGCTGCACGTCCACGCCAGCCCAGTCAATGCCCAGGTCGACAATCGTCTCGGCCACCGCGTCCGATACGCCGGTGATGATGGTCTGCGTGCCCTTCAGCCGCGCCGCCTGGATGGTGCGGTTCAGATGATCGGCCACGCCGCTGTCCACCAGCGGCACGCCGGTGATGTCCACAATCGCGATCCGTGCCCGGTACTGGCTGATGCCGCCCAGCAGCGACCGCATGATGTCCTGCGCTCGCGTGCTGTCCACCACGCCGACCAGCGGCAGGACGATGATCCGATCCAGGATCGGGATGATGGGGGTGGACAGTTCGGCCAGGGTCTGACGCTGGGCTTCGATCACCTCACGCTGCTGCCG
>JARKOK010000430.1 GCA_029975765.1 Aggregatilineales bacterium
GTCACAGTTCATTGATCGTTACTACTTCCGTTCGATCTACTTCCGCATTTCCGACGGCATCCTGTTCGAGATTGCCACCGACGAGCCGGGCTTCACCGCCGACGAATCGCTGGAAACGCTGGGTGAACGGCTGGCGCTGCCACCCTTCCTCGAACCGCGCCGCGCCGAGATCGAAGCCGGCCTGAAACCGATCAACGTGCCGCAGCTATAACTACCTATGGGGCATGGCGTGCCATGCCCCGCCTCTCACGGCTGAGTCTCGGACACCGGGAGCGACACATAAAACGTCGAGCCTTCGCCCAGGCGGCTGTCCACCCCAATCTGCCCTTTATGCGCTTCCACCAGGCTTTTGACAATTGCCAGCCCCAGCCCGGTTCCCTCAATGCTGTCGGTTTCCGGGCGGCGCACGCGGTAAAAGCGGTCAAAGATATGCATCTGGTCTTCCGGGCTAATGCCCAGCCCATTATCCTGAATCAACACCCGCAGCGTGCTGCCGCGCACTTCGGCCCGCACCTTAACCTGACCTTCGGGCGGGGTGTACTTCACCGCGTTGCCGATCAGATTCAACAAAATCTGGCGCAGGCGTGAATAATCACCGACCACACACGGTAGGCTGTCGTTCGTTTCGACTTCAATGGTCATGGATTTGTTTTGCGCCGCCGGACGCAGCGAGTCCACACACTCGCTGACCACCGCGTGAATCTGCACCGGCTTGAGTTCCAGCCGCACGCCGGACTCAATTTTCGCCAGATCGAGCAGGTCATCAATCAACTGGCGCATGTTCTGCACCGAGCGCCGGATCATCTGGACGGAGTGCATCCCCTGCGGCGCGACGGCCTGCTGCATCATCAGCAGTTCGATATAGCCGTTCATGACGCTCAACGGCTGCTTCAGATCATGCGACACGGTGGCGATCAATTCACCCTTGAGTTTGTCCATCTCCTTAAACGGCGTGATGTCGTGCATGACGATGATCCAGCCGAGGCTGGCGCTGTGTTTAAAATTGGCGTGGAAAATGCGTCCATTGGGCATCGGCAGTTCTTCGACCAGATTTTCGCCCAGACCCTTCGCCCGGCGGTAGGCATCCAGCAGCGGGGTATGGTCTATGGCATCGAAGATAACACGACCGACGTACGACTCATTCAGATACAGTTGCAGCGCCGCCAGCGCCGATGGGTTGAGCAGTACCAGCCGGTCATCATGGCCGACGGCCATCACGACATCCGCTGTGTTGCCCAGAATGTGCGCCTGTTTCTCGCGCTCGTGGACGGCTTCATCATACAGCCGGGCGTTGTCAATGGCGACGGCGGCGCGGGTTGCCAGCTTTTCGGCAAAATCCAGATGACCTTCGGTAAAACCGTTCAGACGTTTGCTTTCGACGGTGATGACCGCCACGACACGATCTTCACGCATCACCGGCACCGACAGCTTGGAACGAATGTTGCTGGCGATGGGGATAAAATCCTTGTCCAGCGCCACATCCGGCACGATTTCCGCCCGCCCGGAGCGTGCCACCCGCAGGGCAATTCCCGGCCCGTACTCGCGCCGCAGCCGCACCAACTGATCCGCCGACACATCATAGCCATAGTCGGTGATAAACCGCAGTTCATCCTTGTCCTGATTGTACAGGGCCAGTGACGCGGCATGGGCATTAGTGAACCGCAGCACCCAGTCCAGCGTCATCTGAAAGACCGCGTTCAGTTCCATTGTGTCATTCAGTTCGCGGTCAATCTGGTTGAGGATAGACATCTCCGTCACGGTGTCTGCTAACTGCTGCACGATGTGACGGTGCGCCTGGGCACTGCGCATGGGAACGGTCGCGTGTTGAACCAGAGTGGTCAGCGCCTGCCGGTGAGCATCCGTCAGCGGTAAGCTGCTGACAGCGTTATCGGCCAGCACCACACCCAGAAACAGGTCGTCATGAACCAGCGGCACGCTGAGAAAGCTGGAGGTCTGGAGCAGGTGCGCCAGCCAGCCGGTTGTTGAACCGGGCGAAACCAGATCGGCCTGTGCCAGCACCGTTTTACCCGCCAGCCAGTCCGCGATCAGCGGGTCTTCGTCAGGGTTGAACAAAGACAGGCGCAGCGAATCGAGATTGGCCTGCCGGTCGGGGGAAGCCAGCCGGTAGCTGCTGATGCCAAACTCTAGCGTCATCGTGTGATCGTTCGCCAGCAGCACCGCCGCGCGGTCGCAGTGCACGAAGCTGACAATGCTGGCGACCAGCTCTTTAAGAAAGGTGTCGAAGTCGAGCAGCGTAGCACCCAGACGGGTGAGGATTGCATTGATGGCTGTCAGGTGTTCGACCTGTGCCTGGTAGTCATCGGTTTGCGGACGGTCTAAATCAGTTGGATTTTCAGTCATGAAGGCACGCATAAAATCATCAGAGATTATTGTGTTAATTATAGCTCTTATTGCTTTGCGAACACACAATAGGTTTATAATCAATCAAGGATGGCTGTTACGAATTTCACGCACCGGCGCTGACGGTTGCCTGAGGGCGGCGCGCGTTCTATAATGCGTTTATTCTAAGGCGGAGGCTGCGTGGAGGAACGTTATGGACTTTAAAGATGCGGCGGCTCGTCTGAAGCACAAAAAAGAAAGCCAGGAAACCAGCGCGCAGCACCAGGAGGATAACCTGGCGGAATCCTACCGCCTGCGCGGCAAGATGATCGGCGTTTTGCTGCGCGATGCGCGCCTGCACGCTGCTCGCAGCGTGGATGACTGCGCCCGGCTGCTGACGGTTGACCCGGCAGAGATTGAAGCCTGGGAATATGGCGAGCGTGTGCCCAGCCTGCCGCAGCTTGAACTGCTGGCCTATTATCTGGGTGTGCCGATCAGCCATTTCTGGGGGATGGACACACTGGAGGCCGCGCAGGGGCGGCACGTGGATATTCAGACCGAGTACATGGCGCTGCGCGACCGGATGATCGGCGCCCTGCTGCGGCAGGCGCGGGAAGAAGCCGGCCTGACCGTCGAGGCGCTGAGCGCCGCCTGCGCCATACCAGTGGAAGCGATAGAACGCTACGAACTGGGTGAAACGCCGGCCCCCATGCATGAACTAACCGTCATGGCAGGCGCGCTTAAGAAAAACCTGACATATTTTCTGGAAAGCAGCGGCCATATCGGCACCTGGCTGGCGATCCGTGAAGAATGGAAACATTTCAGCAGCCTGCCGGAAGACCTGCGCCAGTTTGCGGCCAAGCCGGTGAACATTGGTTTTATCGAAATTGCGCTGATGCTCAGCCAGATGCCTGCCGACAAACTGCGGCGCGTGGGCGAAAGTGTGCTGGACATCACACGGTAAAAGTCCGGTTTCAACCATGATCGAGTTAGGGGCGCACAGCCGTGCGCCCCTATGCTGATGACCATCAAGGGGGTGTTTATGACCACTGCTCAAGAATTGCAGGCACGCGGGGTAAAACTGTTCCAGCAAAAGGATTTTGAAGCCGCCGCGCAGCAGTTCCACCAGGCGCAGGAAGCCTACGAAGCCGAAGGCCGGCGCGATCTGGCCGCCGAAATGCGCGTAAATCTGGGACTCGTTCACCGCACACTGGGCGAGAATCAGCAGGCGCTGGACGAGATGCAGGCGGCGCTGGCCGTGTTTCAGGAATTGGATGACGACATTCGCACCGCCAAAACGTTGGGCAATATGGGCGGGGTGTACGTCGAACTCAACGATCACGAACAGGCGTACAACTGCTACCGGCTGGCGGCGGATATTTTTGAGGCGCGCGGCGAGAAAAAACTTTACGGCGAAACCTTAATGGCAATCGGCGCGCTGCAAGTAGACGAGCGCAAACTGGCGCAGGGCGCGGCCACTTACGAAGTCGGTCTGGAGCAGATGGACGAACTTTCACCGCGCCAGAAGGTGATTAAAAGTCTGCTGGGCATTCGGAACAAACTGACCGGCACGAAACAGTAGGGTCGTGTTTGAACCTCCAACGAGCCGGGCTGCTGGTGGCGCTGTGTACGCTGGTGGCCGCCGTCTACCTGCTGACCTACAGCGGGCGCATTGAAAGCGGCGACACCCTGTCACTGTTCGACGCCGCCAGCAGCCTTGTCCACTACGGCGACAGCTTATTCGACCAATCCGCTTCGGTGAATTTCCCACCGGCGCGCGCCGACGACCGCCTGTACCCGCTGGCAGGTGCGGATGTTGAACCGCTGCACGGCTGGCTGGCCGCCGGGCTGATCGCGCTGGCGGAGCGCCTGCCGGGGATCGGCCTGGTTCATGCGGCGTGGCTGCTGAACGTGCTGGTCAGCGCGGCAGCGGTGGGCACGCTGTATATTTACGCGCGGGCGCTGGGGTATCACGCCCCGGCGGCGGTGCTGGCGGCGCTGGCGCTGGGGCTGGCGACGGCGGTCTGGCCGTACAGCAAAACGTTTTTCCGCGAACCGCTGGCGCTGTGGCTGATTCTGCTGGCGGCGCTGCTGCTCGACCGCTGGCGGGCGCACGGCTATCGGTCGCTGCCGCTGCTGGTCGGCAGCCTGCTGGCGTTGGCGGCGGCTTACCTGAGCAAAGAAGCGGTGGTGTTTGCCCTTCCGGCGCTGGCGCTGGTGGTCATGCCTGGCTGGGAGCGCCCGCCGCGCGCGCTGGCACTGAGTTTCAAACTGGGAATGGCGCTTATCCTGCTGGCGCTGGCGGTATTGATCGCGCTGACGCTCATCAGCGGGTCGGTATCCCTGACGCGTCTGTATGACTATATCGCGTGGATACTGCGCCGTCGGACGACCGAGGTTGTCGTTGCGGTGACGGCGCTGCACAGCTATCTGCTGAGCATTGGCGGCAGCGTGTGGGGCACATCGCCGGTGGTGCTGCTGGCGCTGCCGGGTATGTGGCGGCTGTACCGGCGCGGCCAGTACCGTTACATCGCGGTGGCCGTCATGCTGGTGCTGGCGTTTGCTGCCGGCTACGCTGTGCTGCGCGGTGTGCACTGGTTTGGTGGGCTGTCGTGGCCGCCGCGTTTCCTGCTGCCGGTGCTGCCCTTCCTGATCCTGGCGGCGCTGCCGGTGTTCGACCGCCTGACGCAGCGCCCGTTCCCTCGGTGGCTGGCCGCCGGGGCGGGCGGATTGATCGCCTACAGCGTGTGGGTGCAGTTGAGCGGCGTCACGCTGCCCTGGGGCGCGTACACCGCCGCGCTGCCGCCGGAGTCCGGCGGGTTGAGCGAATGGGGCGGCGGTCTGAACGTCGTGCCGTATCTCCGCTGGGTGGTCATCCCGCCACTGTGGGGACAGATGCCGCTGGATTTCGCCTGGGTGCGGGTGAATAACCTCGCCTGGCCGCTGCTGGCGGGCGGGCTGGCAGTGGTCAGCCTGTGGCAGCTTATCCGGCTGCTGCGCGGGCAGCGCGGGCTGCCGCCGGTGGTGCTGCCGCTGGCGCTGGTCGCGGTGGTGTACATCGGCCTGCGCGGGATATACGATGATGCGCTGTATCTGCCGCCGGAGCGTGACGCACTGTTTCAGGCGGTGGCGCTGCTGGAGCAGGAGGCCGCGCCCGACGATGTGCTGCTGCTGAGCAGCGACACCTACCAACCCTTTTTCCTGAACGTCAGCGCCGCCCCGCGTGTGATCAGCCTGCCCGACCAGCCCGGCGAACAGCCCAGCCCGGAACAGCCGCCGCTGATCAGGGCGGAAAACCCCGACGCGCTGCTGACCAAAGAAACGATCCCGCTGCTGTTCAACCTGGCGGGACAGCGCGACCGGCTGTGGCTGCTGGCCGACTCCGGCCCCTGGCTGGCCTGGAGCGTGCGTCCGGTCGAACGGTTTCTGAGTATGCACTATTATCCGCTGCGGGTGATCGAATTCGCGCCGACCGTGCGCCTGATCGAGTATGATACGACCGACGCGCCGAACCCGTATGCGTTTCGTGGGCCGGAGTACCCGGCTGATCTGGTCTACGGCGGGGAGCTGCGGTTGGCCGGCTTTTCGCTGCCAAAGGGGACGATTTACGCGCCGGGAGAGACGCTGCCGCTGTCCCTGTATTGGGTGGCGCAGCAGCCGCCGGAACGTGATTATACCGTCGCCTGGTTCGTGGCCGGCGCAGATGGACGTATCACGCAGGGGCAGGATACCCTGCCGGGCGGCGGGTTTCAGCCAACCAGCCGGTGGCTGCCGGGCGCGCCGGTGTGGGATAATCGGGCGCTGCGCCTGCCGGTGGACTGGCCGCCGGGGGAGTATCAACTGTGGGTGCGGGTCTATTACTGGGATGGCGAAGCGCGGCTGCTGCCGGTGCAGGGCGACGGGGTAGACGAGATGACCGGACTGCTGCCGGTAACGATATACATTCAGTAAGGGTGGGTTCCTAAACCCGCCCCGGCGAAATCGTATTCTGCAACATTCAGGCTGAATGCCGCGCCTGTCAATTTCGCAGGTTATGGCATACCGGAATATGAAATTCGATCAGGTAGAGGGAACCCGATGCTATCCTTATCCGTGATTATCCCCGTGTACAACGGCGCATTAAGCCTGCCGGAACTGACGGCACGGCTGGCAGTGGAACTACCGAAGCTGGCCGGGCAGTACGAACTGATCTTTGTCGAGGACGACGGCAAAGATAACAGTTGGGATGTGATTAAAGAACTGGCGCGGCAGTATCCCTGGGTGCGCGGCTTCAAACACATGCGGAATTACGGCCAGCACAACGCGCTGTTATGCGGTATCCGCGCCGCGCGGTATGACATCATCGTGACGATGGACGACGATCTCCAGCACCCACCCGAAGAGGTCAGCAGGCTGCTGGCGAAGCTGGCCGAGGGCTACGATGTGGTGTACGGCACGCCGCAGCGCGAGCAGCACGGCCTGCTGCGCGATCTGGCGTCGCAGGTGACAAAGCTGGCGCTGCAAAGCGCGATGGGTGTGGACGTGGCGCGCAGCGTCAGCGCCTTTCGGGTGTTCCGCACCCAGCTCCGCGACGCGTTCACCAGCTATCAAAGCCCCTACGTTTCGATTGATGTGCTGCTGACGTGGGGGACAAAACGGTTCGCGGCGATTCCGGCGCGGCACGACCCGCGCACGCTGGGTGTATCGAACTACACGCTGCGGAAGCTCATCACCCATGCCATGAACATGATGACCGGCTTCAGCACCCTGCCGCTGCAAATCGCCAGCCTCGTCGGCTTCGCGCTGACGATGTTCGGCGTGGTGGTGCTGGTGTATGTGATCGGGCGCGCGCTGCTGGAAGGGGCAGCGCCGGCAGGTTTCCCGTTCCTCGCGTCTACGATTGCCGTCTTCTCCGGCGCGCAGTTGTTCGCGCTGGGCATCATCGGTGAATATCTGGCTCGGATGCACGTTCGCGTCATGGGACAGCCGTCGAGTGTGGTGCGTGAAGCGGTGGAATACCAACCGGAAGCGGAACAGGAGCAGCCCGTATGACGCCTGATATCGCTCTGTCGCCACTGGACGAAGCGCGCTGGGGTGTCCGGTCGGCGCGGGCGCTGCTGGCGGCGGCCACGCTGCCCGCCGCGCTGGATTTCTGCCGCGCCAACGAGGTGGTCTTTCTAGTGGCACGCTGCGCGGTAGCGGATATAACAGCCGCCCAGGCTATGGAGCGCGCCGGGTTCCGGCTGATGGATACGCTGCTGTATTTCACACGGGTTATAACAAATTCTGCATCACTCCCCTCCCCTCTCCCGGAAGCGGTGGCCGTGCGCCCGGTGCGACCGGACGAAGCCGACGCGGTGCGCGATCTGGCCGGTCGCGCGTTTGCCGGGTATGGCGGGCATTATCACGCCGACGAGCGACTGGAACGCGCGGCCTGCGATGCCGTCTACGCCGATTGGGCGTACCGGTCATGCCAGTCCCGGCAGGTGGCCGATGAGGTGCTGGTCGCAGCACTGGATAAACGCATAGTGGGTTTCATCACCTTACGCCTGCGCGGTGACGAGGGCGATGGGCCGCTGTATGGCGTTGACCCGTCGGCGCAGGGACAGGGCATCGGCGGCGCGCTGATGGCCGGGGCGCTGGCGTGGCTTCAGGCGCGCGGCGCGCGGCGTATGCTGATGTCCACTCAGATCACCAACGTAGCCTCGCAGAAAGTATGGACGCGCCTGGGTTTCGAGCCATCCCACGCGGAGTACACGTTTCACAGGTGGTTTGATGAGCAGTTCGCAGGTGATCGTTGAGAACCGCGAGTCCGGTAACTTCGGTTTCTTACGGCTGTTGCAGCACAATGGCGCGTTTATCGGTGTCCCCCATCAGGGGGTTTTGCAGGATTTCGCGCTTGTAGTCCACCGCGATCCATGTATTGTAGAGTGCCAGCGCCAGCGCCACCCCCGCCAGCGCCAGCCAGATACGGCGCGGCAGACGGTCCCACAGCGCCGATAACCAGCCGCCGGCCAGCACCGCCAGCAGCGGCAGGAACAGCAGCAGAAAGCGCGGGTCGTAGCTCACCAGCCACCACCATACCAGAAAGAACGGCAGCACCCACAGCAGCAGAAATAGCTGGCCGGTGGGCCGCTCACGCCGGACAACCTGCCGCGCCGCGCTGTACAACGCGGCCAGCAGGCCGCCGGTCAGCGCCCAGCCTGTGAGCGCGAAGTTCTCCCAACGGGTGAGAAACACAAACAGATTCGCCAGCGAGGGTTCGGCCTGTTCCACCCATGCCGTCGGCGGGACGATCAGACGGACTTCCAGCCAGTTGCGCAGATACCAGGGCGCGGCGACGGCAGCGGCAGCGGCCAGCGCCAGCACCACCAGCCGCAGCTTGAAACGCCGCGTAAGCCAGCCGTAGACCAGCCAGGCCGCCAGCAGCGCCACCCCCAGCAGCGCGGCATTTTTGGTCCAGGCCGCCAGACCGAGCAGCGCCCCGGCCAGCAGCGCATCCACCCCCGCGCCGCCCATCCACAAGCGCCAGGCGAAGACAGCAGCCAGTGTGTACAGGAAGGCCATCGGCAGATCCACGTAACCCGACGACGCCCAGCGCGCGAACGTCGGTGCCAGTGCCAGCAGCAGCGCCGCCAGCCACCCGGCGCGCGCATTGTAAATCTGTTTGCCAAGCACAAACGCCGCCGGCAGACAGCCGAGGCTGAACAGCGCCGGAATCAACCGCGCCAGGTAGTCGTTCGGCCAGCCAGAGGCCATATAGGCATAGGTATAGGCCAGTGGAAGCTGCATCGGGTACGCCTGATAGAAGGCTTCGTCGCGCCCGGCAAACGTTGGCAGCGTGCCGGTCTGAGCCATCTCGCTGGCATAACGGGCGTAAATGCCGAGCGTGTCGTCGCGGTAAAACGGCCAGTAAACAGCGTTGACGAACACGGCGGCGCTGACCAGCGCCATAAGCAGCAGCATAAACCATTCCATCCGCGAGGCTGGCGCGGGCGGCAGCACCAACCCCCGCCCGCGCCACAGCCACCAGCCCGGCAGCATCAGCGCCAGATACGGCAGCGTAATCCCCCACAGGCTGAAACGCAGCCCGATGACCGACTGCCAGAACATCAGCAGTGTGAGCGCCCCGACACTAACGGCCAGCGCCAGCAGCGTGGGCAGCCACCGGCTGTCAGCGCGCGGGCTGCGTGCTACCAGCCAGGCCGACCAGGGATAAGCCGCCAGCAGCACACCAGTAACCAGAAGCCACGCCAGCAATGTCTGGGTCATGGCGCGAGATCGTAAAGGGTAAGCGCCGGGCCGCCGCCGGGACGGCTGATAACCGCCATCTGGCGACCGGGGGCGCTGTCCGGCACATAGGGGATCGCTTCCAGCACCGCGAATGTTCCGGCGGCGCGGTTTTGTTCCAGCAGTTCCCGGTGATAGGGAATATCCTCACCGTTGGGATTCACACGCGGACAATCAACCGGGAAATCAGCCAGCGCCAGATACCGTAGTCCCTGGCAGTTCGCCAGCAGGCCGATCACACGCCGTGCGCCGGCGTCACGCAGTGCCTGGCGCGCGGCGTTCAGGCCAAAACCGGATGCATCTGAGGCCACGTATTCAGCATAATCTCTGGCGGGTAACACGGTGTAATCGGCTGTTCGGGTGAACGGCAGCCATTGAAGCACGCCCCAGGCGCCGATCAGTACCAGCGCCAGCCCCCGCAGACCGCGCCGGGAGGTAAGCTGCGCCAGCGCCAGCGCCCCGCACAGCAGCAGCAGGGACATCGGCGTGAGATAAAAACGTGTGCTTTGCCGTTCGCTAACGAGCAGAACCAGCGCCGGCAGCGCGCAGCACAGCCCGAAAAAAGCAGTACGCGCCCGCCGCAGCAGGCCGGTCACCGCCAGCACCAGCAGCGCGAAAACTGCCGCGCCGGTATAAACAGCCAGAACCGCAGTAATTTCGACGGTGTTCGTCAGCGTGCGGGTGAGCAGGCCGTCGGCGGCGTGCGGGTTGTGCGCGCCGATCAGCACAAACGGGTTGTAACCCAGCAGCCCCAGCCCCAGCGCAAACGCGCCGGTTAATCCGACTGCCACCCCTGATGCGACTGCCAGCCAGCGCAGCCGGTCGCGGACAGCGGCGTGGGGTGGGCGCAGCGTAAACGCCGCGAGGACAGGTACGACCAGATACGGCAGCGCCGAAACCTTCGCGCCTACGGCCAGAAACAGGCTGACGCCGGTTAGCGCGGCATCGGCAGCCGCCGCGCGCCGAGACAGGCGGTAAGCGAAGTAAACCGCCAGCAGCACACCTGCTGCCGCCAGCGGATCGGCCAGCGCCAGCCGGTCGTAAAAGTGATGATAGGCGCTGAGCAGATACAGCAGGCCGGCGCAGATCATCCCCCAGGTACTGCCGCCCAGCCGTCCGATGGCAAGCACCGCCGCTGCGCCGGGCATCACAGCCAGCACGACCGCCGCGCGGGCAACCCACACACTGGCTGCCAGATGCGGCTGGAACAGCAGCAGCCACCAGATCGTAAACAGCCGCCCTTCCGCCGCATATGCGAGAGGGCTGGTCTGCAAACTCCGCTCACCAAACCAGATATGGACGCCTTCATCAATAAACGGCGGAAACGCGCCTAAACCCGGCAGCCGCACCAGCCACAGGCCCAGCAGCAGCGCCACGCCGATAACCAGACTGCGGTTCGCGTTCGTCACAGCCGGCATAATCGAATGTTTACTGCGATACGGCGTGCGGCAGCGGGCGGCCTGTCACCCCCGCGATGAGGTTCTCCGCCGCCATCAGTGCCATCTGGTCGCGTGTCCACACGCTCGCGCTGCCGATATGCGGCACAATCGTCAGGTTCGGCAGGGACAACAGCGGACTGTCCGGCGGCAGCGGTTCGGGGTCGGTCACATCCAGCGCCGCCGCGCGGATCACACCCGTCGTCAGCGCGTTATAGAGTGCCTCCATCTCCACAATCGGGCCGCGCGCGGTGTTTACCAGAATCGCGGTTGGTTTCATCTTCGCCAGAACATCGCGGTTGAACAGGCCGCGTGTCTGCGGTGTGAGCGGCGTGTGGATCGAAATGAAATCGGACTCACGCAGCAGCGTATCAAAATCCACCAGCCGCGCGTGAACCGCCGCCGCTTCATCGGCTGTCATGGTCGGATTGTAGGCCAGCAGGCGCATGTCAAAACCGGCGGCGCGGCGGGCGACCGCCTTGCCAATCCGCCCCAGACCGACAATGCCCAGCGTCGCGCCGCTGAAATCCGCCCCCAGCAGCGTTGTCGGCTCCCAGGTGCGCCATTTACCGGCGCGGATGTATTCCACACTTTCCAGCAGCCGCCGCCCGGCGGCCAGCAGCAGCGCGAAGGCAAGATCAGCAGTGGCTTCGGTCAGCACGCCGGGGGTATGGCCGACCGGAATCTGGCGCACCCGCGCCGCGTTCAGGTCAATGTTATCCACGCCGACGGCCATCTGGCTGATGACCTTTAACTGTGGGCCGATAGCGTCCAGCAGATCGCCGTCCACGCGGTCGGTGATCAGGCACAGCAGGCCATCCACGCCGCGAGCGCGTTCCTTCAGGACACTGTACGGCGGCGGCATCACTTCCGGCCAGATATCGGCCTCGCAGACCTGCTGGATGCGCTTCAGTCCGGCATCCGGTATCACACGGGTGACCAACACCTTTGGTTTCATAATTGTCTGAGCGCCTTTCGCAGCGTGTTGAGATCGCGCAGCGTACGTGGGATACGCACCAGCGGGCTGTAACGCGAGGGGCGTGTTTCTTCCACAATCACCGGCACTTCGATGATTTTTAACCCCGCCGCCTGCGCGCGCAAAATCACTTCGGTATCGAAGATTTCCTTATCCGTGACACACTGCTGGATGATCGGCCAGATGGCCGCGCGTTTAAACGCTTTCATGCCGTGTGTGTCCGTTCCCTGGAAGCCAAACAGCAGGCGCAGCACCATGTTAAACCCCCAGGTAATGAACCGCCGGTTCCAGGGGCGTTCATCGCGTGAGCCGGGATGCCGTTTTGAAGCCACTACAATATCATAGGTGTTAAGCTGCCGGCTGCTTTCCAGCAAAAACGGGATGTCCCACAGATCAGCATTAAACAGAACAATTCGCTCGCCCTGTGCCGCCAGAATCCCACCCTTGACCGCCGCGCCGTAGCTGGCCTGGGGGCTGGTTTTCACCACGATTTCGGGCTGCCGCTGCGCCAGTTGGCGCGCCAGTTCCAGCGTCTCATCGGTGCTGCCATTTTCATACAGAATCAGTTCGTAACGTTCAGCCAGCGCGGCCAGTTCGGCGGTGATACCGCCCACGACGGAAGCCAGAATAGCGACCTCGTTATGAATGGGAATGACGATAGACAGCGCGAGAGCGGGCGGTTTCGTCCCATTCGTGTGAACGAGCGGGCTGGTCTCTACGGCGGGTAAAGGTTTCAAATCATTCTGCCTTTGTCACGATTGCGCGGTGATTATAACGGACGACGCGGTGAAAGCCTACCGCGATTCTGCGCCGGAAGTGTCTAAAAAA
>JARKOK010000585.1 GCA_029975765.1 Aggregatilineales bacterium
GGCGCGGTTACAGGCGCGCGGCGTCAAAACGCTGATCGTGACGATGGGTGAAAACGGGGCGCTGGTGATGGAACGCGGCGCGGCGCCGTTCCAGGTGCCGGGCATCGCCGTAGACGTGGTGGATACGACCGGCGCGGGGGATGCTTTTAATTCCGGGCTGGCAGTGGCGCTGGCGGAAGGCCGACCGCTGCGCGAGGCGGTGCAGTACGCGGCCTGCGTGGGCGCGCTGGCCTGCACCAGACTGGGCGTGATTCCGTCGCTGGCGACCCGCGCCGCCGCTGACGACCTGTACCGGACAACCTATGCGTAGGGGTGTCCCTACCGAGATTCTTTAAACATCGTAGGAGAAAATCATCGTGAAACGCTCGAAGATACTGAATGCGGAACTCAGCCACGCGATTGCAACGATGGGGCACGGCGACCTGATGATCGTGTGCGACGCCGGTTTCCCCATCCCCGATTCGGTGTGGCGGATTGATCTGGCGATCAAGCAGGATTTGCCCGATCTCGAAACCGTCCTGTCGCTGATCGTGGAAGATTTCATCGCGGAAAAAGTGTCCTATGCCAACGAGATGGCGGCCAATAACCCGGTGCTGCTGGACAAGGTGAAACGCCTGTTCCCGGACGCCGACCACGCGCCAATCCCTCATACGGAGATTCTGGGCGGCATCGCGCGGCAGGCGAAAGTCATCGTTCGCACCGGCGCGTTTGACCCCTGGGGCAACATCCTGCTGTACTCCGGCGTGGACGTGCCGAAGTGGTTCAGCAAGCCGCAGACGGTCGTGCCGGATGTATACAAGAAGTGGATGAAGTAGATTATTGGGTTGTGCAGGGGCGGGTTTAAAAATCCGCCCCTGCCGCGCCACGATTGAAAGCCGATCATTCAGGGAGCAGCGTTTTTGACCACACAAGCCATAACCCCGCGCCAGCGCGTGCTGACGGCGCTGAACCATCAGGAACCCGACCGCGTGCCAGTTGATTTTCTGGCAACGCCGGAAATCTGGGCGCAGCTGGTGGAACATTTCGAGCTGGACGCGATCACCGTCAGCCGCCCGGATTATCTCCAGCCAGAGCGCGAGGCCGTCCTGCGCCGGTTAGAAGTAGATACGCGGGTGCTGTCGTATGATATGTTCTGCCAGCCGCCGCTGGCGGTTCTCAAACCGGGTGCGGCGGCAGACTGGTGGGGCGCGATGAGCCGCTCGACACCGGCGCGGATGTGGCGGCAGCGCACGCCGGATGACCAGTGGTACGACATCTGGGGGCATCACATCCGGCTGGCGCACAATCAGACCGGCGCTTATGAGGAATTCGCCAGTTGGCCGCTGGAAAGCGCCGAATCGGTGGACGATCTGAAAGCCTTCCCCTGGCCGCAGCCGGACTGGTGGGATTTCTCGCCGCTGCCGGAAGTCATCGGGCAAATCAACCAGCTAACGGAGTATCACATCCGTTTTCGTATCGGCTCGGTGTTCGAACTGGCGTGGCAGTTACGCGGGATGCAGCAGTTTCTGATGGACCTGGCGATTGACCCGTCCATCCCACTGTATATCATGGATCGTATCACCGAAACAATTGTCGAGAACACCCGCCGCGTGCTGGAACTGGCGGGCGACCGGCTGGACATGGTGTACTTCTATGACGATGTGGCGACGCAGCACTCGCTAATGATGTCTCGCGGGATGTGGGAGGAATTCATCCGCCCGTACCATACACGGCTGATTGAAGCGGCGAAAGCGTTTGGCAAGCCGGTCATGTATCACTGCGACGGCGCGCTGTACCCGCTGATCCCGGCGCTGCTGGATATGGGGATTGACCTGCTGAATCCGATTCAGGCGGACGCGAAAGGCATGGAACCGGAGAAACTCAAACGTGAGTTTGGCGACCGGCTGAGTTTTCACGGCGGGATTGACATCATCAGGACGCTGCCGCGCGGCTCCACGCAGGACGTGGCCGACGAAGTGTGCGACCGGGTGCGCGTGCTGGGGGAGAACGGCGGCTACATCCTGGCGAGTTCGCACCACATTCAATCCGACACGCCGCTGGAAAACGTGCTGGAAATGTACCGCCTTGCCCACCGCTACCGGGAATAAGCCGCGCCGCCGCCTTCCATTGAAATCGCCGGGACACGGCAGGCCGTGTCCCGTACTACACCGACAATATTAATCTGATGGGTCGTAAGGGCGGCCCGATGTGGCCGCCCACCGGCGAGCGCAGGCGAGCGCAGGCGAGCGCACACAGGCGCTCCCCTACAGCACCCGTCATTCTCATCTGGTTGAGGTACTACGGCTGCACCGTAAAGGTACAGCTCCCGCTTTCGCTGGCGGTCGTTGTGCCCGGCCCGAACGAGTCGTAGCCGTCGGTGATCGCGTTACGCCAGGTCAGGTTAAAACTGATCGTGTACTGGCCGGCTGGCAGCGGGCCGTAGGGTACAAACCAGTAAACCCAGTAGTTACCGTCGTCCTGCTGGCGCACGCGCGTGGCGTAGGAACGCCAGTTGGACAGCGCCACCCCGTTAACCCGCACATCGTAGATCGCGTTATCGAGATGCTGCTGTAGATACTCCCGCGTGCTGGCGTACCAGCTCCAGAACACGTCAATCGTCGCTCCGGCTCGCAGC
>JARKOK010000023.1 GCA_029975765.1 Aggregatilineales bacterium
TGATGGCGCGAGCGAATGGGCGATCTTCTCCCGTATTTTCCTGCCGCTCAACGGCCCAACGCTGGCAACGCTGGGCGTGTTCGCTTTCATGGGAACCTGGACTGACCTCATCTGGCCGCTGCTGATCGCCCGCAACGAACAAATGCGCACGCTGGAGTTGGGGCTGGCCTATTTCAACGCGCGGCCAAATGCTTTCTTACAACCCAACTGGCCGCTGCTGATGGCGGGTTCGGTCGTCGTGATGCTGCCGGTATTAATCGTATACATCGTGGCGCAGCGATATTTTGTGCAGGGCATCGCCCTCAGCGGCGTGAAGGGTTGATATGCAGTTCTACAGTTTTGATAACAACGACCCTGTCTTTGAAATTGCGGGCTGGAAGCTCAGTTTTCAGGTGATTACCCTGGAAAATATCTACGGCCTGTCGCCGGAACATGTCACGATCAGCGAGGAAGGCACACGCTGGCGGCTGCGCTGTGTTGCCCTGACGTGGGGCGGTGGGCAGCACGCCGCCGCTGGCAGCGTAACGGTAGAAGCGCAGGTTGATCGTCACCAACTGCGCTGCACCGTCAGCGCAGCGGCACCAGACAAGATCACCAGCATTAAAGTTCTGATCCGCGATCTGCCGCCGGTGCACCTGCTGGACATGCTCGACCAGCCGCGCGATGTGCCTGCCGACGGACTGCTCGACCGCTACCCGAATCCGCTGCGGCTGCCTTACTGGCTGGTCGCGCTGCCGGATCATACCCTGCTGGGCTTCCGCTGTGAGGATGCCGCCTATCGCGCCAAACGCTTCTGCGCCTACCGCGAACGTATGGGCCGGCTGGCGGGACAGTACGCTGTTGAGTGCATCCACGAGGAAGATGCGCGCCTGTTTGACACTCACATCACCACCCCGGAATGGATTTTCGCGCGTGTGACCCAGCCAGAGGCTTTCCGGCAGGATCAGTTACGTTTCGCCGAAAACCATGCCGGCCTGACCCCCTGGGAGCAGCGCGGCGACGTGCCAGCCTGGGCGCGGGATCTGCGACTGGTGCTGACTTTACACGGGATGCACTGGTCGGGTTACATCTTTAACGACTATGCCCGAATGCTGGACACCATTCGTTTCGTGGCGGAACGCATCGAGGGCCGGCATGTGCTGGCGTATCTGCCGGGCTGGGAAGGCCGTTATTACTGGCAGTACGGCGACTTTCGGCCTGAACCACTGCTCGGCGGCGAAGACGGTTTCGCCCGCCTGTGCGATGAAGCTCACGCGCTTGGCGTGCATGTGATGCCCATGTTTGGCGGTAACTGCGCTAACGCCTGGAAACCGAACTTTCATACGTTTGGCCCGTCGTCCTACATGAAGTCCGCCACGCGCAATATCTTTCTGGGCAATCAGCCGGACTGGAACACCAGCCGTGCCCAGGACACCGGCTGGCAGGCGTGGCTGAACCCCGGCGCGCCGGCCTGGCAGACTGAACTCACACGGCAGATATTGACCTTAGCGGATCGCTTTAGCTTCGATTCCGTATTTCTGGATACGGTGGAAGTCTGGACGAATGACCCGGATTTTAACATCCGCGAGGGCTACCGGCAGTTAGTTGACCGCCTGCGTGATGGCAGGCCGGATATGCTGGTGACGGGCGAGGACTGGTACGATGGCCTGCTGCCGATCTTCCCGTTGTTTCAGCAAACGTCGAAATGGCGGCAGATTCCCAACTGGGTGGGTCGTTATGTCCGGTTGATGGGGCACATCTGCGACGGCGAGGCCAGCCGGGGCAGCACCGGTGTGTTTGAATCCGGTTACGCGCCTTACGAACGCCTGCCGGATGAGCCGTTTTATATCCCAACGCTGGCCTTTGTGGATGGCACGCTGGAACGCGCGCGGGATGAGATTGAGGCGGTGATTGCTCTTGTGCGGGAGTGAACTACGCGCCGCACAGCAAAATCCTCCTCTCTGCCGAATGGCTGCGCGAGAGTTGACGAGATGTGTATTGACTATACGAACACAAGGAGACCTCTGTGAAAATAAATGTCGTGCCGGTAGACGGCATGGTAATTACTGAAGATACTACATTCGCTCCCGGCGTTTATCCGCTGCGGCAGGGCATCACCATCGGTGCGAACGGCGTGACGCTGGATGGTGGCGGTGCGCTGCTGGTCAATGCAGCGCATGAGGGCGCGGCAGTTCGCGCCGAGAATCAGGCAAACATTACCATCCGCCACCTGTCCACCTCCGGCTTCTATCACGGCCTGCGCTTCGACCATTGCCAGAACGTCAGTGTTGAAAATGTGCGCGTGCGCGATACAGCAGAGATTGAAGGTATTGATACCTTCCTCTATCTCTGGAATCCAATTGAGCAGGTGTACGGCGGCGCGATTTTGCTGCATGACGTACAGGGCGGCGTGGTGCGGAACAGCGACTTTCAGCACCAGATGAACGGCGTTCTGCTGTACGGCTGCTCGAATGTAACCATCGAAAACAACAATGGGTCATTTAACAGCGGTTGGGGTGTGTACCTGAACGCCTCCAGCGACAATGTGATTCAGACCAACCAACTGGATTTCTGCGACCGCGTCTACCGCCGCCCCGAAAATGGCTCGATTCGGGTAGAGGCGGACGCCGCTGGCATCGTGCTGGTAGAAGGGTCGAGCCGGAATACGATACTCAAAAACAGCGCCCTGTGTGGTGGTGATGGTATTTACATCTGCGGCTACGACTTTAAGGGCGGCAAACGTCCGTGCAACGACAATCTTGTCGAGGACAACGACTTCCGGCTGAGTCCCAACAACGCGATTGAGGCATCCTTCTCACAGGGCAATATTTTCCGCCGGAACGATTGCAGCCGTTCCAACTATGGGGTCTGGATTGGCTACGCGCGCGATTACGTACTCGAAGACAATCATGTGGAATTCAACCGCTGGTGCGGCATTTCCATCGAACACAGTGACCACTTCACCATTCGTAACAACCGGATTCTGACTAACGGGCAGGGTTTGCGTCTGTTCACACGCGGCGGTGAGGTGCTGGAAATCTGGCGCGGCTGGGAAACCAACCACGATTTCCTGATTGAAGGCAATCTGTTTGAAAACAACCGGATTGGTTTTGACGGCTACACCGGCCCGGAAATCCAGGGTATCGAGGGGCATGGGTATGTTCTGACTGGCAACACGTTCCGTGACAACCGGGTAGGCGCGCGTTTTCACCGGATTTCTGACACGCGGCTGTCGGGCAATACCTTCGCCAAAAATGTTGAGCAGGCCGTACTGCTGGTCGCGCAGCCGGGGGTGATGCTTAACGACAACACCTTCCAGGATAACGCTGCCGAGGTGATCGAGAGTCTGGCATAATCCGAGCCGGTGAACGTGCGTTACGGATAGGGAACGGGCACGCGGCTGCGTATCCGTTCCCCATGTACTACGTCCGTCTATTCATCCCGGCGCTGGCGGGCCAGCACCGTCAGCCGTCCGACCAGATTGGCAAAATCGCCAGTCGCCGCCGACTCCGGTATTTCGACCGTATGCTGCTGGTCGCCTTCTTCAACCGTCACCGTGTACTGAAACCGGTCCGCGCCACCCGGCACCGCAGGCAGCACCGACGGCAGTTCAAAGAAGCGCACGCTTGTGACCAGCTCGTGCAAAGCCTGTGCTTCTTCAGGTGGCAGGGTATCGGTATCTACCGTCCCCGCTACCCGAATATTGGCAAAACCGCCGCTGCGTTCAAAGTGAATCTGCATATCAGTTAATTCCTCTTGGTTAAGGCCCGTTTCCCGGCCAGACCCAGCAGCAGCACCACCAGCCCACCGACCAGCCGCGTGCAGCCGGAAAGATCCACTTTCTCGACTTCACTGGCGTCTACCGGGATACCCACTTCCTTCCAGCCGGTTTTAACCGCCTGCTGTTCCAGGCTGCCCTGGCCGTACAATGCCCCCGCTACTTCATGGGTCAGCCGCGCCGCGTCATTAAACTGCGACATGCGGGTCATTTTGTCACACAGCACGACGTACCAGATTTTGCCGGCTTTTTCCCAGGCATATCCGCCCATCTCGCGCGCTGTGACATAAAAGGCGTGGTTCGGAATACCGGAATTGAGATGCACGCCGCCATTATCGGAGGAGGTGACGATATAGTCCTTCATGTGCCCTGGCTGTGGGTCTTTGCCGATCACCGGGTCATTGTAGGCCGTTCCCGGCGCTTTCATCGAACGAATGCCAACCCCATTCACGTTGCTGGAAAACAGCCCTTTGCCGATAATCCAGTCCGCGTCGGCTGCCGTCTGGTTCATCGTCCACTGCCGCACCAGCGACCCGAACACATCGGCCCAGCTTTCATTAAGCGCCCCGGCCTGCTGGAAGTACACCAGACCGGCTTCATACTGCACCACGCCATGTGTAAGTTCGTGGCCGATCACCCCCAGATCAATCGTGAAACGGTTAAACAGCCGCTCGCCGGGCGGCAGTGACTCATGCCCACGCCCGTAGGCCATCTGTGTGCCGTCCCAGAACGCGTTGTCTTAATTCAGGCCATAGTTGACGGTAGAAACCAACGCCATGCCCCGGTCATCAATCGAGTTCCGGTTGTAGTGGGTTTTGTAAAAATCGTAGGTCGCTGTTGCGCCGTCAAACGCTTCGTCAATATCCGGCAGGTTCGGATTGTTCACCGGTGGAGCGCCCTCGCCGCGCACCTTCACGCCGGGCAGGTTCGTGCCGGTCTGAGCGTCGTATACGTTGCAATCCCGCGCCGGCGCGCCCAACCGCTCGCCGCGCGAGGTCAGGTCGGCGGCAGCGGCCCGCTGGCCGCGCAGTTTGCCTGATTCCAGGATCGTCTTCTGCGCCCATTCTTTCTGAGTGGGCGTACCGTTCTGCACTACTTTCTCGGCAACATAGGGCGGTAGAATACAGGCCAGGGGATTATGCTGAGTCATGCTCTCTCCTATAGGTAATTTAGTCCTACCAATTAGTAAAGCCCCACAATATCTTTACAACTTCGTGTGTCAGGTGCTTTACTAAATTCACATC